>NZ_CAKLBB010000013.1:0-88622 GCF_920939515.1 Sphingomonas sp. Leaf4 | reverse complement strand
CGCGCACCGTCGACGACCTGTCCCGCGCCATCGGCGCCGCCATCGACACCTACACGCCCGCTGAGTGCGCCAACTACTTCGCCGCTGCCGGATACGATGCGTACTGAACGGAATCTGCTCTAGCAGCATGGCGTCGCCTGCTCAAAAGGGCAGGCGACGCCGGAAGGTTCACCGTTCTGCGACGGAGTGTTGGTCGAGGAACCACTGGTAGGTTTCGCGCACGCCGTTGGCCAGCGCGACCAAAGGCTTCCAGCCCATGGCACCGAGCCGGCTCGAATCCATCAGCTTCCGCATCGTCCCGTCGTGCTTGCTCGTGTCGAACACGATCTCGCCGCCAAAGCCGGTCACCTCAGCCACCAGATGCGCCAGCTCGCCGATGGTCACGTCCTCGCCGTATCCCACGTTGATATGGCTCAGCATCGGGTCGGTGTTGGCATCATAAGTCGCCTTGTCGAGGTCGAACACGAACAGCGACGCCTCCGCCATATCATCGACATGGAGGAACTCGCGCTTGGGCGTGCCCGTGCCCCAGATCACCACTTTGTCCGCACCCGACTGGACTGCCTGGTGAAAGCGGCGGATGAGCGCTGGCATCACATGGCTGTTCTCGGGGTGGAAATTGTCCCCTGGACCATAAAGGTTGGTCGGCATGACGCTGCGATAGTCGGTGCCGTGCTGCCGGTTGTAGCTCTCGCACAGCTTGATCCCTGCGATCTTGGCGACCGCATACGGCTCGTTGGTTGGCTCGAGCACGCCCGTCAGCAGCGCATCCTCGCGCATCGGCTGCGCGACCGCCCGCGGATAGATACACGACGACCCCAGGAACAACAGCCTGCGGACCCCGCTCGCGAACGCCTGATGAATGACGTTACATTCGATCATCAGGTTTTCGTAGATGAAGTCAGCCGGATAGGTGTTGTTGGCGTGGATGCCCCCCACCTTGGCCGCCGCCAGCACCACGCCGTCGACCCCTGCCTCGGCGAAGAAGCCGCGCACCGCCTGCTGGTCGGTCAGGTCGAGTTCGGCGCGGGTGCGCGTCACCACCTCGGCACCACGCTCGGTCAGCTTGCGCGCGATCGCGCCGCCTACCATGCCGCGATGCCCTGCCACGAAGATCCGCATCTAGCCGTCCTTACGATTCAAGCGACACGGGCAGCGCATAGCCGTGCTGTTTCAGCAGCGCATGGCGCTTGGCCGACTTCAGGTCCTCGGCGACCATCTCGGCGCACATCTCCTGCACGCTGATCTCGGGCACCCAGCCCAACTTCTCCTTGGCGCGCGTCGGATCGCCCAAGAGCGTGTCGACCTCGGCCGGACGGAAATAGCGCGGATCGATCTGCACGATCACATCGCCCGCCTTCACCGCCGGCGCATCCTCGCCCTCGACCGCCTCGACGATGCCGATCTCGGCCTCACCCTCGCCCTCAAAGCGCAAGCTGATGCCCAGATGCTTCGCCGACCAGGTGATGAACTCGCGCACCGAATACTGTACACCGGTCGCGATGACGAAGTCTTCCGCCGTCTCCTGCTGCAGCATCATCCACTGCATGCGGACATAGTCCTTGGCGTGGCCCCAGTCGCGCAGGGAATCGATGTTGCCCATGTACAGGCAGGGCTCCAGCCCCTGTGCGATATTGGCGAGGCCGCGGGTGATCTTGCGGGTCACGAACGTCTCGCCGCGTCGCGGGCTCTCATGGTTGAAGAGCACGCCGTTGCAGGCATACATGCCGTACGCCTCGCGGTAGTTGACCGTGATCCAGTATGCATAGAGCTTGGCCACCGCATAGGGCGAGCGTGGATAGAAGGGCGTCGTCTCGCGCTGCGGGATCTCCTGCACCAACCCGTAGAGCTCCGAGGTCGACGCCTGGTAGAAGCGCGTCTTCTTCTCTAGCCCCAGGAACCGGATCGCTTCGAGCAGACGCAGCGTGCCGATCCCATCGACGTCGGCGGTATATTCGGGCGCCTCAAAACTCACCGCGACATGGCTCTGCGCGCCGAGGTTGTAGACCTCGTCGGGCTGGATCTCCTGAATGATCCGCGTCAGGTTCGACGTGTCTGACAGATCGCCATAGTGCAGCTTCAGGTCGGGCGAAGGCGCATGCGGGTCCTGATAGATATGGTCGATGCGCTGGGTGTTGAACAGCGACGCACGCCGCTTGATCCCGTGCACCTCGTAGCCCTTCTCCAGCAACAACTCCGCCAGATACGAACCATCCTGGCCCGTAACACCCGTGATGAGGGCGACCTTCTTACCGCTCACTGATTGATCCCCTTAGAATACAAAATATCAAGAAATAATATTCAGTCCGACCCGAACAGGTCGCGTGTGAAAACCCTATCACCGACATCGTCGAGATCGGCCGTCCGGCGATTGGCGACGATGACGTCACTTTCCACCTTGAACGCGGCCAAATCGCGTAGCACCCGCGAACCAAAAAACTCGTCGTCCGCCATCGCTGGCTCGTAAATTACTACCTCGATGCCCTTGGCCTTGAGGCGCTTCATGATCCCTTGGATCGATGATTGGCGGAAATTGTCCGATCCCGCCTTCATCACTAGACGGAATACGCCGACCGTGCGCGGCTTACGCGCGATGATCTGGTCGGCGAGGAAATCCTTGCGGGTGCGGTTCGCGTCGACGATCGCGCGGATCAGGTTCTGGGGCACGTCGGAATAGTTGGCGAGTAACTGCTTCGTATCCTTGGGCAGGCAATAGCCGCCGTAACCGAAGCTTGGATTGTTGTAGTGCCGCCCGATCCTAGGGTCCAATCCAACGCCGTCGATGATCTGCCGCGTGTCCATGCCGCCAGCGATGGCATAGCTGTCGAGTTCGTTGAAGAAGGCGACGCGCATCGCGAGATAGGTGTTGGCGAACAGCTTGATCGCCTCGGCCTCGTTCGCATCAGTAAAAAGGATTTCGACGTCCTTCTCCTCCGCGCCTTGCAGCAGCAGCTCGGCAAAGATGCGCGCACGCTCGGAGCGTTCGCCGACGATGATCCGCGAGGGGTGAAGATTGTCGTAAAGCGCACGGCCTTCGCGCAGGAACTCGGGGCTGAAGATCACCTGCGGCGCGTTCAGGCGGACGCGCACTTCCTCGACGAACCCGACCGGAATGGTCGACTTCACGACGATGGTCGCCGCTGGGTTCGCGGCAGTCGCTGTGCGGATCACCGCTTCGACCGAAGATGTGTCGAATTTGTTGGTGTCCGCGTCGTAGTTGGTCGGCGTCGCGACGATCACATAGTCAGCGCCGGCCAGCGCCTGTTCGGCATTAAGCGTGGCGGTGAGATCGAGCTTGCGCGTAGCAAGGAATGTTTCCAGTTCGGTATCGACGATCGGCGATTGACGGGCGTTCAGCAGGTTGACCCGTTCGGCTGAAATATCGACCGCCGCGACCTCGCTATGCTGCGCTAGCAGCACGGCGTTGGAGAGCCCCACATAGCCGAGCCCGAAAACCGCGATCTTCATTCCCCGGCCACTCACGCAAGTCATTGCAAAAATATTGTCGAGAAAACGGAACCAATTCGATTGCCGATTTCATGCACCTGTTGTGCCTTAGGGATTTCTAACTATGCCGTCCATTCAAACGTGCGGATCACACCATCGGCATATTTATGCTGCGCTGCAACTAAAAAAGTTGGAGGGGCAGTACGTGTGCGATCGAGATAAAGCACCAGCCATAAACTGGCGCGATCCGTGCTCTTTAGCCCTGTCCAACAGAATGCCCTACTGAATTAACAGCTAGGCGGCGTGGACAAATTCCTGCACAATGATGTTTGCCGGTAGGCGTTGAGGTGTATGATCCTCGTATGGTGGGATCGCAGAATCTGATCCGAAGGGCATGGCGCTGGTTCGTGACACCGCCGACAACGGCCACGCTCTGGAAAAGGGCGGCAGTGGCGCTTTGGCTGACGCCTCCCATTATGCTGTTTCCGCTGCTCCTTCCGCTGCTTGAGCCGTCCACGCTGCCAACGATGGTGGCCGAATATTGGTGGGTATATGCGCTGTTCTTCGGCATCCCCGTCGCGTTGGGAGCTTTCTGCTGGGGACGAGCGAACCACGCAGCTCGAAGGTGATTGACCCAGCAGAAGAGGGTTGATTCAACGCTGTCTTTTGGAGGCAGGCTTGAGCCGGGGCGATCTCACCGAGGCGGAATGGCGCATCCTGAAGGACTTGCTGCCGATCGAGTGTAAGAACCGGAGCCGTGGCAGGCCTCCCGAACAGAACCGCTCGATCATCAACGGCATACTCTGGCGGCTGCGGTGCGGTGCGCCATGGCGTGATGTGCCGCCCAAATACGGGAGCTGGAACACCATCTATCGCCGGTTCCGGCGGTGGAGCGAGGCCGGGGTCTGGGAGATCGTGGCAGTAACCTTGGCCGAGATCATGGCCGACACCGGCCACTATAGCATCGACAGCACCACCGTTCGCGCCCACGTCTCGGCAGCGGGCGGAAAAGGGGGGCTCATCGACGCGCTCTTGGCCGCTCGCGGGGCGGGTTCACCAGTAAGCTTCACTGCTTGGCTGACGCACTCGGGCGACCGCTCGCCTTCCACCTGACCGGCGGCGAGGCGGCAGACTGCAAGGCGTATGACGCCCTGATCGTCCTGCCCGAGCGCACACCAGATGCGCTGCTGGCCGATAAGGGGTACGATGCCGACGCCATCCGTGCCGACCTTGCCAAACGGAATATCAAGCCCGTTATTCCCGGTCGATCGAACCGCCGGGTGAAGATCGAGCATGACCGGACGCTCTACAAGCAGCGCAATCGCATCGGGCGCATGTTCGGCCACCTCAAGATCAACCGCGCCATCGCCACCCGCTATGACCAGCTCGCCAGCAGCTTCCTCGGCATGGTCCACCTCGCCACCGCCAGATACTGGCTCAAATTTGTCCACGCCGCCTAGGTCCCAAACCGGCTTTCTCGAAGACCGCTATATTTGAGTCATGCTGCCATGCCGATCATGGTTTCCAGCTTACACAGACAGGGAAAAACGCTACTCCAAGCCCAGCTTCCCGTTTTGTGCGGACCTCCTATGTTCATTCTGCCCAGCCATTCGCGATGACGCGATAGCAGCCTGGCGCTCACCACTGCGCATTTGAATCGCACCTGCCAGCTTGTCCTTGCTGTCGGTGTAGACGGCAGCATGCAGGCGGGCGCGACTAATCGCGACATAAGCGGATCTGGCATCGACGGTATTGGCGCGAAAGCTTTCGAGATGGGTCATCGACCGGTCAGCGGTCGCCCCCTGGCTGCCATGGACGGTGCCAACCCAGCCATGACGGATATGCCGGTCGCCAGCGCGATCAAGCGACAGGACATGCTCACGCCCGCGCACATCGACTGCAGTCAGCGTGCGCTTCTCGGTATCAATCCCGACCACCGCCGCGGTCGCGCCGTTCACCCGCCCCGCCTCACGATCATTGCGGGTGAACTGCACCCGGTCGCCGGTCGAGAACTCGCGGGCAACCTCGACAAAGCTCTCGACCTGCCCCCGTCCCCATTTGTCGAGCCGCCAGTCAATCGACCGCCCCTCACGATCGCGCAGCTCGATGCGGTTGGCATTCCCATCGACACGGGCAACCCGGTACGCCTGCCCCTTCTCAATCCCCTGTCGCGCATAGTCGCGCCGGAACGTCACCACGTCGCCTACCTCGTAGCTCCGCGCATGGCGCGCTTCCTCACGGGTCAGCCCCTTGCTCTCGAGCGTAGCGACGCTGACGCTCTCCCGCCCCAGCGTACCATCGTTGCGCAGCTCAGCCCGGATCGCCTGGGTGAGCAGCTCACGCCCTTCGCGCGTCGTATCCATCACCAGCGTACGCGCGCGCTGATCAGGGATGAGCGCAGCATAGTCACGCGCCATCGCCGCCCGCCGGTCGCCGGCGTCCGCGATCTCGGCCACCCTACCACCGCCGCGCTCCAACGCCTCCAATGCGCGCCGTCCGTCACCGGCAATCGTCGCCTGCACCGCCTCGCGCGTCAGGTCATTCTGCTGGCGCACGATCCTGTCGAGCACAAACGTCGTCATGCCGGCATCCTGAAGCTGTCCAAAGGCACGCCCCGCCTCGACCGAGCCGAGCTGCTTCACGTCACCGACCAGCACCACGCGGGCATTGGCCCGCTCGGCGAGGCCCAGCACCCGCGCCATATCACGCGCACCGACCATCGATGCCTCGTCGATGATCCACGCCTCACGTCCCCGTCGTGCCTCGGTGACGAGCTGCTCGCCGGTCAGCACTGCCCTGGCGACCGTTTCTCCCTTGGCACCAATCGCCTCGCCGAGCACGCCTGCCGCAGCGGCGGTGGGCGCAAAGGCACGGACTTCGTAACCCGCCCCGCGCATGGCATCGGCATAGGTGGCAAGCACGGTGGTCGTCTTGGCGGTCCCGGCATAGCCCTGAACGCCTGCTACCCGGTCGCGCCCGGTTAGCAGTCCGACCGTTGCGGTATGTTGACCCTCGGTCCATTGGTGCCCGCGCGCCTCGCCAAAGAATGCAGCGGTGGTGACCGTGCGCACCGCCTCCTGCCGGTCATGCGGTGCCGGGGCAGCCCCGCGGCCACCCTGTTCGATCGCCAGCATCCGCCGCTCGGTCATCACCGCCTCACGGGTGGTGAACCCTTGTCCCGCCGCACCGCGCTCGCGCGCGATCAGTTCGCCCCCCACCATCGCCCGTTTGACCGCTGCCGCAATCTCAGCCGTACTCACCCGCCCGCTGGCATGCTCACCAGCACGAGCTTCGAGCGCAGCCGCCCCGAATACCGCCTCACGCTCGGACAGATGCCGTGCGGCCGCCGCAACCGCCAGCGTGGCGGCGATCTCTGCCCGCCCGGTATCGGCAAGGCTCCTCGGCCTGATCCCCGCTGCATTGGCCTCCGCCTGCGCAACGGCCGCCGTCCGCTGAACATCGCCGAACCCGACAGCATCGGCCTGCACCCGCCAGCCCGGTACCAGCGCTTCGCGCGGGATCTCCTGCTTTGCTTCACGCGTGGCCAGCGTCAGCACCGCCTTCTCGGCGGCGGTCGCCTCCGCGCGGGTCTTGCCACGCTCGGCCAGCGCTGCCTCGACCTGGTTGCCACGCGCACTGAACTCACGGATCGCGGCCTCGGGCACCGCCGCCAGCTCGAAGGTCGAGCCCTTACCCTCGCGCAGGTCATAGCCAAGCTGGCGAGCGCCCTCCGCCAGTGCCTGGCGGTAGATCGCGCCGGCATCCTTGTAGATGCGGAAGAACGCCAGGCTTTCGACACTGCGCCACGTCCCCGCCTTGTCCTGCGTGGCGTTGAGAATGACGGCATGGGTGTGCAGCTGCGGATCCTGGGCACGACTGGTGTTGTGACGGAAGGTCGCCGCCGCCAGCTTGCCGGTCGCGACGGTATGAATCTCGCCGCCCTCACGTACCCGGGTCGCCGCACCATGGCGCTCGATATAGCCAAGCGCGGTTCGCACCGCCTTGTCATGCGCCGCGATCAACCGCCGGTCGCCGGCGACCTCGGCCATGATCGATACCGACTTCGGCGCGGAGAAGGTCACGTCCCATCCTGGGCGGTGCTCGCGCTCGCCGTTGCGGACGGTGCCGAGCTGGTGACCGTTCGGCAGATCGCCTTCCAGCCCGCGGCGGAAGTCGGCGCGGTTGACCTCACCCTCCAGCCCGAGCGCCTTGGCTCCCTCGCCGAACCACGCGCTCGGTGCCTCGCCGCCTTCCGAATAATAGTCGTCGGACTCGTAGTAGCTCGAGGCCTGTGCCGCGCTTTTGAGCGCGGCGACGCTGGCCACCACCTACAGCGCCCCGCCCGCGGTACGGTCCCTGGCTGGCGGCAAGGCGGTATCCGCTGGGTGCGCAGAACTTGGGCCTACTGGCGCTACCGGCAGCGGTACGGTCGGCTCGGCGATGTCGGGCCGCTCCATGTGTCGGCGGTCGATCGTCACCTGGGCGATCGGCAGCCCCGACAGGCGCAGGAAGCCGGTCAACGGTGCAAGGTTGCCGATCTCGCTGTCGAGCACGACCGGCTTGGTCGACCGGGTCGTCGACAGCGATCCCTTGTCGCTCCACGCATCGCTGTCGAGCGAGGCGGAGGAGCGATGCTCCTCGATCTCGGACCGTCCCAACAGTTCGGTCGCCCACTTGGTGCTCTCGGGATCGCCCAAGCGCATGAGCAGCTGGGTACCGGTCTGGCCGACGATCGTACCCGCCGCATTCTGCCCATAGGTGTCGCGCAGCTGACCGATCGCCTGGAACGCGATCACCACCGCCGCGCCGAACTTGCGCCCCTCGGGCAACAGGGTGAGCAGTCCGGATGCTCGTGGGAGCGCAGGCAGCTCGTCGAGTACCAGCCACGCACGCGGCGCGCCGCGGATCGGCCGGTCGAGGATCGCCGCCACCGCGCAGTCGAGCCAGCAGCCGAGCAGCGGTTTGGCCGCAGCGAAATTGCGTTTGCGCGAGGCGAGGAAGATCCACGGTTTTGCCCCCTCGATGGTGGGCAGCGACTGGTAGAAGTCGTCAAAACTGATCGTCGGCCCATCACCCGCATCGGACTTCAGCGTGCCGACGATCCTCGCGGCCTCGGCGAGGCAGAACAGCACGCTGGCGGTGGCCTTGTCGGCATCCTTCTGGAATACCCTCGCTGCCTCAGTACCCCTGGTCAGCGCCGCCAGTTCGTCGGTGGTCATATCGCGCAGCGCACGGGTCAGCTCGGCAACGCTGCCGCGCCCCTGTTCCCACAAGCGGCGGATCACCGCGCCGACAACAAGCCGCGCCTGATCGTACCAGACATCGTCGCCAGCCCCGCTGCCACCCGGCCTGGTAACGATGAAACCGGCGAGGCGGTCGGCATCGGAAGCCGAGCGGACATCGTCGAACGGGTTCCAGTAGGCACAGCGCGCATCGAACGGGTTGAGGATGATGTCACCGCGCTCAGGGCGGTAGTAGCGCGCGACATAGCCGCCATCGACGTCGTGGATGAAGGCATGCTGACCGCGCCGCTCGACCTGGTCGAGCAGGCTCCAGATCGCGGTGGTCTTGCCGGTACCGGTGGCACCGGCAAACAGGAAGTGCCGCGCCTCCTCGCCTTGCGGCACCGGCACGCCCCCGATCATCACCGGACGCTCGGCGGGAGCAACCCTGACCATGCCGGCAAGCCGGGTGGCACTGACCCGCTCGGTACCGCGGACCGTCCGGTCACGCCCGGCACGCTCACCTTCCTGCAACCATGCGCGGCGGCGCCAGCGATAGAGCGGGACACCAATCGCGATGCCGCACAGCATCGCGAAGAAGCCCATGCGCCACAGCAACCGGTGCAGGCTGCGCGTGGCCGGGCTCCTGGGATCGAGGATCTCGTCGCGGATCGCGACGCGGATGTTGGCCTCGGCGGTGTGCAGGTCGCGGGCGAACGGATCGAGCAGCTCGCGGCCCTGCACCTTCAGGTACAGGACGGCCCCGCGTTGCATGAGGTCGGGCGCAGTTTTCCAGCCCGCGACCGCTCCGACCCCGGCGCACAGCAGGATCAGGATCGCACCGACCTGGGCACGGGCGTTGACCCCGGCCCAGTGACGGTTGCGGCTTGCCTGGCCGCGCGAGAGCATCTCGGCATGGGTCGTCATCGCTCAGGCCGGCACAGGGTCGGCAGCGCCGCAGTCAGCATTCGTGCTATCGACGACGGCAGGCCGGTCCGCTCGAACACGCCGCCCCATCGCCGCCAGCTCGGCGCGCTCGGCATGGGTAGCCAGTTCGTCCCAGCGCGAAGCCGAGCGAAGCGCCCGGTCCCTGACATTGGGCAGTCTCGAGCCTGCCGCTACACTACGTGCCGCTATCGCCCGTCCGCGATAGGTCTGCGCGTCGTCTGCCATGTGTCCCCCACTTCCCCTTCTATCGTTCCTGTGCGCGGGCGAGCTGGCGCTCGAAGATCCGGTCGGCATCGCTCGCGATCTGGGCGAGGCGTTCCTCGCCGTCCCCCGGTCCGGCGAGTGCCGCGGCATAGGCGGCACCGGCAGCGTACAGCGTGCGCTGGGCCAACCGGTCGGCCAGCTCGGCACGCAGCGTCAGCCGTTCGACCGCGTCGCGCAAACCATCGATCTCGCTCCCGGTGGGACCGGCCGACACGACCGGAACCGCTTCCACGCCCCGCCCCCCGACCAGCGCGGCGATGCCCAGCTCGAGCGCCCGAACCGTCGCCTGGTATAGTGGCAGACCAGCCTCGGCCGCATAGCCTTTCAGCACTGCTGCCTGGGTATCGGTCACTCTTGCAGTTAGCATTACGCGTGGCATGTCCAGTCCTCAGCGCATGCTGTATAGACTACGCTTTTTTCGGTACAAATATATCTTTGACGAGAACAATCGCTCTGTGTTTGAGCTTATTGCGAAGTCGAATGCGACCACGCATCGACAACGCTTTGAGGATTGCACGCGTGCGTAGGGTGTGGACTAATACTGATCGAGGCAGAGCCTCGACCCTTCTGTTTTCTACTTCATTTCTGGCGCGATTTCCGTGGCGCTGACCGGCGCTGCTTCAGGCGCGCTGCTGGCGGCTCCGGTAGCGGCGGTGCTGACATGGCTGGCGGTATCGTGGCAGGGGCATGTCGACGTGCGGGTCGAACGCGACACCGCCGTCGCGCGGGCGGACCGGGCAGCGTTCGTAGCCGGCTTCGAGCGCGACTGGGCCGCGGCCAGCGGACAGCCGCGTACCGCCTGCGACGCCGATACCACTGCCGAGCTGGCCCGCCTGCGCAAGCGCGCCGCCGAGCTCGAAACAAGGCTCACCGGGTCCGGCGCCGACCTCGAGCGCGACCGCACCGAACTGCGCAATCTCGTGATGGAGCGTGAACGATGATCCGGTATCGGATGACGGTACCTGCCCTGCTCGGGCTGGCTTTGGCAGGTTGCAACGCAGGTGGCGCTTCGGTGTCGGGGTCGGCTTCGGAAAGTGCCGCGTCGACCTCAAGCCTGTCGAGCCTGTGGGAGCGGGCAAGGAGCCTTGGGTTCGAGACCGGCAAGACCTACGAGATGCCGGCACTCGGGATCATGGCCGATGCCTTCATGGCTGAGAACAACGCTCGCGGAGCAAGCTTAAGCGCAATTCCGCAAATGGCGATGGCGCAGCAGGGCAAGGACATTCCCCGCTTCGACCGGGTGCTCGACCGGACAGCGCAGGCGATTGCCAGGGAAGCTGTCGGGGTATCACCCACCCAGCTCGCCCGGGTCACCCCGTTTGACCTCGCCCATATCGTCTATGCCGGCCCGGTCATCGTCGCGATGCAGCCGCGTAAAGGCTGGGAGGTGAACTCGATGGATACCCGCGATCTCGATGCCCAGTTCGACACGCCGTTCTTCCGCAAACACCGGCCGCCGTCGAACTACGACCGCCAACTCCACATCCGCTACATGGAGATGCTGGCGATCTCGGCGATCTACACCAACACCGTGTTCGGGCTCATCGACGAGAAGCTGGGGACCGGTCGCCTTGCTGATCCGGATGCCGCGCGAAAGCAGGTCCTGACCGCATTCCAGGCGATACCGGTTGCCACGCTCAAAGCGGCGCTTGCCGATGCCGCGAACCAGGTGGCCGGAGGCAACTTCACCACCGACCTGACCGGGTCGGGCAACATCCACTTCACCCACAGCCCCGCCGGCGACTTCGTCGCCGACCCGCGCGGGCTGACCTGGACCAGGGCCGGTGGCACCTGGTTCGGCGACGGGCGGATCAACGGGCAGAGCATCAACCTGCGCCTCGCCTCTACCTCGTCGCTTTCCAAGCGGGAGACGCAGTCCGGAACACAGGGCACCGGCGCCGATGCCAGGGTCGAAGGCTCGGGCAGCATGGGGCCTGGCCGATGAGCTGGCTCCACCCGTGGGTCTCGCGTGCCGGCGCGGTGTCGTCGGTCGAGATAACCCGTCCGGTTCTGCCAGGCGGGGCCTTCACCACCCGGTTCCAGCTGGATAACCAGCCTGTCCGCTACCTCG
The DNA here is from genome assembly GCF_920939515.1 of Sphingomonas sp. Leaf4. Lineage (NCBI taxonomy): Bacteria > Pseudomonadati > Pseudomonadota > Alphaproteobacteria > Sphingomonadales > Sphingomonadaceae > Sphingomonas > Sphingomonas sp. Leaf4. The sequence goes on along the minus strand of NZ_CAKLBB010000013.1, from coordinate 76,670 downwards.
GCCGACCCCCGCTGATGTGCAATGGCGATCGTGCGATCATCGTGGGATGGCTGCTGGAGGGAGAGATTCTTGCCTGTTTCCTGGCCGTGCCCGAACTGGGCTGGTTCTTCCGGTCATACTCAGGTGTCCGGACACTCGTTAACAGCATGTTGCTGCTGGTTTTCGCTGCCTTCGTGATCGCTCAGGTTGCGGTTTCGCTCGGCGTGGTTCTGGCCGCAGTCGCCACCATGTCGATCTTTCATGCGGTCGCATGGATCGAGGGTGAGCGCCTGACCCGCCGCGTCATCCTGGCGGAGCTGAACCGGTCAGCGCCCCCTGGTTACCGCTAGGGGGCTGCAGCATTGCCAGGTTACTCACCACCCAGCCTGATCGGCTTTGGCTCGCGACTGCCTTCGGCCTGCCCACCCCGCAGCCCGACGGCCGCAATGCACTCCCGGAACACGGCGATCGCGCTGTCCTTGGTGGCCACCGCCTGCGGATCGGTATCGGCGATGTGCTGGAACAGCGCGAAGGCAACGGCGGCATCGCTACCGGCAGCCGCCTGGACGCGCATATCGGGGTCGAGCATTCAGCGTCCTCACTTCTACCACGGTAGCCTGCCACATGAGGCAATGGCGATGCATCCGTCATGGTTCCCGGTGACGACGATCTCGAACTGGCTGCAATGGTCCTGGGGCAGAACGGTGAGCCGATGTCCGACCAGCAGGCGTTCGATAGGGTTGGCGAAGCTGATTGCCCCTCGCGCCCGTCGTTCGCTGGTTCCAAAGACATCACACAGTGCCAGATACGCTCGCCCGAGCGATTGTCCGGCAAGGAAGACCTCACCCCTGGTGGTGTGATGGACAGCGGACATGGCGCTCCTTCCCTGCAAGGTCAGGATGAAACGCACGGGAACCCGTTGTATCCGAAGCAATATACACCGATTGCTATTCCGGCGTACTGGAGGACGCTCAGACATCCTCGGCCGCGTTCCTTGCGCGACCGTGATCAGCATCGTTGCGCCGTAGCCGCAGACTGTCGCGAACACCGCTGATGGGGACCATGGGCTTCCGTAACCGAGCCTGCCTGATGTTCACATTTGCCCGGAACGGTACCGCCAGCAGCCGCCCGAGTGTGCAACCGACTGCTGGCGGGCGACCGATGCGGAGAACGCTGGGCAGCAGCTAACCCGACTACGATCGCATCTCATGGGTTACGTATAATCTGACGCAGCGCAACAGTGCTTTCGGCACAATGTGATCGGTCGAGATCATTGCTTCCGGCGCCCGCCAGTTCGCACGCTTGCCGCCTCGTCGCTGCTTGCCCATCTGGCCGCTGCTTCCGATCTATCGAAGCAAGGACCCACCAAGAACGCGGTCGACACGACCCGTTTTTCCAATAACTCTACCTGCTTGCGATCAGGCCAAACGAAACAGGTTACACAGAGTGACGGGCAGGCTTACGCCCACAAACGTATGTTCAAGGGCCGCCAAGCATTGGCCATTCTTCGGGTTTCCAACCCTCGCTACATCGCGACTGTGGTTTCTTGCACAATGGCGCGGCGTCCATGATCAAGCGAACCTCGCGAACCCTGTGGCATGAAGTCGAGGGCGACACCTGCAATACGATCTGCGGCGCCGGATTCAACGCGCTCGCATCGCTCATGTATGAGCGGAGTTTATCGTTGGAGAGGGCGACCTTATTCCACAAAACCGAGCCGTCCGTGACTAGGAACACCGGCATGATGGGCAGCAGGTGCCCAATCCCGTCCTTCTCTGTCTTCCAATTCGGCAACGGCGTAGCGCAAGCGGCACTGTAGGTAGGTGAAGCTTGATTGCATGCGGAAAGGATAGCCGCCAGCGCGAGCGCGCAAGTTAGAGGTGTGCACGACATGGCAGTGTAATGGCGAAGCGCGAAGCTTGCCGCAACGTTCGCTATCCGCCCACTATCAGACATTGCCGTGGCGAAGAATCACTCCGCCGTGCCCACGCATTTCTGCGGTCCGGCACGCTTTCGATACCTCCAAATGCGCGGTACGATACCCGCGACGTCCGCTTACGCCCAGATAGCGGATAGTGGCCCCAGGAGCGTCCGCTTAAGCTGTGCAATTTAAATGTTTATAACTTTGCACTGCATTGAGGTTTGGCTGTGGCCGGCCTTGCGGGGTGCTGTGTGGACTACGGACCATCGATCTTTGGTGCGGGCAAACAGAGCAACACAGGTCAGCTTATCAGGCGCCGTTTCGCCGAGCACCATTGTCGGGCCTCCGTCCCGGACAAGCTCGAAGGAGCATCGCTGTCCTGGACGGCTCTTCAAACACCTAAGCTCTACGATGTGAAGGTTGGGAACCGTGTCGCTTCCAGCGTTGTACCAAAGGGAGGCAAGCCAGTTACCGTTACCGATCATGCCGTTCAATTGAAGGTCTGTCCAAATTGCGGATTGGAGCTGCCTTTTTAACGGCTCCGTTGGCGGGGCAAGTGAAGCGGCGGCCGTAGCAAGGAGGATAGCCAGCATTCCTGATCGTAACAGCCCGCTGACCCGTTATCTAGATCAACTTGCCGATGCGGAATGTCCGCTCTCACCCGATTGTGTTGAAAAACTCCCTCGGCCCCATTGATGAGTCCTCACCGCAAAACTATCGATTATCAGGTGATTAGGAAGCGTAACCGAACTGCGCTCACGCATAAAATCACGCAACATAATTACGAGCAGCCGGTTAGGTTTGATCCCCGTCGGGGTTTTTCAACCCAATCTCCTAGTTGCAGACATTAACTGGATCAGTTCTATTTGCTCAATGAACCGGTGGCATCTGGATGGAACTATGAGTACGCTATCAGACCGTCTCAAAGCAGCCATAATCGGGTTTGGCGTTACGGCTACGCCCTTGTTTATCATTGCAGTGACGCAATTTTTCTTCATACCGCAGATTGTAGTATCCGTCAGGGGACTGGACAGTAACGAACAGGCTTGGGCCGTTTCATCCTTACAAAAGGACTGGCTCACGTTCCATGCTGTTGCGGTGATTTCAGTTGCCGTTTACTGGCTGCTAACCGCGATATTCGGTAAAGGGCAATTTCTTCGGCTCAGAGCTGCGAACGTACCACTAGCGCTCTTCGTGTTCGCTGTTATGGCGTTAGCGTTAGCGTTAGCCTTACACCTTTCCATTCGTCCCCAAGACGTCGAACTGAGGGGCATTTGTCTGTTCCTCGGTATCTCCGACACAGACGCGCCACCTTTTGGGTTCGATCCGCAATCTTCATGTAGTGCTTTTATTTACGGAGCTCACCAAGTGATATTATTGGGGCTTTTGGTATTACCGATCCCTCTACTCGTTTTTAGCTTCGCAACCCGTATCATCTCATCACGCCGAGCGACACTCGACGACGCATAACATCTCGCCACCGTTTTGTTTGCTGTTTGCCTTCCACCCAAACCCGGACATTTACGCGGCGGAGGTGCCCTCCGCCGCAGAGACGCGCAATCGCGGGTTTCGAAGCTGACCGTACCCAGTTCCCGATGGAGCAGTACCCACATATAGGACTCACCCCGTGGCAAACGAGCGTTCATCGTGACACATAATGCGCTTTGTGCTTCAAGCTGGATCGATGGTTTCCGCATTCGTCTTTGCCCTATTTGCACTAAGCTCGGCCGTTCCGGAACGGCTTCAGGGGCGTTATGCCGATGCACTCGGATCGTGCAGATTTGGCAGTTCGATTAATATTCGTGCAAGCACCGTTGAATGGAACGGCCGCGTTGACCTTGTCGTCTTCGCCGAACAGTTATCACCTTCCTCTGCACATTTGTTCATACAAGGTTCGAATGATACTCAAACGATCCGAGAATTACACTTCGAAGCGCAGGGTGAGAATGGAAATCACCTGATCGTCATCGACCACCTTGTTGACGCCCAAGACATCGTCAGGCGGGGCGGTCCAATCCCGGACAAGTCGGTGGTCGGATTTTATCAACGTTGTGAGAACGAAAGAGGTCGATAGGCTCATAATTCTTCTAGGTCAGTGCCCAACCTTGAGCGGCGGAGAACCCCTCCGCCCTGCCCGTTGCCTTCTGCCGCGGAGTGTAGCCTGGATACCCGCAAACAGCAGCCCGATACCCTCGATGTCCGCTCGCGCCTGATTGTGTTGAAAAACTCCCTCGGCCCCGTTGATGAGTCCTCACCGCAAAACTATCGATTATCAGGTGATTAGCAAGCGCAACCGAACTGCGCTCACGCATAAAATCACGCAACATAATTACGAGCAGCCGGTTAGGTTTGATCCCCGTCGGGGTTTTTCAACACAATCCGCCAAACCCGGCCATTCGCACGGCGGAGGACCGCTCCGCTTCGTCCACGCATTTGTGCGGTTCAGCGCGCTCTCGATACCCTCAGATGCGCGGCATAATACATTTATGGATCACGTCTTGGCTGGAGCTGTCCAACCGATCCGTGCCAGCGTGTCGATCAGTGTCGAGCGCGCCACACCAAAGTTGCGACATACCACAGCCTTGCTGGCACCTCCGTCGAGTGCGGCGGTGATCGCCTCGATCTTCTCCGCATCGATCATCGGCGGCCTGCCGCCCTGCCGTCCCCGGCGTTTCGCCGCAGCGAGCCCCGCCATCACCCGCTCGCGGGTGAGCGCACGCTCATACTGCGCCAGCGCGCCGAACATCGAGAACAATAGTTCACCGTGCGGCGTGGTCGTGTCCATCGCTTCGGTCAGCGAACAAAAGGCAATACCGCGCTCGCGAAGGTCGGTGATGATCGTCAGGAGGTGTGGAAGCGAACGTCCGAGCCGGTCGAGCTTCCACACTACCAGCGTGTCGCCTTTTTTCAGCCAGGCAAGGCAGGCTTTGAGGCCGGGGCGATCGTCACGCGCGCCTGACGCCTTGTCGGCATGGATGTGACGTTCATCAACGCCGGCCGCGATCAGCGCGTCGCGCTGTAGATCAACCGATTGCCGGTCGTCGGCCGACGAAACCCGCATATATCCGACTAGCATGTACGACAAACCCTCCTGACCCAGTTTCCGCACAGTAATCCAATGCGACAGGGTTTGTCGTGTGATTTTGGCGTAATTTTGGATCGGCTTGCACTGGTCCGCTCCGGCCATGCGGAAATCACCTGTTTCACGGCACGACAGACCACACGCAAATTGGAGAATTGCGGGTCGAAAACGTCTATTTCCGAATGGTCAGCACTTGATTTTCGCGCTCCGAAGGTGGACGCGAGTGCTATCGAACTAATCAGCGGCCTCATGCGCTGAGCCATGCTGCGCTTCAGACTTGGCCGGGCGGATCGCTCGCGATGTACCCAGAGAGTCATCGTACCGATGCGCAATATGACCAAGATATAACCGCACATGGGCAACTGCCCCTTTGACAAAGGGGCAGTTGCCACAGAACACCCTACTCGACTTGCGCCTCAGCCGCGTCGGCGCCCTTCACCTGAAACACCGTCTTCAAATTCATGAACTCGTGCAGCCCGAACGGCCCCAGCTCGCGCCCGTGGCCCGAGCGCTTGATCCCGCCGAACGGGGCCTGCGGCGACGATGCCAGCATCTGGTTGACCGCGACCATCCCCACCTCGATGTCGCGCACGAAGCGTTCCTCTTCCTGACGATCGGCAGTCCACACCGACGAGCCCAGACCGAAGGGGATGGCGTTGGCGAGCGTGATCGCCTCGTCGATGTCGGTGGCGCGGAATAGCATCGCGATGGGGCCGAAGATCTCCTCGGCCATTAGCGGGCTGGTCGGTGGCACGTTGGTCAGGATGCCGGGGGTGAGATAGGCCCCGGGCAGGTCGGGCTGCTCGCCGCCGAACAGCAAGGTCGCGCCCTGTCGCTTCGCCTCCTCGATCTGCTCCAGCACCGTATCGCGCTGCTCGAAGCTCGACAGCGGCCCCATCGCCACTTCGGGATCGAGCGGATCGCCGACCTTGACCGCCCGCATCGCCGCCGCGAAGCGATCGAGGAAGTCGTCGTACACGTCCGCGTGGACGATCATCCGCTTGGCGCAGATGCACGATTGCCCGCTGTTCTGGATGCGGCCCTGCACCGCCGCCTTCACCGCCTTATCGAGATCGGCCGAGGGCATGACGATGAACGGGTCGGAGCCACCCAGTTCCAAAACTACCTTCTTCAGATTGCGCCCGGCGGCCTCCGCCACCGCGATCCCTGCGCCTTCGCTGCCGGTCAGCGTCACCGCGACCACGCGGGGGTCGGCGATCAGGTCCGCCACCGCGTCCGAACCGATGGCGAGGTTCTGGAACACCCCTTCGGGCGCACCGGCGGCTGTCGCCATTTCTTCCATCAATCCGGCCACGCCCTGCACGATGCTGGCATGTTTGAGCAGCGCGACGTTGCCGGCGAGGATGGTCGGGGCGAGGAAACGCACCGCCTGCCAATAGGGGAAATTCCACGGCATGATCGCCAGCACCGGGCCTTGGGGGCAGAAGCACACCTCGGCGCTGCCCGCCTCGCCCAAGGGGAAGCGCTGCGGTTCGAGCATCGCCGGGCCGTGGGTGGCGTAATGGCGAAAGGCGGCGGCGCATTTCCCGACCTCGGCCACTGCCGAGGCGAGCGTCTTGCCCATTTCGGCGGTCGCCATCCGCGCGAGACGGTCCTGGTTCGCGTCATACTGGTCGGCGATCCGCCCAAGCAGCGCGACCCGTTCGGACAGCGGGGTCAGTCGCCATGCGGCATAGGCCTGCGCGGCACGCGCAAGCTTCGTCTCAATCTCGTCCGCGCCCAAACGGGGATGGGTCGCGATCTGCCGACCGGTCGCGGGGTTGACGCTCTTGAACATCGGGGAACCTCGAATGGCGTGCCGGCACGGCGGCGGTTGCCCCAAGAAAACGCCGGTCATGGAAGCGGGTTGCCGATCGGCCGATCGGGCGGTTCGGAAATTTTCCCAATGGATGGTGCATCTTGCTGCGGCTTGGCGGCGCATCCTGCTGTCCTGCGTATGGCTATCGATCGAAATGGCGGAAAACTGCGGTTTTTCCCGAACTGGCACGGCGGCTGCAAAGCAGAAAATATAACCGGAACCAACCGGGCAACCACAGGGAAACACGATCATGACCGCCATCCGCGTCGCCGCTTCGACCGTCCTCGCCCTCGTCGCCGCCGCTTCGGCGCATGCCGCCGAGCCGAACGCCGCTCCTGCTCCCGCACCGGTCGCTGCCAGCAGCGCGGCGCTGGTCGTCACCCTCGCCGCCGGCCCGGCCGCGCTCGCCCATCAGGCTTCGCCCAAGGCGCGCTACTGCTTCCAGGTCGAGCGCGTCGGTTCGCGCATCGCCCCCAAGGTCTGCCAGACCCGCGCCCAGTGGGAAGCGAACGGCGTCGATCTCGACGCGGCGCTGGCCGGTCGCTGACGAATCCGGGGCGGGGAAATCCCGCCCCTTGACACCATTGCGTCAACGTCCATCCTGCGCTCAGTAGAGCAAGCGATGGACGGCGTTGTTATCCGGGCCAGGGCGATGATCCGCCTGCTGGCGACGTCCGAAGGCGGCCGCACCTCGCCGATCCGGGGGAGCTATCGCCCCAACCACAACTTCTTCGGACCCGCCGATCGCGCGATGATGGTCGGGTTCATCGATCTGCCCGAGGACAGCAAGCTACGACCGGGCGAGAGTATGGAGGCATCCATCGCCTTCTGGCAGGCACCCGGTCTGGACGACCTGCTTTATCCGGGGCGCCAATGGCGCATTCAGGAAGGTCTAAGGCTCGTCGGGATCGGCACCGTTCTGGCGGTGCTGCCGCCCGGGGACGATCAGTGGCCGTAGCGTTTGATGCCCCACTGGCGCAGCTTGCGGCGCTGGCGGCGGTGCAGCGTCACCGCCACCCACGGCGCGGTCAGCAGCAACACGCCACCGATGATGGTTAGGCCAGCACTTCGCGGGTCAGTTCGATCATGCGGACCCTGTCGCAACTCAGGGGTAGATTGTCACCCCCGAAAACAGTCGGTCCGCCCCGGTCGCTGTCGCCACAATCGATTTCGACGTCGAAAAAGCATGATTCGCGACACGCCCGCTCCCTGTCGATGCAGAACTATATCCATTCCTGCCAGTATGTTGAAGACTGTCGTCATGTATACACGTCGACAATCCAACCCGTCGATTGCTACCACCCTATCGACGGGCAATCGCCCGCATCGCGTCGAGCGCGATCTGGCGACCGACCGCATAAGGCCCCGGTGCCGCCACGCTCGCCCGCACGAAACCGCGTTCGCCCGCGACATAGGGCTGCGACCCCACCGGCGGCCGGCCGGCGCTGACCGCGCGCACGACCACCTGCCCGCTCGCCAGATCGCGCCCGACGATCCGGCGGCGGCCGTCGTTCATCGCCACGACCTCCAGCGTCCATTCGGCACGGCCGAGTAGCGCGCGCGTCTCGATCGACTGGACGTTGGCGGTGTCGTTGCCGAGCGCCGTGGTGCGCAGGATCGCGGTACGATCGATCAGGCGGACGCCGGCATCGGCCAGCGCATCGCTGAAGCCACGTTCGATGTCGAAGTCGCGCGCCTCGTCGTCGGCCGCCGCGCGACGGCCGGGGTCGAGCGTGCGGGTGGTCGTGACCTGCTCGGCATCGATCCGGCTCGAACCGTTCGCCGTCACTTCGGTATCGGTGCCGCGCCGCCAGGCGGTTTCGCTGCGGCTGCCTTCGGCGCGTTGCTCGCCGTCGACATGCAGCCGTGTCACCTCCTCGCGCCCACTGTCGAGGTCGGCGGTCAGTTCACGGTTCCAGAAGACGACGACCCGCGGCCGCCCCGCCGCGGCATAGGCGGCGGCGAAGCGGGCCAGCTCGATCCGCGCCGGATCGGCGGCGGCGGGCGGCGCCGGCAGCGTCAACGGCTGACCGCTGCGCGTCGTGGCATTTCCCGCCATCGGCGGCTGCCCGTCGCGCCACTGGGCGGTGGCGGGAACGATGGTCAGCGCCGTGGCCATGAGCGCGATCGACAGCCGGGCGACGGTCATTGGTCGCTGCGCAGTTCGATCAGATAATGCGCGACCGCCGTCGTCCCGATCGAGCGCTCCTGATAGGTCGCCATCGACAGCGGCGCGATATGCACCACCCGCCACACCGAGGTCGGCTCGGTCGGATACTGGCTGGCGTCGAGGAACGACGAGCGGACCTCGACCGCAAGCGGCGCCTTGGTGCAATTGACGATCCGCGCCATCACCTCCAGCGTGTCGGCGGGGGTCCGCCGCGCGAACAGCCCTTCGACCACCACCTGTTTCCACACCCGGTCGTTCATCTGCACCGCATCGAGCGACACCGGCGTCATCGCGCGCGGGACATTGGCGACCAGCGCCGGGCCGACCGGGGCGGGCGCACGCCGCGCCGCGCCGATACGGCATTTGAGCGGACGGTTCTCGCGCGTCTCGGCGGCGCTGCCGCCCAGCAGTGCGATACCGCCCAGCAGCAAGGTCGCGATCACGACCGGCTTCACAGCACTTGCCCTTCGAGCGCGGTGCGGAACGCCCGGTTCTTGTCGATCACCGGTTTCTTGCGCGCCTGCGACGCGGCGACGCCGTCATCCTCGCCGACGATCGTCTTGCCATAGGCCACCGGGCGCGAGCGCATCCACACGATGCTGCACGCCTTGGGATCGGCCCGCATCGTCTGCCCGGTCAGCTCGACCGGTCCCTTCTCGCCCGCATAGGCGACCGAATAGGTCCAGTCGGGCGCAGTCGCCTTCGCCGTCGCGACCATCAGCCGGTCGGGCAGTCCGTCCCACATGCGGATGTCGGCGCGGGTCTTCATCGCCGAGGAGAACATCGAGAAGGCGAGGCCAGCCAGCGCCATATAGCCGCCCGAGGCATCGGTGCTGGTCAGCCCCTGCGTCATCAGCGCGGTGCCGAGGCTGTCGGTGCCTTCCTTCCAGTTGGCCTTGCCGTTCATCAGCCCGTCGATCGCGCGGCCGCCGCGCGTCGTCGCCTGATAGGTCACGCTGCTGGCCGGCAGCATCGCGAGCGTGGCGGGGGTGCCGCCGGCGCTATGGGTGATGGTGGCGAGCGTCTCGGGATAGTCCGCCCCGCCCTGGAACAGCAGCTTCTGCGCCTGCGCCCCGTCGCGCGCCTTGACCGGGCCATTGCCCAGCTCGGCGATGAACAGCACGTTGTCGCCCGCACCGGGCAGCGTCAGCGCCTTCTCGTTCTTGGTGGCGAGATCAAAGAATTCCCGCGCGGCGGTATCGCGCCCCTGACAGTGCAGGCTCCATCCGCGCAGATAGTTCATCATCGCGAAGTCGGCCTGGAACTCCTCGCCGTCGGACAGCGTGTCCTGCCGCTCGGCTTCCTTGAACGCGGCATGGGCGTTGCCGTAGTCACCGGCCTGGAGATACAGCAGCCCGCGATAATAATAGGCCATCGCCCGCTCGTACGGCTCGCCCTTGTAATCCTTGTTCGCCTCGTTGTGGAACACCGACCGCGCGGTCGCCGCCTGCGGATTGTCGGCATAGACCGCCTCGATCCGTCCCAGCGCCTGATCGAACGCCCATGCGGCATCCTTGTACAGCCCCGCCTCGAACGCCGCCAACCCGAGCCGCTGGAAGTTCAGCACCGCATTGCGCTCACCCCCGGTATAGAGGCTCTGGTAAAGCGGGCGCAGCTTTTCGGGCCGGGCGCCGACATAGGCGGCGATCTGGTCAGGATAGGGTCCGTCGCCATATTTGGCGCGCAGTTCGCGCTGCTTCTTCTCTTCCGCCTTGGCGGCGGCGCGCGCGGCCTTTTCGGCGGCCTTGGCTGCTGCTGGATCGGTGACGGGTGCGGCCGCCGGCGCGGCATCCTGCGCGGTGGCGACGGCGGTCGGTGCCAGCAGCGCAATCAGCGCGGCGGCGGTAACGAAGTAGCGCATGGTATATCCCCCCGGATAGACGTGGTCAGCGGTAAACGATGTCGTCGCCTGCGGCGCGCAGGATCACATAGGGCTGGCTGGTCCATGGCAGATCGCCGGTTTCCAGATCGACCAGCTCGAAGACCACCTGCGTGCGGCGCTGGACGAGGCCCGACTTGGTGTCGCGCGAGTCCAGCGAACTCATCTTGCCGATCAACTGATAATCGACCCCCGACACGCCCTGCGTCATGCCGCGCGTACCACCGTCGGCGACGCCGGTGCGCTTGAGCTCGCGCTCGCGCATCACGATGTCCATCGATTCCCGGCTGACGAAGCGGATCCGCCCCGCCGCCGCGCGGCTGAGGCTGGCGCGCAGCGAGCCGGTCAGCATGTCGCGGTCGATCCGCTGCGAGCTGTCGTTGTAGAATTTCTCGCTGTCGATGACGACGCGCGGCGGGGTGGGCGTGCCGACGATGTCGGGGCGCGACATCAGCTCGCGCATCACCTGATCGGCCATCATGTCGATGTCGCGCGATTCCAGCCCCACGCCGAAGATCGCGCCGCGCCCGGTCGGGTCGAGCTCGGTCGCCTGCGTGCCGCGCCGGTTGCGCTGGGCCGAGGCCGGCATGGCGACCAGCGCCACGGCGGCGATTATGCCCATGATGATCGATCCGCGCATATGGTCCCCCAAACTGCCCTTGCCGCGCTCTCCCCGGAGCGCAGCGGCGTTGCCCCGCGCCGGGTCTGCGCGCACCCGGCCCTGCCGCGCCATACGCCACCTGGCGTATGCCCTGGCGGTGCGGACGGTCACGCCGGCCCCATCCGTGCCAGCAGCGCGATCAGATCGGACTGGCGCGACACCCCGGTCTTGGCGAACATCCGGCGCAGATGGACGCGCAGCGTCGTCGCCCGGCAATCGCGCGCCGCCGCCGCGGATTCGAGCGAATGGCCGCTGGTCAGCAACGCCGCCAGCGCGGCTTCGCTGGGGGTCAGGGCAAATGCCTCGCGCCACAGCGACGGGGCCGGGGCCGGACGGCGCGCGGGATCGATCAGCGTCACGATCGCGGCGGCACGCGCCGTCCGCTCCCGCGGCTCGATGCGGCGGATCACGACGATCAGCGGCACCCTACCGACCGGACGGCAGCAGCGCACCGCCGCCGTATCGGCACCGCCCGTCACCACCCGGGCGATCGCCGCGTCAAGCCATCCCTGATCGCCCGGGGCCACCGTCCGCAACATGGCACGTGGCAGCGCGCCCGACAGCGTCACCCCGTCGCTTGCCCGTGTGATCGCGACGAACGCCCCGGCCGCGACGACCACCTCGCCGGCCTCGCCCAGCAGCGCCGCCGGCTCGACCATCGCCTCGACACGCCCCTGCCATGCCGAGCCACCGCGATCGTCGAGCGCATCACCGCCCGGTACGTCCGTCCGGGCGCGCTCGAATATCGCCACCCCCGCCCATATTCCGTCGGCCACCGCGTTCCCCCCGCCTGCCTGATGGCCACAAGGGGTAGCGGCATCGCTGGCGCGGCGGGGGTCGCAATGCGTCGCAAGCCATCGCAATAGGTCGCGGGAACCCTTATTCGGGTTCGATCCGTTGCTGTCGCAGTCCGCCCAGCACGGCGATCAACGCGGGGTCGCCACGCCAGCGGGCGCGAATGTGGCGGACAAACCCTGCCGCCCCCCAGCGTTCGCCATGGGTGCGGGCGTCAGCGAGGATCGCGCCAAGCTGGCCCCGTTCGCCGGCAAGGCTCGCCACGAACGCCGGCCAGCTATGGTCGGGACGCTCGGCGCTCTGGGTATAGGACAGCGCGCGGCTGAGCATCACCGCATAGGTCGCGGCATATCGGCCATCGCCGGTCGCGGCATCGATCGCCAGCGTCCGGTCGATCGCCGCGCTATAGGCGATCAGCTCGCGTTCGGCGCGGGCCTGCGCCCGGGCACGCAGATGCAGCGCATAACCCGCCAGATCGCCCCCGGCCAAGGCGACGATGCTGAGCGCGTCATGCGCGCTCGACAGCATCGGCTGCCGCCGCGCGACATCGTCGAGCATCGCCCAAGCCTCGGCCACGCGGCCCGCCATCCACAGCCCCCAGCCATAATCGGCCAGCAGATAGGGCGCGCCCGGCGCCAGCATGCGCGCCGCATCGAACTCGCGCGCAGCGGCGGCATCCTCGCCATTGTCGGCAAGGATATTGGCATACCATAGATGCGCCAGCGGATCGCGCGGACCGTTGGCAATCGCCCGGCGGAACACAACTCCGGCGCGTACCGGATCACGGTCGCACCAATAGGCGGCGACCCCTTCGACCCGATCGGCGACGACCGATCGCGGCATGGTCTTGCGCGCCGCATCCGCCGCACGGCGCGCCTCGGCGAAGGCGACGGCATCGGGTGCCGATCCGAACTCGCGCGCCAGCAGCCACGCCTCGGCCAGCGATTCCTGCACCCCGACATGATCGGGGTGGCGTGCCGCGATCGAGCGCAACACCGGGATCGCGCGGGCAAGGCGCGCACCATCGCGCAGCGCCACATCGTCGCGCGCGGTGACGTAGCGGGCCATCGTCGCATCGGACAGCGCCCCTCCCCCGGCACCGCGCCACTGCCATGCCGCCAGCGCCCCGCCGCCCAGCGCGACCAGCCCCAGCGCCGCACCCCGGCGCGACCAGCGCGACGGTGGCGGCAAAGGTATTGCGACGATCGGGGGAGCTGTCGGTGGATCGTTCGGCGGCAATTCGGCGACCATCCCGGCCCCCTGCCCCGCCATCCACGCATCGAGTTCGTGCGCCAGTGCATAGACGCTGCGGCTCTTGCCACCGGGCAGCGCATGGACCGGCAGGCCACGGTCCCCCGCCCAACGGATCGCGGTCGAGCGGTCGCGGCCGAGATAGGCGGCGATCGACTTCCACCCGTCGATGCGATGGTCCCCAGGCTTCTCCACCCCGTCTACGGCCCCGTTTTCCAACGCAGCCCCCGCTGCGACGGCCAAGCCATAGGATGGGCCGCCGGATTGATCCAGCGCGTATTGATTGCCTTTATACTGGGGCACCAACTTGTCGGATTGTCGACACCTCGACAAATCGACAAGTTGGTGAAGGTCGGCGGCTACTCCCCGACCGGACTCTCGCCATATTTGCGCAGCACGTCGTTGAACGCCTCGGCCATCAGCGCCTGCAGGCTGCGGTCCTGTCGCCGGGCCAGCATGTGCATCGACAGCGACATTTCAGGCGTGAAGAAGCCGGCGATCTGCTTGCGCCCCGCCCGGCTCAGGACGGCGGCGGGTTTCGTCTCGGACGGCGGGGCAGGGGCCACGACCGGCTCGGGCAAGGTCCGCGCGCGCAGATTGGCGAAACTCGGCTTGCGGCTCATGCGCGGATCTTTCTGAAACGGGGAACACCCATGTCGATCTGTCGACATGTCCACTTGTAGAGCGCGCGAACCTCGTCCGCAGCTTTGCCCTCGCCATCGCTCTCCAGCACGGTCCGCCCTTCGGCGCTGGCGTGGCGATAGGCCGCGCGATCGGGCAGCAGCATCGGGCAGGGCGGCGTGCCGAAGCTCTGCACCAGTTCGCCCGCTTCCTGATACACCCGCGGTGCATTGGGTGGCCCGGCGGTGAAGACGACGAAAGCGGGCTTGCGCAGCAGTTGCACCAGCTTGGCGCTGGTCTGGATCGCCGACAGGTCGAACGCGCTCGGCCGGCACGGGATCAGCACCAGATCGGCGATCTCGACCGCCGCCCGCGCCGCGCTGTCGGCATGCGGTGGGGTGTCGATCACGATCACCTCGGCGCCCTGATCGCGCGCGGCGGCGACCTTGGCGGCGAGGCGGGGCGGGGGGCTGTCGATTACTTCGGGCGGGGCATCACCGCGCCATGCCGCCCATTGGCTGGCGGTCGCCTGCGGATCGGTATCGATGACGAGCGCCACCTTGCCCGACGCCTGCGCCGCGGCGGCGAGATGGAGCGCGAGCGTGGTCTTGCCCGCACCACCCTTCTGACTGATGATCGCGATGGTCGTCATGTCGGATGCTATAGGTGTCGACAGGTCGACAATGCAACACGCGATGCTGCCGATGAGGATATGCCGTCAGTCCCGCTTGCTCTCGCCGGAGAGCATTGCCCCGGCAACGCCGGGGCTTCCCCGTTTTTCCTCTGGGGTTTGTCCTTTGTAACTGTCGGCACTTTCGTTTCCGTCGTTCAAGATAATTTGGTGACGGGGACGGTCGACGCCCGAATTTCCGTTATCAATAGATCTCGAGAGTGGTTCAGGATGGAAATGAGACTCGCACTCGGCACGATCGACTGCCGCACCTAACCGGGCGAGCATCGCACCCAGCTCACCGCCGACACTCGCTTCGGCCAGTTCCCGACAAGTAAGGGTCGCCAGCATCGCCGCATGCTCGACCCCGCGCTCGGCCTGGTGCTGCGCGACATCGTCGGGAAGCGGTACGGCCTGAAACCGGCGCGGCAGCAGCCGCAACAGTGCCGCCGGCAGAAGCGCGCGGTAGATATTCGAGGTCTGGCGATAGCGCGCCTCGCCATCGACGCCGCGACAGAAGCGCCGTTGCCGCTGGAGGAAACCGGCCGCTTCGAGCAGGTTCAGCGCCCGCGCCACCGTCGCCCGGCCGAGCGCGGTCGCCTTCGCCAGATGGTTGTAGCTCGGGAACACCTTGCCGGCGTTCAGCCGGGCGATCGTGCAGATTTCCTCGAACACCCGCACCGCGCCGGCGGTGAGCGCGGCGATCGCGCGTTCGGGAGCGCTCAGTTCGCGCGGCTCGCTGCGCACCTCGCGCCGCAACCGCCGCCCGGCGTCGAGCGCGGCGCGTGCCATCGCCAGCAGCCGGTCGGTCTCGCCCTTGCCCGGCACCGCGAAAAAGCGCGCCTCGATCGTTCCCGCCTCGACGCTGCCGCGCCGCACCGGACAGCGCGGTCGGGCAGGGGCAAACGCCCGCGCCGCCACGTCACGCAATGACAATGCCATCGTTTCCCCACCCCCTGTGTCGGGCCGGGACCAAAAAATGCAAAAAGGGGCGTGGCGCGAAACGCGCGTCCTTGATCCGGTAGGGAATCGGGGGTATTTGAAAACCACGTTGTGAGTGGATGCGACGTTTGGCGACGTCGTTTCAAAACCCTGGGACGCCCGGCCTTCGTGCCGGGCTTTCCTTTATGTGGTCACGGCCATTCCCTCATCCGCCGACCCCATTGCCGGCTTGTCGGGCTGACTGTCGCAGATGATTTCCAACAACGGAAGCGTTCCCGGTTCGTGCTTTCGCGGATGATGCACGAAAATCGTTCGTGCTATCGCGGATGAACCACGCTGGATTCGTGCTTTCGCGGATGCCAAAGCGTGCCGGATTCGTGCTTTCGCGGATGCGTACGACGTTTGACCGCTATTCGTTGCTCGCCGAGTCGGGGGCCTCCGCCGTCACCTCCGCACCCGATTCGCCGGCGTCGTCCTGCTCGATCTCGGGCAGGCGCGGTTCGATCCGCACTTGGGTGTACCCCGGCGTCCGCGGGCCCTTTGTGCCGCTGGGGGGGGCGTTGGTCGCGCCGATTAGCACCAGGCGATAGTCGGGGATCGCATCGGCCTCGACGATGGCTTTGAGGGCATGGCGGAAGTGCGGCAGCGAATTCTGATAGCCGAGCTGCCGCCGCAGCTCGTCGAGTTCCATTTCGCACGGGCCGTCGCTGCATGATGACCTTGCGATCTCGTACAGCCGCCGCTCGACCGGCCCCAGTTGGAAGTACCCGCTGGCGTAATCGAGGATCTGACCGTCGTGCAGGATCGCGCGGTACAGCCAGTCGCACAGTCGAACGCGGATCGCCTTCAGTCGCCGCGTGTCGCCGCCGGCGTCCTTCGACCGGGTATAGTAGAGCTTGGCTTCGGACAGCCACGAGAAATAGCCTTCCTCGCCCTCGCCACCCGCCTCGATATTGGTCTTGATCTGCGTACCCTGCAGCCGCTCCAGCGCCTGCGACAACCGGCCATAGGAGCGTGCCGAAGGGTTGTTGCCGGTCACGCAGAACAGGTCGTGCGCGGTGAAGTGGAACTCCTGGTTCACCTCTTCCCCGCCCTCGAGGCGGGCGATCATCAGGCTGGCGATATAGAGCACGATCTCCTTGTCGTAGATCGTGGCGGCGCCCTTGGCGGTCGGCACGATCTCGATCGAGACGGTGCCATTGTCGTAGGATAAGGGCCGCGTCCACTTGCCCTTGCTCAGCGCAAAGAACGGAAACGCCATGAGCGAGCGCTCGCCGCGCACATCGGCGAGGAGCGGGCTGTCGAGCACGAACAGGTCGCGCTGTGGGCGGGGCGGGGTCATGCTCGACCCCCGATCATGGCATCATCCGCGAAAGCACGAATTATGGAGCGACCATCATCCGCGAAAGCACGAATCCACAGGGGAGAGGGGCTGGAAAGCGATGATTTGGGCGTCTTGGCTGCCACCAATTCGTGCTTTCGCGGATGATGCCGGACAGGAGGGAATTGCGGGTAAGCCATACCCAATATGGGTAGCAGGTGACGCAATCCGCGCAAACCGCCGATGCCGCGATCCACCGCCGCGTCTACAAAATGCTTCCCGTCCCCCGGATCGGATCATAACAGGCCGCAACGAAGAGATACCAAGCAGGAAAACCCCCATGACTATCCAGCGCGTTCGCAGGGCCGTTTTCCCCGTGGCGGGTCTTGGCACCCGGTTCCTGCCGGCGACCAAGGCGATGCCCAAGGAAATGCTGACTGTCGTCGACAAGCCGCTGATCCAGTATGCGGTCGAGGAAGCGCTGGAGGCGGGGATCGAGCAGATCATCTTCGTCACCGGTCGCGGCAAGGGCGCGCTCGAGGATCACTTCGACGTCTCCTACGAACTCGAAGCGACGATGAAGGCGCGCGGCAAGTCGATGGCGGTGATCGAGGGTATCCGCCAGAAGCCGGGTAGCCCGGTCTATGTCCGCCAGCAGGAGCCGCTGGGCCTTGGCCATGCGGTATGGTGCGCGCGCGAGATCGTCGGCGACGAGCCGTTTGCGGTGCTGCTGCCCGACGAGCTGATGGTCGGCGGTTTCCTCAAGCAGATGATCGAGGCGTACAACCAGGTCGGCGGCAACGTCATCGGCGCGCTGGAAGTGCCCGACAGCGAAACCGACAAATATGGCATCATCTCGCCAGGCAAGGTCGACGGCAAGCTGACCGAAGTGACCGCGCTGGTCGAGAAGCCCAAGGGCAAGGCGCCGTCGAACCTGATGATCCCCGGCCGCTACATCCTCCAGCCCGAGGTCATGGACATCCTCGACCAGCAGGAGCCGGGCGCGGGCGGCGAGATCCAATTGACCGACGCGATGGCCAAGCTGATCGGCCGGCAACCCTTCCACGGCTTCACCTTCGACGGCAAGCGCTACGACTGCGGCGACAAGGCGGGCTGGGTCCAGGCGAACATCGCGCTGGCGCTGGCGCGTGCCGACATCGGCCCGGCGGTGCGGGCGTTTGCCGAGGAAGCGCTCGCCGTCACTTAAGTGCCGCTTGGCCGAAAAAGTCAGTACTGCCGCATTGAGCATCGACGAAAGATAAAAAATGCTGCGCAAGGATAGCGTCCTCGCGCAGCATTGCTATCAAACGTGTGGCAACCTCAGCTTGCGATCACGAAGACCCGCTCGGTCCGGGTTTCGCCATTGCCCGACGTGATCGACAGGTCGACATAGCCGATCCCGGTAAAGCCCCCGACGGGCTGGATCGTGAACGCGGTAGCACTGGTGCTCGAAATCGCCAACTTTCCGGCGAAAGCCGCGGGTACGGCAACACCGGTCAATGCCAGTCTTTCGTCGATGTCGAACTTGAGGGTGGTCGGATTCCAAACATAATCATTGTCACCGAACGACGGATTATGCGCTCCAGTGGCGCTTGGACGGAGTCGAGCGTCACGTTGCGAGACGATTACGGAAGCACCGCCTGAAATCGGGATGAAATCGATCCCCGGGAAGAACAGGCCGGTATTGGCGGCTGCCGGCACGTCCAATGCCGACACTGCGGTCGTCACATTCTGGGTGGTTAACGTCAAGGCGCGCGTCGTCGCTGCCTTGAGTTCCAGATTGCCGGCGCGATCGTTAAAGTTGAATCGCATGACACGCCGAATTTCTTCGGACAGGAAGCCTTGCAACGCGGCGTTGTAACGTTGCGCGGCATCGGGCTGTGTCTCCAGCATCTTCAGCGCACTGGCATATATGTTGATAAGGTGCGCTACAGCGGCATAGGTTTCGTCATAGATCGGGTAGATGCCCGACATCGTGACGTTGCCGCGCAGGAATTGCTCGGTCCCGTTTCCGATAAACAGACGTGCGGAAGGATTGGCCTTCAGCCAATTCCCGATCATGGTTTCCTTGTTGGCTGGAACCTGCGGGATAATAGTCTGGTCGATGGTCGGTAGCGACATCAGGTTTAGCGCCTGCGACAATGCCCTGACACGCAGGTTAGCGGCGATCAGCGCACCACGGGTTTGCGCCGCTTCGTTCGCGGCTTGGGGACGGGTCGCTGAATAGGTCAGCAGATCGAGACTGGCCGGCAGGGCATAGCCATCCCCAGTGTTCAGCAGCATCGCAGAGCGGACCACCGTCTGGCTTCCGGAAACAGCGATCAGCGAAGTGAGCGGCGATATGGTCGTCGCGCCGACCGGTGCGGTCTGGGTCGTCAGATACCCCGTTGCGACTTCCAGACCGGTTCCCGTCAACGTAAAGGTGGCCGCCGAATAGTTCGGCGCGAAGGCTCCCGGCTGTAGGATCGGCGATCCCGGCAGCGGATTGGTTCCCGCAGGCGCAACGCCGTCCCGCCCGGTCGCAACGGTCGCAGTGCCATTGGCATCGGTAAAGGTGATGCTGCCAACCAACGGTGCGCTGACCTCGCCGACAAAGGCAAGCGGCGTCGGCGAGGGGGATGAAGACGGCGTAGGGGTCGGAGTAGGCGAGGGCGCAGGCGTACTGACGTTGCCGGTCCCGCCCCCGCCGCAACCCACGAGAATCACGCAGGACGCCAGCAACCAGAATAGCTTGGGCATATATTCTCCGTGTAAATTTTGGTCAGGTTAGCGACTGCCTATCTCGAATGGCAACTATTCATCGATGCCTTCACGACCGTTTCACGCTCGTATTCCACGAGCCCGTCATCGGTTGATTGTCGTCATTACCAACATCTACGGTTTTCTGCTCCGACACGCTTGCGCATATCGCCGCGAATACCGTGGGGGTGCTAACGGTCCCGGTTGTCCGGGTGGACCGCCGCCAATGGTTGCAGCCAACCTCCTTACGTCGCCTGTTTCTGGCGCAAACAGGAGAAAATATTCGGTGTAATAAACCATCCCACTACCATCGACGGTTTCTTCGGCAGCGGCTATTGCGTTGCCGCATCACGGGTAGCACCAACCATCAAAGCCCCAGCCCGGTGATCCAGGAGTTATACGTTGGATCCGATCTACGTTACGAGGCCTTACCTTCCCCCCTTGAGCGAGTTTCTGCCGCTGCTGGAGCAGATCTGGGAAACGCGCGTCCTCACCAACAACGGGCCGTTCCATCAGCAGCTCGAGGCACGGTTGCAGGATGTCTTCGATTCCGAGCATGTATCGCTCGCCACCAATGGCATGCTGGCGCTGACCTCGGCGATCGATGCCTCAGGGCTATCGGGCGAGGTCATCACCACGCCCTATTCGTTCGTCGCTACCAGCCATGCCCTGGCGCTTGCCGGCTTGACGCCGGTATTCGTCGACATCCGCCCGTCGGACCTCAATATCGATCCCGCCGCGATCGAAGCAGCGATTACCGAGCGGACCAGCGCCATTGTCGCGGTGCATGTCTATGGCAATCCATGCGCGGTTGCCGAGATCGAGGCGATCGCCGAACGCCATGGGCTGCGCGTGATCTATGACGCCGCCCATGCTTTCGGTGTCCGGTATCAGGGGCGTAGCCTGCTGTCGCATGGCGATTTCGCTGCGCTCAGCTTCCACGCGACCAAGGCGTTCAACACCTTCGAAGGCGGGGCGATCGTATCGCGTCATGCCGAGGGCAAGCGTGCGGTCGATAGCGCGCGCAACTTCGGCATTGCCGACGAAGTCAACATTCCCGTTGTCGGTACCAATGCCAAGATGAGCGAGCTGAACGCCGCGTTCGGGTTGGTGCAGCTGAACCATTTCGAGGACGTGCGGCGCAGGCGCGGCGCGGTCGACCGCCTGTACCGCGAACTGCTCGGACATATTCGGGGTATCGACCTGATCGACATTCCAGCGGAGGTGGAGCCCAATTATTCCTACTTCCCCATCCTTGTGCGCGACACCTTCCCCGTCAGCCGCGACGCGCTGTACGATGCGCTGAAGGCACAGGGAATATACTCCCGGCGGTATTTCTATCCGCTGCTGTCCTCGCTGCCGATGTACCGTGATCATCCTTCGGCAGCGCCGGGGCGGATGCCGGTGGCCGAGCAGGCAGCACAGCAGGTGCTGTGCCTGCCGATCTACCCCGACCTGTCGAAAACCGATCAATGGCGGATCGCCGAAGCCGTACTGGCACAGGCTCACGTGTGAAGCTGGCGATCTTCGGCACGGGCGGCATGGGGCGCGAACTGGCGGACATCGTCGTTCGTTCGCCGCGCCTGCGGGCACGCTATGCCGAGATCGTCTTTACGACCGACACGCCGGGCGACCCGGTGCAGGGCATTCGCGTCGTCCATCCCGACACGCTCGGCCCCGAGGACGAACTGAGCCTCGCGCTGGGCAGCTCGCAGACACGCCGGACGCTTGCCGAGCGGTTCGCCGGGCGGCGCTTTGCGACGATAATATCGGATCATGCCATCGTTGCCCCCTCGGCCCAGATCGGGGAGGGGGCCATGGTGTGCGACTTCGCGGTCGTGAACAATGCGGCAGTCGTCGGACGGCATTTCCTCGCCAACGTCTATGCGCAACTGTCGCATGATGCCTTGGTCGGCGACTATGTGACGTTCGCACCCAGAACGACCTGTTGCGGATGGGTCGGGATCGACGATGACGTATCGGTCGGGGCGGCGGCGGTCATCCGCAACGGCACGTCCGGGCGTCGATTGCAGATCGGGCAAGGTGCCACGATCGGGATGGGTTCGGTCGTGCTGCGCGACGTACCCGCCGGCCGGACGACGTTCGGCACCGGCTTGCGCCCCGCCTAATTTCCCGCGTCAGGCGGTGTGACGCGCCGGCAGCAACCGGGCAAGCGGCGTCATGCCGATCAGATCCCCGCTGGCCCCCACACGCAGCAGCAGCGCGACCACGACATAGAATCCCCCGCCTGCCACCGTTAGTATCGCCAGATCAAAGAAGCTGCCGAACGCCAGCAGCGGCCGCAGGATCGCGAGCAGCGCGACCATCGTCAAGGTCAGGACCACCGTCCCGGCAAGATCGCGCAACTGGGCAAGCGGCGGATAGCCGATCAGGCGTCCGGCGACGCCGGCATTGATGAAGAAGGCGATATAGACGAACAGCGTCTGCCCCACCGCCAGTCCCATGATCCCGAACAGGCTGCCGACCCCGACGAAGGCGATGCCGATGCATTTCTTGACCAGCTCGACCTTCAGATACAGGTCGGATCTGCCCTGGGCGAGGATCAGCTGCAGATTGACCGAATGGAGCGGAAACAACACGCCACCGATGGCGAGCACTGACAGGATCGGGGCGGCGAACAGCCATTTGGGGCCGTAGAGCACTTCGATAAGCAGATCGGGCATGACCGCCAGCGCCCCCATCAACGGCAGGTTGATGAGCATGACGACCCCTTGCGCTAGGCGAACCCCGCGGCGTAACGCGACGACATCATCGGACTTGGTCGAAAAGATCGGCAAGGCGACCCGCGTGACGATCGCGGCAAGGATACCCGACGGCAGGTTCTGCAGATTCTGGGCGCGATTGTAGAAGCCGAGATCGCGCGCGCCATGCAGCTTGCCGATGATCAGCAGCGACCCTTGCGCATAGGCCACCTCGAGCAGTCCCGAGAGGGCGACCAGCGATCCGAAGCCTGCCAGTTCGCGGGCGGCGCGCAAATGCGGGCGGCCAAGTGGTCGCCATCCCCCCAATATCCAAACGAGCACTGTGTTGATGAAGGCGTTGACCAGCGCTTGGATCGCGAAGCTCCAGATACCCGCCCCGTTCAGCGCCGCCACGATCGCGACCATGCCGCTAATCAGCGACGCGGTCAGTCCTGCCTTGGCCACCAGATCGAACCGCAAATGCCGTTGCAGCATGGCCGCAGGTACCGATGCCAGCGCGGCGAGCGGAACCACGATGGCGGTGACGTAGAGCAGCGGGCGCAGGACCGGATGCCCGAACCAGTCCGCCATCGATGGCGCCACCAGCGCGATGCCTGCGGCAATCAGCGCCGCCGCCGTCAGGTTATACCAGAATACCGCGGTCTGCTCCTCAGCGCTCACTTCCTTCTTCTGGATGATGGCCGAACTGAAACCACCATCGATCAGCACCGTCGAGAGCGCAATGAAGACCGCGGTCAGCGCATAGATGCCGAAATCGGTCGGGGAAAGCAGTCGCGCGAGGACGATCGACACGACGAACTGGACGAAGAAGCGCATCCCAAGGTCGATGCTGCTCCACAATCCGGCGATCAGGCCCTTGCCAAGACGCATGCGGGTCTACGCACGCCCGAAGAATGCTTGGCATTTCGCGACGAATCGCGCGAGCAGGCGGTCCTCCGCGTGTCGATCGTCCGCCATTCGTTCGAGGAGCAGTCCTTGTGTCTCGCGTGCCCAGGCGACATCGTCCCAGCCATAGGCCAGACCATAGCGATCGGCTTCGTTGGGAAACCATTGTTCGCGTGAGACACCAGGCATCGGTTCGATGACCGGCACACATCCACACATCGCCGCGAACACCGAATACATCGAATAAGTATCGAAGCTGTGGAGATATTCGTGCTGATTGAACGCCGCCGCCATTTCGGCATGGGTCATGTCGTCGACGACGGTCTTCCCTTCCAAATCGTGCGCCGTGACCCGGTCCTTGCCCTTTCGGATTAGACAGCAGATGCCGTCGCGCGGCCCGGGATTACGGTTTGCATAAGCCGGATTGAGATAGGTCAGCGTCAGGCGGCTGTCGGGGTCTAGATTGATGGCGGGATCGTTGAACGCGTCCTGATAAAAGAAATAAAGCTCGCCCGGTCCATAACCGGTTTGCCCGGTATGATGGCCCGGGCGATGCAAGAACCACCGCACCACTGAACGACTGCGCAGTGGATTGCCCGAGATGACTTCGGGATAGACAACGATTGCCCCATCCAGATCGGCGAGGGTAGCGACCGGGTTCGCGAACGGTCCCGTGTCGAACGGTCGGCCATTCCTGCGTTGGCGCTGGTACCGGATGTGCGCTTTCAGTGAGCGTAGATCTCGCGGGAAACGATGCGGTGGTTTCCCGACCGGCCAGATGAGAGCTCTTTCTCCCATCTGGCGCAGTCGTTCGCACAGCAGATGCAACGCGATGGTTCCACCCGACGTCTCGTCATGGGTAAAGCTGTAGATGACGAAGTGGGGCTTGCGATGCATGATCCGGCAGGAACCTTGTCAGCAGGAACGATCGTTCCGTTCAGTTCCGACCGTCGACCGCGTTCAGGATCGCTCGGCCATAAGCGGTCTTCTTGAACCGCTCGCCCGCTGCTCGCGCCTGATCGGCCGAGATGAAGCCCATTTCGTAGGCGATTTCTTCCAGACACGCGACCTGCACGCCCTGGCGGTGCTGGAGCGTGCGGACGAACTCGCCGGCTTCGAGCAGGCTGTCGTGGGTGCCGGTGTCGAGCCACGCATAGCCTCGGCCCATCTGTTCGACGTAAAGGTCGCCCGCCTCCATGTAGAGCCGGTTGAGATCGGTGATCTCCAGCTCGCCGCGCGGGGACGGCTTGAGGTTGCGCGCGAACTCGACGACGCGGTTGTCGTAGAAATACAGCCCCGTGACCGCATGGTTCGACTTAGGCTGCTCGGGTTTTTCCTCGAGGCTGATCGCGCGGCCGCCTTCGCCGAATTCGACCACGCCGTAGCGCTCGGGGTCCTCGACGCGGTAGCTGAACACGGTCGCTCCGGTCGGCCGCGCGACCGCGCTCGCCAGTAGGTCGGTCAGGTGCGCGCCGAAGAAGATGTTGTCGCCCAGCACCAGCGCGACATTATCGTCGCCGATGAAGTCCGCGCCGATGGTGAACGCCTGCGCGAGGCCATCGGGGCTCGGCTGTTCGGCATAGGCCATCGTCACGCCGAACGCCGACCCGTCGCCGAACAGACGGCGATAGTTGTCGATGAACTCAGGGCTGGAGATGATGAGGATGTCGCGAATGCCCGCCAGCATCAGCACCGACAGCGGATAATAGATCATCGGCTTGTCGTAGACCGGCAGCAACTGCTTGTTGACGGCGAGGGTAGCCGGGTGGAGGCGGGTGCCCGAACCGCCGGCGAGGATGATGCCCTTCATGTGCGTGCTCCGATCAGTTCGTCGAGAATGTCGCTGAGTGCTGCCTGCCAGTCGCGCGGCTCGATGCCATAGGCGGCGCGGATCGCGTCGTGGCTCAGCAAGGAATTGGCCGGCCGCTTCGCCGGGGTGGGATAGTCGCTGCTCGGGATCGGTACGACCTCTGCCGTCGCCCCGCCGCGTGCTGCGCTCTGCGCAAAGATTTCGGTGGCGAAGCCTGCCCAGTGCGTTGCGCCGGCGTTGCTGAAGTGGAAGGTGCCGGTCGGGGCTGCCTCGTCCTCGATCAGCCGCAGCGTGATCGTCATCAGCGCCTGCGCCAGATCGGCGGCGCTGGTCGGCGAGCCATGCTGGTCGGCGACGACCGAGAGCTGGTCACGGGTGGCCCCGACGCGCAGCATCGTCTTGACGAAGTTGTTGCCATGCGCCGACACGACCCAGGCGGTGCGCACGATCGCATGGCGCACGCCGCTGGTCCGCACCGCCAGCTCGCCGCCGAGCTTGGAGGCACCATAGACGCCGAGCGGTGCGACCGGATCGTTCACCTCCCACGCGCCCTGCTTGTCGCCGGCGAAGACATAGTCGGTCGACACCTGCACCAGCGGAATGCCCGCCTTCACACAGGCTTCGGCGAAGGCGGCGGGAGCCATGGCGTTGACGCCCCATGCGGTGACGAGGTCGCTCTCGGCCTTGTCGACTGCGGTATAGGCGGCACCGTTGATGACCGCCGCCCATTCCTGTTCGGCAACCTTGGCGGTGATCGCCGCCGTATCGGTCAGGTCGAGCGTGTCGTGATCGATCGCGACGACCTCGTACCCTTCAGGCCATGCGCAGCGTTGCAGTTCGGTCCCGAGCTGGCCGCCCGCTCCGGTGACGAGGATCGTCTTGGTCACATCATTCTCCGACATGTCGACACGTCGACAATCTTACGCTGCGACACCACGACGCTGCGACGCCTTGGCCGCGACCAGCGGCCGCCACCATGCCTCGTTCGCCAGATACCATTCGACGGTCTTGCGGATGCCGGTCTCGAAGGTTTCCGCCGGCGTCCAGCCCAGCTCCGCGCCGATGCGCGCGGCGTCGATCGCATAGCGCTTGTCGTGGCCGGGACGGTCGGCGACCTCGGTCATCTGCTGTGCGTACGGCGTGCCATCGGCGCGCGGGCGCAGTTCGTCGAGGATCGAGCACAGGGTCTGCACGACCTCGATGTTCTGCCGCTCGTTATGGCCACCGACATTGTAGGTGCGGCCGACTTCACCGCACTCGAACACCGCCTGCAATGCGCGGACGTGATCCTCGACATACAGCCAGTCGCGAACCTGATCGCCCTTGCCGTAGATCGGCAGCGGCTCGCCATCCAGTGCCTTGGCGATCATCAGCGGGACCAGCTTCTCGGGGAAGTGATAGGGACCGTAGTTGTTCGAGCAGTTGGTGATGAGCACCGGCAGGCCGAAGGTGTGGCCCCATGCGCTGACGAGGTGGTCCGACCCGGCCTTCGACGCCGAATAGGGCGAACGCGGATCGTACGGCGTTTCCTCGGTGAACAGACCGGTATCGCCCAGCGTCCCGTACACTTCGTCGGTCGAGATATGGTGGAAGCGGAACGCGGCCTTGGCGTCCGCGTCCAGCCCCAGCCAATAGGCACGCGCTTCGGACAGCATCACGAAGGTGCCGACGACGTTGGTCTGGATGAACGCGCCGGGGCCATCGATCGAACGGTCGACATGGCTTTCGGCGGCCAGATGCGTGATGACATCGGGCTTGAACGCCGTGATCGCTTCGCGGACGGCGTCGGCGTCGCAGATGTCGCCCTGCACGAACTGATAGCGATCGCTGTCGGCGACGCGCTCGACCGTGGTCAGCGTGCCGGCATAGGTCAGCTTGTCGAAGTTCAGGACTTCGTGGTCGGTGTTCTCGATCAGGTGGCGCACGAGGGCCGAACCGATGAAGCCGGCACCGCCGGTGACGAAAATGCGCATGGGTAAGTCCTTTTAGGAAAGCGGGGCCAGCGGACGGCCGTCATAGGCGAACGGGCTGTCGAACTCGGCGAGGGCGGGCTGCACCTTGTCCTTGTCGCTCAGCTCGGGGATCGTGCCCTCGGGCATCGGCCAGTCGATCCCGACGCTGTCCCAGCGGATGCCGCCGTCGTTCGCCAGCGCATAGGTGTCCGAACATTTGTAGGTGACTTCGCAATCGGGCTCGAGCGTCACGAAGCCGTGCGCGAAGCCGATCGGAATGAAGAGCTGGTGCCCGTTCTCGGCGCTGAGCTCGGCTCCGACCCACTGACCATAGGTCGGCGAATCCTTGCGCACGTCGACCGCCACGTCGAAGATCCGCCCGCGGATGCAGCGCACCAGCTTGTCCTGGCCCCGGTCCGGCGTCTGGAAATGCAGGCCGCGCAGGGTGAAGGCGGGCACCGAAAGCGAGTGGTTATCCTGCACGAAAGTGCAGGTGATCCCGAGCTTCGCAAAAGCGGGGACAGAATGTACTTCGGTGAACCAGCCACGATCATCGCCGAAGCGTTTGGGGCGGATAAGCTGCACGGGGGAGGCAGAACGCATTTCCGGTACGGAATTGACGCGGTCGGTTTCCAACAAGGGCGTTATCCTGCGTAATGGTTGGGAAAGCTGGTTCAGGCCGCCCCGATGCCCGAAACTGATCGAAATGACCAGACAGATGATTTCGCTTCATCCGGCATCCTATATTGGCTGCCGCCATGGGTACCGGCCGCTGCATGGCAACGACATTTGATAGGAGGCTTGTTTGCCCGACCCCGTTTCCCGCCGCACGTTCGTCAGTGCCAGTCTCTGTACCGCGCTCACTGCGGCTGCCTCGACGGCATGCGCCCAACAAGGCGGTTCGACCCGTATATTTGATGTAGCAGATCATGGCGCGCGCGGTGACGGCACGACCGACGATGCCGCTGCATTCCAACGGGCGATCGATGCCGCCGCCGCCGCTGGCGGTGGCGTGGTCCGCTTCGGCGCGGGTACGTTCCTGCTACGTCTGCGTCCGGCAGAGGACAAGACGGGGGTCGAAGCGATCACCCTGCGCAGTCGTGTTACGTTGCAGGGCACCGACCGCAATCGCTCGATCCTGCGTCTTGCCGATGGGCAGCGGGGGACGGGCACCTATGCGCGCATCGTCTCGAGCACGGGATCACTCGTCGGAGCGGTAGTCCGCGATTGCACGATCGACGCCAATCGAACCGGACAGGGGGCCTTCCGCGACGACGGCAATGGTGGCGCGCTGGTGCTGGGGCTGGGCGGGCGATGCGAGAATGTCGCCGTGGAGCGTGTGACCATCCGTGGTGCCAACGGACAGGCGATCATGCTGCTGGGCGCCATCGACAATCTCGGCCGCAACCTGCGCATCGCCGACTGCCTGGTCGAACGGGCAAGCTACATCGGCATCCAGAGTTCGCAGTTCGACGGCTTGGTAATCGAACGCAACACCGTGACCGATTGCGTCGACAACGGCATCGACATCTACGGCAACAACGACGTCACCCATTCCACCGTGGCGACATCGCGTAACGGGGTGTTGCGCGGCAACACCATCCGCAATTGCAGCATCGGCATCTTCCTCGAAACCGTGGCCGACTGCCGGACGATCGAGAACGATATTACCGATTGTCGCGGTGCCGGCATCCGGGTCAACCGGATCAATGGCGAACCACGGAACCTGTCCATTCTGAACAACCGCATCACCGGCGGCCCGGTGGGTGTGGCGATGGGCGGCGACACCGGCGGGGTAACGATCGGCACGAATATTGTCCGTGGCTTTTCCAAGGCGGGCGTCCTGTTCGGCTACAACGTCAGCTACGTCACGATCACCGGCAACCAGTTCTTTCCCGCCGCGCCGAGTGTGCCGATCGTCCTTGGCGAACCGATCAAGCTTGGCCGCGATCCAGAGGAACAGCTCGCTTTCATCACGATCCGCGGCAACCGCGTTCCACGCGGACACCGTGCCGACCGGATGTTCGTCAACCGGTATCGCAAGGAATGGCAGATCAACGCCGGAGATTTTCGCCCGACGCTTGGCTGAGGAACGGCCTCAGGCGTCCGGCAGGTTGCCGGACGCCGGGTGGTGGCCGGCGGATACCTGCCGATGGACCCGGGCGGGCACGCCGAACGCCACCGATCCGGCGGGGATCGAGCGTGTGACCAGTGAATTGGCCCCGATCACGCAATCCGCGCCGATCTCCACGCCGTCGAGGATCGACACGTTGTTGCCCAGCCAGCATCGATCGCCGATCCGCACGCCGCGGCGCTCGGTCCTGCCCGATACGAAACTGCCGTCTTCGTCGGCGGCGTGCGCTTCGGCGGTGATGGTCATCCCGGCCCCGGCCTGAACGCCGCTACCGATACGGATCGGTCCACCGATCCCGATGACCGCGCGCGGCCCGATGTAGGAATGTGCCCCGATCCAGAGGCCCTCGGCCGGATCGTTCAATCCGCTGCGCCCCTGAATCCAGCCATGCTCGCGGATCGTCACCCGGTCGCCCAGCGTGATACCTTCGCGGGCGGACCCGTCGATATAGCTGAAACCGCCGATCAGCACGCCACGACCACGGCGAACACGGCCCGACATCACCCACTGGATATTGGGACCCAGCATCAGCCCGCGCCAACGACGCAGGTGAAGCATCGACCAGAACAGCCCGCGCACCATCGGAACGGCGCCCTTCGACAGCATGTAGCCGAGATCGCCCGCACCGATCGCATAGTCGCGCCCGGTCGCGATTTTGACGAGTTTCGCGATCATCGTGACGCTCCTTCTGCGATGGCTTCATGGTAAATGGCCGTGAGACGGGCACAGAACTGGTCTTCGGAGAATGCTTCGGCGGCATGGGCACGGCCCGCCGCCCCCATCGCGCGCGCGCGCACCGGATCGGCGAGGATTCGGTCCACCGCCGCCGCAAACCCGTCCTGATCGCCCGATGCCACCAGAAAGCCGTCGATGCCATCGCGCACGATCTCGGCCAGGCCGCCGGTCCGGCTTGCAATGACCGGCGTTCCCGCCGCCAGCGCCTCGATCGCGGTCAGCCCGAACGCCTCGGGCCATAGCGAGGGGACGACAACACACGCCGCCCCGCGCACGACGTCGAGCAAGGCACGGCTGTCGAGTTTGCCCAGCAGCGTCAGGTTGGCGGGTTGCCGCGCCTCGATCGCGCTACGGGCACTGCCGTCCCCGGCCATGACGAAACGGACGTCGGGGCGCATTCGCGCCAGCGCGACGAACAGATCGACGCCCTTGTACGATTCGAGCCGTCCGACGAACAGGACGGGACCGTCCGCACCGGCCGGCGGCATCGGATGGGCATCGGGGATACCGACCGGATTGGGCAGCGTCCGCATCCGCGCATCGGGCATGCCCATCTCGCAGAGCAGTTCGCGCTGAAAATCGCTGACCGGGAGGAAACGACGAACGATTTGTCGGTAGCCGAGCCGGTCGGCAAGCACCATTTCGGCGACCGATATCATCGTCTTGGGCAGCGATCCGTTGCAACGGTGGACCAGTGCCGGCCAACGCCGCCCACCGGCGCACGCGCGACAGATCGTGCCGTCGCGAAACATCGTCGAGCGCGAACATACCGTGCGATATTCGTGTAACGTCTGTACTACGGGCACGCCCGCATCGCGCAGCACGGGCAGGATCGCCGGCGACAGTCGCTTGTACCAGCTATGCAGATGGACGACGTCGAACGCTTCCTTGCGCATCAGGTCGCGCAGCGCGCGGGCGGCGGCGGGGCGATAGAGCGTCGCCGGAACCTCGGCGAGCGGAGTGTGATCGGTACGCGCGGCAGGTGGGAAATGCGCTGCCCATGGACTGGGGTGGTCGGCGGGGTCGGCCGCGGTGAACGGGACGACGACATGACCGCGCTCCTCGAGGATGCGGGCCTGCTCGAACATCATCCGGTCCATGCCCCCGGCGACGTAATGATTCTGGCTGATGCTCAGGATGCGCATGGCGAAGTTCCGAACGTCTGGTTTCAGCGCAACGGGAAGCGGTTGTCGGGTCCCAGACGGCCGCCCAGTCCCTCGTCTGCGCTGGCCCGGATGAAATGATAGCGCTCCATCCGGTTCAGGCGCCTGGCATAGCGATGCAGGATCGCGAAATAGAGCCGGCGATTCAGCGTGAACATCATTCGCCGGCTGCAGCGGAAGCGGCTTTCGAAATAGGCGAGGTTGCGCACCGAATAATAGGTTCGAAAGTCGCTGTCCGACAGCAGCGCGCCGATGAACCGGTTGCGGACATGCGATGTCTGCTGGAAAGATCCTTCGAGATCCTCGACCAGCGCGTCCGCCACCTGCACGATACGCCCGCCCCCGGCAGTGATCCGCCACGTCAGTTCGGTATCGTCGCCGTACATGAAGAAATCGCGTCGCGGCAGGCCGATGCGCTCGATGAGCGCGCGGTGGAGCAGCATACCCCCGAAATGGGTGACGCCAAGCTGTACGCGCCCCTGCAATGCCTGTTTCCGGCCGGGCAGGCGGTGCAGGACTTTCGAGACGAGATCGGCGACGTGGAATCCGCTGAAGCTGTTCCAGCGGGTCATCAACTGCTTGGCCGACACATGCCCCGCGAAATGTTCGGCGCGCATCGCGACCACGGCCAGCAGGTCACGCGGCGTCTGCATCGCCTCTTCGGCATGGGCGGCAAGCAGCGCAGCCAGGCAACCGGCATGGGGACGATTGTCGTCGTCCAGTATCCAGACGAACGACCGGTCGGTGCGCAGCGCCGCTTCGAACGCGGTGACGAACCCTGCCGCGCTGCCCATATTGGCCCCCATCGGCACGACGTCGATCCAGTCGCCGAACTGTGCGGCGAGATCGTCCGCGACCGGCCAGTGCGCGCCATTGTCCACCACGACGACCCGGCCGGCGCGCTCTTCGCGCAGGCGTTCCAGCACCGCCAGCAGCATCGTCCTGCGCGCGCCATAGGTCACGATCCCGACGACGACGTCATCGGCTGTTGGGCGGGCGGCATTGGCCGCACGGGCCGGGGGCGGTGTCATCGTCGAATTCCTCATCGCGCACCCAGCAGCAGCCGCGGTCGTTGCAGCATCGTGCCTGGCTTCATCTTCTGGGGCAGGGCGAAAGGATGACGGGCATCTTCAAACGCCATATAGGCCCACAACAACGGCATGACTTTGGAAGAAGTGAAAATGTCGATGAACATGCCGACCAACGCCATCATGATGAGCGAATAGCGGGCATTGCCCCGCGGTTCGAGCCGGCGGAACGCCACCCATATCCAGAACAGGAAGACGACCAGCCCGGCAAGCCCCGTCTCCCCCAGAATGCGCACGTAATAGCTGTCGAGCGCATTGCCCCATGCGCTGGGTCCCCAGCCAAAGACCGTCGCGACCGGATGGCTGAACGTGGTTTTGATAACGGTCGGCCATCGCACCGCGCGGATGCGGAAGCTCAGATCGCCCTTGGTGTCGACCATGTAGCGCTGGATCGTGTTTCCGGTCAGCAGACGTTCCCGGAAGAAACTCGGATCGTCGAGTACCGGCGCACGCTGCCACGATACGATAAAGGCGTTCGCCATGCGGCCGGGACCTTCCGACTGGCCGATGCGGGTATCCTGCAGCGAATTCATCAAGGGCTGGATCGCCAACGGATACAGCACGAACACCAGCATGCCAGCCACGACGGCGCGCAGCGGCCGCGACGAGAAATAGCTAACGACCATGCCGATCAGCGTGACGCGCGACTGGGTGAAAAACACCAGGATCAGAAGCGGCACCGCCGCAAAATAGCTGGCCACCGAATAGGCCAGCATGGCCAGCATGACCGACGTCTCGAACGGACCCGATGTGTTGATGGTCAGTCGTTCCGTCGCCCCGGTGAACTTGCCGATGACCGGAATCACGCCGGCAAGCTCCAGCGTTCCCCAAACGACGAATATGGCGCTGACTGTCAGGAACGACCGCCTCATCGTCTGCCACGAGATCTTGTAACAGGCTTCCAGAAGGATGAAATACCATGCGAGATATTGCAGCAGACGCGCCGAATACAAGATGCCGTTGAAACCGACGTCCTGAAAATTGACGACGACCGAAAAGAAATTCAGCGCAACGAATATCAGATATATCCGCACCGGATACGTTACCGACAACGGTCGCGCGCGCGGCAATGTGAAGAACACGACGATGGCGAGGGCGCTTACCAGGTCCTCTGGACGTACGGGGACGCTTTCGCCCAGCAGTGATACCTTGGGGGCGATGAGGTACACGAGGAAGAGAACGAAATAGAAGTTCACGGCAGATATGCCCTCATCGCTTCCGTGGTGTTCATAGCGGATCCATGCCCCGGCGATCCGACGCTATCATGGATTTGCGCGAAGACCCCGGCGCCTTGTTCGCTGCAATCCGCATACAGCCGGGCGACGTGCGCCCGGCATGCGGCCCGCCGGGCCTGCCAGTCGGTCGGTACTTCGCGGACGACCCCCTCAACCAAAGCCGCATCGTCCGACCGGTCGAGCGACAGCGTCAGACCGGGATCGCGAATACGATCGGGAATACACCCCGCCGACGTCGCAAAGACATCGACGCCGCGTGAATAGGCCTCGATCACGACCAGCGGCTCCGCCTCGTCGACCAGCGTCGTCGGCAGCACGAACAGGTCGATGTCACGAAAGAACCGTTCCTTTTCGGGCCCGGCGACTTCGCCGCGATATTCGAACGTGGCGGGATGACGCGCCTCGGCCGCGCGCATCGCTGCCAGGACCGCGGCATCGCTCGACGGACCTGCGATCACCAGACGAATGCCGGGTATGCGACGGGACAACTCGTCGAACAGTTCGATCAGGTACAACACGCCCTTTTGGGGCGTCAGTACCGATAAATGACCCAGCGTGGCTGGTCCATCGGCGCGCGGTAGGGGATTTGTCGGCACCGCAGGGGCAAACAGGACCGTGTTCGACATCGCCTGGGCACGCTCCGCATCGTCCTGCAGATACAGCGCGGCAAAACGATCGCGCATGGTGTCGGACAACAGGATGTGGCGCTGTCGGGGACCCGCGCAGGCTACCAGCAGGCGCATTAGCGCCATCGGGCCACAATTGATCGAACGGAACGAATGGTGATGGAACCAGATGGGCAGCCCGCGCATGCGCGCCGCGACAATGGCCGGCAGCAACAGCCATGCGCCCTGCTGCCCCGGGATCGAGACATAGACGGCATCGTCGCGTCGCGTTGACCATAGCAGCGCCTGAAAATTCGTTAGCGCACGTACGACCTTGGCGAACGCCGAACGCCCGAGCGACAGTCTACGCAACCGGATCGTCCCGGACAGCAGCACCCACATCGCCGCATTGCAATTCGCCTGTCCGTTCACCGGCGGTGGCAGCGACGCGACGAACCATAGCCGCCCGCCCCGCGCTGTGGCCGCCTCGGCCATGTCGGCGGGGTTTGACATCCAAAATCGCTCCCCGGCATGGTAATGAAAAACGGTCAGATTGCCAGTGATGACATCTTGTGCGAGAGGCAGCCCAATAACGACGGAACACGTTAAGGAAAAGACGAAATGACGCAAGCGGGCGCCCGTGGCGACGCTGTCGCCGCCAGTGGGTTGCTGTTGATCGCCCTGTTGCTTGGCGGCGGTAATTGGCTTTTCCCCCTGTACCGGCTTGTCGTTGAAATAGCGGCAGTTCTTGTCTTTGCCTGGTTTTGCATGCGGTCATGGCGACTGCCGCAAAATCTGTCGACTTGGGTAGCAGGCGGGCTGTTCGTGCTCGCGATGCTGTTGCTGCTGGTTCAACTGGTGCCGCTATCGCCATCGCTATGGCATAGCCTTCCCGGGCGCGGACTGGCATTGGCGGTCTACACTGCGGTCGGCGCCCCCGATCGCGCGGCACCGATCAGCCTCGATCCCTCGGCCACGCGCGACACGATCGCCTTCTTCCTCGTGCCCATCGCCGCCTTCGTCGTGGCGCTGCGGGTCGGGCGCATGGGACAGCACCGGTTGTTGAAGGTCGCTGCCGCCTTCTGCCTGCTCAACGCCTTGCTGGTAATCGTTCAGTTCCAAGGCTTTGCGTGGCTTACCCCCTATAGCTCCTATGGCCGGCCCGGCACCGGGCTGTTCGCCAACAAGAACCATTGCGCGCTCTTCCTCGTGGCAACGATGCCCACCGTCGTCTGGGCGATCATGGAAACGCAACGACGGATGACGGAAACGAGCCGGCGGTGGGCTGCGGTCGCCGTCACCGGATTTCTGTCGCTGACCGTCTTCGGTTGCCTGTCGCGCGCGGGCCTCGCCCTGTTGCCGATCGGGGTCGCGGTTTCTGCGCTCGTCATCGCGCCGCCTACCCTGCGCGGGCGGCAGGCCGCCCTTGCCCTGGGCGGCTTTGCCGTGATTGCGCTGCTGCTCGTCGTGGTTTTGCCGCGCACGGCAGTCGTGGCGCAGGCGCTGGCTCGTTTCGATGCGCAATCCGACCTGCGCTATCAATTCTGGCCGGTCGTCGTGGAAGGAATAAAGACCTATTTCCCGATCGGATCGGGCTTCGGCACCTTCCGGCCGGTCTTCGCCGCGCTCGAACCATTGTCGATCGTGAAGCCGACCTTCGTCAACAACGCGCACTCGGACTATCTCGAGATCGCACTGGAAGGCGGCGCAGCGGGTATCGCGCTGATCCTTGGGTTCATCGCCTGGTTCATCGCGACCGCGATCGCCCGGCTATGGGCATGCCGTCGTGGCGACACCGGCTTCACGCCGATCGTCATCGCGGTCGCGGGGATCGCCGAACTGCTGCTCCATTCGGTCGTCGACTATCCGCTACGCACCCTGGCGCTGGCAGCGATAGCCGCAATCTACTGTGCAATATTGGCCATGACCCCAACCGCGCTGGATTTACAGAAGCTCAATTGCTATCGCGGCCTAAACCGTCGTCGGACGCGCACCGGTACGGACCGGACGGCGCGGCCGGGTTTCTGAGAGAGTTTCGGTAGCAGTATGACGAAGGCAGTTGCAGGCGTTCTCTTGGGTATGTCGGTCTGTCTGACCGGATGCGTAACCCCTGAGCGGTTCGATCTCCCCCAGGGGCAGCAGGCGTATCAGGTCATTCCTCCCGAGCGGAACGAAGCGACCCAGCCCCCCTATCGGATCAATCCGCTCGACAGCCTGACGATATTGGTGTTCCGCGAACCCGATCTGTCGGTCCAGGCCGCGCCGGTGGAGGCGAGCGGCGGCATGGTGCTGCCGCTGGTCGGCAAGGTGCAAGCGGTCGGTCGCACGCCCGCCGAACTGGCAGCCGTCATCGAAACCCAGTTGCAACAGAACGGCCTGCGACATCCGCGGGTATCGGTCATCGTGGCGGAGACGAAATCGCAGAACGTCGTCGTCGACGGCGCGGTGCAGCAGGCGGGTGTCTACCAGTTGCTTGGAACCACCACCCTGTTGCAGAGCATCGCAATGGCCAAGGGGGCCAGTCGGGTGGCGCAGCTCGATCGCGTGGCCATCTTCCGCACGATCAACGGCCAGCGCAACGGCGCCCTGTTCGATGTCGCCGCAATCCGCGCCGGTCGGGCACCGGACCCCTATATCCAGAGCGGGGACTATGTGATCGTCGGTTCGTCGTCGACCAAATCGCGCTATTACGAAATCCTGAGCGTGCTGCCGGCATTCGCGATCTTCGTCCCGCTGTTGGTGAATTGATCCCCTTGCCCCTGCACCTCGCAACATCACAGAGATCTTCATGAACAGCGCCATCCCGAACGATCCGCGCGAGTCCGGTCAGGGGTTCGTCGACAACGGACTGCCACCTGCCGACACGGTGTCGACGCATGCGCCGGCCCGGCACATCATCAATGTGCGGTCGGTCCTGTCGACGCTGTACCGCAATCGGTATCTGATGATCGGTTCGCTGGTCGTCTGCATCCTGCTGGGGGTGGTTGCCACTTTCCTGAGCACGCCGATCTACAAGGCGACCGCGCAGCTTCAGATCGACATGCAGGAAGCCAAGATCATCGAGGGCGGCGATGTCAATTCGCCGAGCGCGTCGCAGGACAACGAACGCTATTTGCAGACCCAGGTCGATATTCTCCAGAGCCGCTCGCTCGCTCGCACGGTCGCGACCCAGCTCGGCCTGTTCCGCGATCCCAACTTCCTGGCGACGATGCACCTGAAGCCCGCCGAAGCCCCGCAAGGTGCCTTCAACCTCCAGCAGACGCAGCGCGAACAGGTACTGAACGCCCTGGCCAGCAACCTTCAGATCAAGTTGCCGGTCGATTCCAGCGCGGTGAATGTTTCGTTCTCCAGCCCGGATCGGGCACTGTCCGCCAAGGTCGCTAACAGCTTCGCCGACAATTTCATCACCAGCAACCTGCGACGCAAGTTCGACACCAGCGCCTATGCCCGTGAATTCCTCGAAAACCAGTTGCGGCAGACGCGGCAGCGGCTCGAGGAATCCGAACGGGCACTGATCGACTATGCCCGTTCGGCACGGCTGATCGACGCCAGCTCGGGCCAGTCCGGTGCCCAGTCCGGTCCGAGCTCGCTTACGACGGCCAGCCTCGTCCAGCTCAACCAGAATCTGTCGCAGGCAATCGCCGACCGCGTGAAGGCCGAGCAGCGCTGGCGCGAGACTTCCGCTACCCCGCTGATGAACCTCTCGATCGTCCAGCAGAACCCGGCAATCTCGTCGCTGGTCCAGCAGCGCGCCCAGTTGCGTGCCACGTACCAGCAGAATAATCAGCGGTACGACGCGAACTATCCCGGTCAGCAGGAACTGCAGGCCCAGATCAATACGCTCGGCGCGCAGATCACGCGCATCGCGACCGAGCTGCGCGACGCCATCCGTCAGGAATATGTCGTTGCGCAGCGACAGGAAGCGGCACTTCAGGAACAGTTGGCGGGCTATAAGACCACGACACTGGCCGAACAGGATCGTGGCGTGCGCTACAATATCCTGCGGCGCGAGGTCGACACCAACCGTACGCTGTATGACGGCCTGCTCCAGCGCTACAAGGAAATCAGCGCTGCCGCCGGGATCGCCGCCAACAACATCTCGATCATCGATCGTGCCGACCCGCCGATCGGCGCGGTATCGCCCAAGCCGCTGCTCAACCTCGCGCTTGCGAT
This sequence comes from Sphingomonas sp. Leaf4, assembly GCF_920939515.1. Lineage (NCBI taxonomy): Bacteria > Pseudomonadati > Pseudomonadota > Alphaproteobacteria > Sphingomonadales > Sphingomonadaceae > Sphingomonas > Sphingomonas sp. Leaf4. The sequence goes on along the minus strand of NZ_CAKLBB010000013.1, from coordinate 38,317 downwards.
CGTTGCCGGCCTGCTGGTCGGAGCCGGTCTCGTGTTCCTGCGCGAAAACTTCAACGATCTGATCCGTTCGACCCACGACTCCGAACGCATGCTCGGCGTGTCGACGATCGGGGTGATCCCGAAGTTGAAGGAGAACACCGACGCGGTGGTGGAAATGGCGAACCGCAAGTCGTTCATGTCCGAAGCCTATGCCGCGTTGCGCACCAAATTGCTGCTATCGACCCCGACCGGGGCACCGCGCAGCATGGTGTTCACCAGCAGCGGCCCGGGCGAAGGCAAGTCCACCAGCGCGCTGGCGACCGCCAACAGTTTCGCGCAGATCGGTCGAAATGTGCTGTTGATCGATGCCGACATGCGTCGCCCGTCGCAGCACAAGCGTTTCGACATTGAAAACGTGCGGGGCCTTTCGACGCTGCTAACCGGCCAGGACACGCTGGAGAGCATCGTTCGCGGCACCAACCAGCCCGGGCTCGACATCATCACCGCCGGACCGGTCCCGCTCAATCCGGCCGAACTGATCGCCGGTGTGGGAATGAAGGCGCTGATCGAGCGCTGCGAACAGATTTACGACATCATCATCGTCGATTCGCCACCGGTCCTCGGTCTCGCGGATGCTCCGACGCTGGTTTCAAACGTCGACAGCACCATCTTCGTGGTCGAAGCCAACCGCGTCCACGGCCGTCAGGCCAAGGATGCACTCGATCGCCTGGTATCGGGCAACACCCGCGTGCTCGGCGTCCTGCTGACCAAGTTCGATGCCAAGTCGATCGGATATTATTCCAAGGACTATGGCTATCTGTACAATTACGGCGAACGTCCTGCGTAAGCGTTGAATGATGGATCACGAACAGACCGTGGCAGGCAAATCGCCGTCGTCACTTGTGCGCATTGCGATTGTCGTCGTCTCGGCCGGGCTATTGCTCTGGTTCGTTGGGGTGCAGGGACTGGCCGCCGTCGCAGCGCGGGGCGGTAACCCCGCGCTGGCGGCAATGTTCGATCCGGACCGTCACCCCGGTGCGGCCTATCAATTGGCGATGGTCCTGCTGGCGGCCAAGCAGCCCGACCAGTCGGCGGGACTGAGCCGGCCGGCGGTACTGGCCGCCCCCATGAATGTACGCAGCGTGCGACTGCTCGGCCAGGCACTCGAAACGCGGGACGAGGCAGCGGCTGCCCGCGTGATGCGCGCCGCCGAAAAGTTGAGCTGGCGCGACACGCCGACCAGCATGTGGGTGCTGCGTGATGCGGCACTGGCCAACGACCTCCCTCGCGCGATCAACCAGATCGATGCGCTGGCACGGCGTCAGATTCAGCCCGATCTGATCCAGCAACTGTTTCAGGCCAGCCTTGACGACGACCGCTCCCGCCGCGCCTTTGCCGCCACCCTCGGCGGCAATCCGCCATGGCGGAGCCGCTTCTTCGCCAGCATGCGGACCAGCCTGCCGCCGCAGGCACATGGCCGGATGGCGGCGATGCTCGACTTGCTCGGCAAAACGAAATCGCCCCCGTCACCGCTAGAACGGATGACGTTCATCGACCGCATGGTCGATGTCGGCGATGGAACCGGCGCACGCGCCTATTGGATGCGGACGTTCGGTATCGCGCCGGCGGACGGCACGCGGACACCCTATGATCCGGCATTCCGTGCCGTTGCGACCCGCTCGAAGAACGCACCGGTCAGCCCGTTCGAATGGAAGGTCGGAATCGACGCTGACCCGTTCGTCGCCTTTCAGCGCGGGGCCGGAGGACCACTTCTGGCGATCGATCCCGTCGCGGATGGCAGCATCACGTTGCTGACGCAGACATTGCTCCTAACGCCCGGCACCCATCGTATCGAGACGGATATGGTTCGCAATCCGGTGCAAAAGGCTCCCGCCGGTTGGCAGGTATCCTGCGTTCCTTCAGGAGGATTGCTGGTGCGTGGTTTCGCGAAGCCGGGCGACGAACTGTCCGGCGTATCGGTCACTATCCCGGCAACCGGATGCAGCGTCCAGACGCTCTCGCTGGTATCGACCGACCGGATCGGCACCCAACCCATCCTTATCCGGTCGGTATCGATCCGCTAAGGTGGCCCGTCAGGCTGGGCGATCCTCGACCAGCCTGACGTCTTGCAGGACTGTTCCGGCCCGTCAGCGGCCGGGCTGGCGCCGCCAATAGAAAGGCTGCATCGACAGGCGCTGTTTCCAGCGATTGGACAGCCTGGCTTCGTTGCTGCCCATCTTGTACCCGCCATATTTGGCGAAGGTCCGCACGATCGCCGAGGGCAATTGCGCCGGATCATGCCGTAGCAGATAAGTCAGTTCGGACCGGATGAAGCGCAGGCCCTCTCCTTCCGCCGTACCGAAGGTATCGATCAGCCAGCGGTTGCGGCCATGGAATACCCCGACGTCGAAATAGCGGCGGAATTCCTCCGCGATCGTATAGCCATGGCTGTGCGACACCTCGGCATCGCCCCGATACGCGATACGCCAGCCCTCGATCAGCATCCGCCCAGCGACCAACTGGTCCTCGGCGAAAAAGGCATCGAGCGGAAATCCGCCGACCGCCGCCAGGGCAGAGGTGCGATACGCCGCGAACGAATCCGAACAGAACACCGTCTTGACCCCGGAGTGGGCACGGTCTTCCAATCCCCGCGTTTCCGATTGCGGCGGATAGTTGACCAGACGCGCATGGCGCTCGATCCCGCGCGCGACCGTTCGCGGCAACTGCCGGCCATAGGCCATGCCGACCGCCGGATCGGTAAAGGCATCGACCAGACGCGCGATCGTGTCCGACCCTTGTGGAATGGCATCCTGGGTCAGCATCACGACGATGTCCGCCTCCGGTCGCAGTTCGACTGCCATCTGGCGCGTGCCACCATGGTTGAAAACGCGACGCTCGATCCCGACCACCGTTGCCCCGAACTCCCGAAACGCATCGCAAGTGCCGTCGGTGGATTCGGAATCGATGATGAGAAACTGCTCGTGCCTCAGCCCCTGTCGCGCCAGCGCAGGCAACAGGTCCGCCAGATGCGGCGCCGCATTCAGTACCGGGATAACGACCGATATCCGTGCGGGATCGATCGTCCAGCGGGGCATGAGTCCGTCTTCGGAGGGTGTCACGGTCGGGACGAGTAGTTCAGAAGGCATTGTCATGCCGGATAACGTAGATCGTCCGAAACAAAATCCACAAATCCTTGCTCATCGACCAATCGCGTAGATATTCCAGATCCGACGCCAATCGATTGGTCAGATCCTCGGTGAGGACCGTGGCGCCGCGAAACCCCCGAACCTGCGCCAGCCCGGTCACACCGGGCTTGACGGCATGACGATGGCGATACCGCGCATCGATTTCCCAATAAAGCTGTTCGGCAGCGCGTGCGGACAAAGCGTGCGGACGCGGCCCCACCATGCTCATGTCACCAAGGAATACGTTGATTAGCTGAGGCAGTTCATCGATGCTGTTGCGACGGATGAACTGGCCCATTCGGGTGACCCTGCTATCCGATCGCGTCGTCAGGACACTGGCGGTCGCATCGCTCTGGTCATGATACATACTGCGGAACTTCAGCATCATGAACAAGGTGTTGTCACGCCCGATCCGCTGCTGACGGAACAGGATCGGTCCAGGTGACTCCAAGCGTATGGCGATCGCGATGCCGATCAGCAACGGCAACAGGATGAACAGCACGATCGCCGAGACGATGATGTCGAACATCCGCTTCATGATGCGGTCGCGCAGATGCAGCGGTCCCGCCGATACAACCATCGTCCGATTGTTCTGGTAGCGGCTGACCCCGATGATACCGATACGATCCACGTCAGGCGTCAGGATTTCACCATCCACCGCCATGCATTTGAGGACATGGGCCCAAGCGATCACCTGTTCGTCGGGACAGGCGATCACGACCCGGTCGGCGTGCGCGACCATCTTGGCCAGACGATGAAACTCCAGCGGATCTTCGGTCCGTGGATCGAAAGCAATTCTGGCAGCGTCGATGACCAGGTCCTGCGGATCCGTTTGCCATTCGATGTCGTCGACGACGACGACGGTACTGAACGGCGCGCCGCCCAGACTTTGCAGAATGATATGCCCCAGAACCAACCTGAAGGTTACCAGCAATCCGATCGCCGCGAGCAGTCCGGTCCAGAAAATCCAGCGGGAAAAGGCCGCGCCCACTTTGAAGGAATAGGCGATGATGAGCATTACCGCAGCGGCGCCGATGATCGCACGAATGGCCTTGAATGCACCGATCCGCGGATCGCGTAGCACGACGGCATTGTAGGAGCCGTTGATCGCCGCTGCCCAGAAATATATCATCAGCAAGACACTGAACATCGTCGTGCCGTGCATGGACGACCATGTGCCGATATAGAACAGATTCGCGAATAGAAAGCCCAGGCCGATCGCGATCATGTCCGTCAGGGCAAGGACAATATAACAGCGAAACCGCCGCGTCTCCATATTGCTGATCGAAACGGTCGAACCGGTATCGGAACCAGATATCCCGTTGGACATAGAACCGGTCTTTCGGTCATCATAGTGATTGTCGGGAGTATTCATCTAATTCGTTCCACAGGTCCGATAGTACGACACGGCTGATTACCGCTTATGGCATATGCCCAGGGCAGCCTGGATATACCGAAGGTTCCTAGAGCGTGTCGGTTACACTGACGCAACAATCTCTCATATGAACAAAACCTGTTTTCGCCGATGCAAATATATCACCAGTGCTCATGGCCGGGGATGCCCCATGGTTTCGAGAAGGCCAAGGATGTCATCGCGCGCGTAAATATCCGGCCGTCGATGCAGGAGTGATTTCTTTAAAAACGGAAACCCGGTTTCCAGCAACGAGATCGCGCAGAAGAACGATGGGTCCACTCCTGTCGAGGCATCCGCGAACCATTTCACCCCAACGGACATATGCTGACTGGCGATGCGCGCCAGTCTGGTTTCCTGTTGAAAAACAACGTCTTTATATCGATCATACGTATATTTTTCGGGCAGGACCGGACGCAATGCCCGCTCCAATGCCGCATCGACGCTTTTGATGATGAAGGCATAGGACTGAATATGATTTTCGATCAGTGCCTGTCCCGTGTAGCCGGTGAAATCCCAGCGCGCGGTCGCGAACTCGTCGTCGATGTCGGTGAACGGTCCGAGGACGGAGTCATTCAGAACGAACAGGTCGCACCCCGGGCTATGTTCGACGATCTCTCGAAGTCCAAGCGCATAGGCGGAAAAATCGAACCCGCTCAATCCTTTGGATGCGACGGCATCAGCATAGTCGTAAATCGCTGCCGGAATTTTTTCTCCGGACGGCAAGGCACAGACCACGAACAGCCCGGCATCGGACTGGGCCAGTCTTTCCAGCGTATAGCGATGTGCCGTCGTCAGCGCGGCATCGGGCAGATAGACGAAGTAGACGATCCATCGGGCGCGTTGCGACGGGGATTTGAGGACCTGGTGCTGGGGCGGAGGCCGCCGACCGGCCAATGTTGCCTTGAGCCGGTGGGCGAACGCTCCGTACCAAGGAGTCGAGGGCACGAACGTCCAGTCGCGCATCAGCACGGTATGCGGCTGAATTTTTTCCGTGACACTGACGTTCAGGATCGAAAGCATTAGTGACAGACATCCTGTCGTGGAGGGGCGGGAGGATTGGCCCGCCATAGCCCAACCCGCAACATGATGATATCCACGTACCCCCCCCTCCGATCAAGCTTCCGAGGCGGCCTTCTCGAACAGGCCAAGGCCTAGCGCTACGTCACGTATCCCTTCCTCGATCGACACTTGCGGCTGCCAGCCAAACGCTGTGCGCGCGGCGGTGATGTCCAGTATGATTTCGGGCGGGTCGAAGCCTCGGGCGGGTTCGTGGCGCAACGGCAGCCGCCGGCCGGTAACCATCTCGATCGTATCGACCAGCGCATTCAGCGAACAGCCGCTGCCCGATCCGCAATTGTAGACGCCGGGCACATCCTGTTCGACCGCCGCGAGTATCAGACGGGACATGTCGTCGACATGGACGAAATCGCGCACGATCGATCCGTCCCCCCAGATGGTCGCCGTTTCGCCTGTCGCCAGCAGGTTGAGGAAGGTTGTCACCGCCCCCAGCAGGCCGACCTTGCCCTGATCCACGCCATATGGGTTGGCCGGACGAAGGACGACAGGGCGCAAACCCCGGTTTTCGGCATACATGCCAAGGTATTTCTCGGATGCGACCTTGGTCACACCATAGGCGCTGATGGGATCGAGCGAATGATCTTCCGGGATCGGCATCATCCGTGGTCGTCCATACACCGCACCGCCCGAGGACAGGTAGACGATCCGCTGCAACCCGGCGGCATCCATCGCTTCGAGCAAGGCCACCAATGGCACCAGATTGTCGGTAATATCCCGTGCTGGATCTGCGTTGGCGGTAGCCGGTACGGTGGAGTAGGCACAATGGACGATCGCGTCGGCCGACCGCAGCAGATCAGTCGCGTTGGCAAGGTCGGCGGTGCCGCCCGACCAGAAATCGAACGCCATGCCGTGACGATGGCGCGGTGTTGGCATCAGATCGACCACGGTCACCCGGTGCCCGGCTCCGACCGCATGCTTGACGAAATGGCTGCCGATGAACCCGTTGCCGCCTAGAACAATGATATGCATCGCTATGCCGTTGGCCCCGCGCAGAATGTTTATCCTTCTCGCCACCCCGTACGGATACCGGCCATGACGGTGTCTGCGTTCCGCTTGGCAGAAGTATCATGGCCCACGTCGTAATCGCTTCGGCCCGTTACCCTGCGTCTGCTCTCGAACGACGGGTGTCGGCATTGTCCTGCGCACCTACGAGTTCGTTGCTCCTTGTCAATGGCATGGGCCACCGGCTTCATCCGGGATTGCCTCGTACGGTCGGATATCTTGCTCTAATTCGATGATAGCGCCAATGCAGTTGGCGTTAAGGGACGGGGACGACGACGTTGGTAGCATTTTTCGACATCGATACGCTTGCCGGCTATCGTCATTGCTATTTCGTGCTGCGCAGCGACCATGCCACCAAGCCGGGCGGAGATGTCGATCTCGCCCGGCAGATCGCCCGCAAGGCCGAGGCTGCGGGAGCGAATGTGTCCATCACCGGAGTGGCACAATTGCCCGCCAGGCTGGATGCACGCGATTTGATGTTCCTGTTCAATATCGATCGTCCCTATGACGCGGCCCTTGCGCTTGAACACGCACATCCCGACAGCCGCGTACTACTATATCCCCTCCACCATCCCGGGGCAGGAATCACCAAGTACCTTGCCAAAGTTAGCGGCCTTAAAGGTATGTTGGGGATGATTGCCGGCAGGCGGCCCGACCGGTACGAAGCCATGGTAGATGCGGCAAAAGCCGTTCGAACGCGCGATTTTCGTCGCCTCCGCGTAGCATTGCGACGTAGACAAACCATCGCCGATCTCATGATACGCTGCGAACTACTGATAACATCTACAGTCGAACTATCAGAGATCGCTACACAATTCGGCTCTCCGTCCCGCATGACATGGCTATTACCGCACCCAGTGGCGGACTATGTCGCTCCCAATGCGGTTGCGTTACCCCGCTATATTTTAGTCGCCGGGCGGATTGAGCCCCGCAAAAACCAACTTGCTGCTCTTCAAACGCTAGCCAAGATGAATTTACGCGACCGTGGTTATGAAATCGTGCTGGCCGGAGGCACCGGATCCGATATTTCCTACTTCCGGGAAACTATCGATTTTGCTTTGGAGAATGGCATTATCTATGTCAGCCAACTTCCTAAAAATCTGTTTTTTCCAGCAGTTTCTGGAGCATCACTACTTGTTAACGCAAGTTTTTTTGAAGTAACTTCATTGATTGACTTATATGCAATCGATAATGAAATTCCTCTTATCACCACTACTCATGGTTATTATACTAGCGTTCCCACACTGCGTCAGATTGATCCAGCGGCATGGGGCCAATTTCCTACGCAAGAATTATGTAAATCTGTCAATGCAATGCTAACATTGAACATTGATGCTAATTAATGCATAAATTCGCAAATTATAATAATATTTATTGAAATAATTACGATTTAATTTTTCAGATGATTTAAAACTTCATAGCCTGAATTTACCAAATCTTTTCAATAAATTCATTGTTCAATGAATATAAAATTCGAATACAAAGAGAGTATACGTTTTTAGCAAATGTGCCTTGACCGCCAGCAGTCTGGAGCTGTGAAGGGAAACAGACTGCTGGCGGACGATCAATGCGAGAAGCAGCTACTTAAGCCGCCGAACTCGTCACCGACCGCGGGTCAAAACCCTTCCCGGTTTGGGCTTCCTATGCAAGGCAATTCCAACCAGTTTCATTCACAGTCCATTCTATACAGATGCGGACTGGGGCTTGGCCCTCAACCGATTTTTGCAAGCCTTCCAAAAGAGCGCCCATTCCCGCTCCAATGCGGCTTTGCCCTCTGCCAAGGCCGGTAGGTCGACGCGCTGCATCTCAGTCGGGACGGAACGACGCGGCGCTTGGGGGGTCAGGCTCTGGCGGGCGCGGTCCAACTGATCCACGTCAACGTGCTAGTCAGCGTCGAACAAGCGACGCTGAAGTTGTGACACACTGCCGCCTTGCTGGCATCTGCGTCGAGCGCTGTGGTGAGCGCCTCGATCTTCTCTACGTCGATCATCGGCGGCTTGCCACCCTGCTGCCTTCGGCGTTTCGCCACGGCAAGTCCGGCCATCACCCGCTCGCGGGTCAGAGCGCGCTGGTACTGCGCCAGCTCACGGAAACCGCTTTAATGTGTCGTGCGCTGGTCAGAGCACCGCCGTTGGTGGAGCCAGGCTATGCCCCGCCAGCCACACGCGATCCTCAGCCATATCGCGCAGCCAATGGTCGAGCATGTCGCCCCATTTGACCGGGTTCTGCATCCGCGCCCATGCCGCCGCCGACCCGAGCGACAGCCGGGCATAAAGGTCGGGATCGCCGGCAAGGCGCAGGACGGCATCGGCGAGCGCGCCGACCTTCCCCGCCGGGAAGATCAGCGCGCTTTCGCCGTCGACCAGATGCCCGGCGAACATCGGATGGTCTGACGCGATCACCGGGGTGCGCGAGGCCAGCCCTTCGAACAGGGTCAGCGGCAGCCCTTCGGGAAAGCTGTGGCGACTGGGGACCACCACCGCATCGGCGGCGTGCATCATCGCCGGGACTTGGTGGTTGGGCACCAGTCCGACGAACCGCACCCGGTCCGCCACCCCCAGACGCCGGGCCAGCGCCTCGAAACGCGGTCGCGCGCCCGCCCCGACCAGTTCGAGGCGGACGTCGATCCGGTCGCGCAAGGCCGCGACCGCACGGATCAGATCGCCGACCCCCTTCCTGGTCGACAGTCCACCGACATAGAGCAAGCGGAACGTCTCGCCCGCCGGCCGATTTTTGGGGAGTTGGTCGGCGGGCGTGCGATGGTGCGGAAAGTCCCACGCCAGCACCTTGGCCGGGTGGACACCGAAATCGACGAGCGCCCGCGCGGCATTGCGGCCATGGTTCGCGACCAGCGTGACACCGGGATCGTTGAGCAGCGCCGGCAGGCGACGGAACCGCCACCAGCGGTCGTACAGTCCGGCGAAACTGTCGGCGAGCAGCACACCGAGATGGATACGCCGGGCAAGCCCCCAGCGGATCAGCGCCATCATCGGCCCGCACACGATCAGGTGCGTCGGATCGAACGCCTCGACCGCGCGCAGGACCGGTCCCGGATCGCGGTAGAAATCGGTCCCCGCGCCGATCACCGTCACCCCGCTCGGCAGAGTCTCGTGATAGGGCGGCGCCAGCCCGCACAGGAAGCCGACCGCCTCGGCCTGATCCCGGAACCGCTCGAGCTGGTCGAGGATATAGCCGTGGCCGTAATAGGTTTCCTCGCCCGTCAGTCGGCGCAGCCGGTCGGATTCACGGAAATCCCCGGCGAACTGCACGATCAGCAACCGCTTCATCGCATTCCCCCCAGCGGACTGCCCAGCGCCAGTTCCCAGCGCAGCGCCAGCAACACCGCGAACACCCCCGCCGCCATGCCGGCTGCCAGCAGGTCCTGTCGCCAGAAGTGCAGCCGGACGCGGTGGAGCCCGATCGCGACATAGCCATATTGGCACAACTCGGTAAGCGCGATCGCCGCTACCGCGCCGGGAAAGCCCCCCACCCGGTAACCGAGCGGCAGCAGCACCGCGAGCGTGCCGAGGCGCAACAGATTGGCGATGCTGGCGAAGAACGGGCGTCCGGCGCTCAGCAGCAGCGCGCCGTTGAGGTTGGAGAGGACCGCGAACACCGCGCCACCGAGCAAAACGCTCAGGATCCATCCCGCTTCGGCATAGCGCGGATCATAGATGGCGCGGATCACCAGATCGGCTCCCGCCGCGACTGCGGCCAGCCCGGCGCAGACCGACCAGACGAACAGTGCCCGGATATGCCCGATCCGCGCCAGTGCCTGGGGCCGATCGAGCGGCGCCACACCGGCCAGCGCGGGGAAGACGATCTGATAGCCCATGCGTCCGGCAAGGGTGGTCGGCACCTCGGCGATCGCGCGGGCGACGCCGTAAATGCCGAGCAGCGCCAGCGGCACGACCTGTCCCAGATACAGCCGGTCGAGGTTGCTCGCGGCATAGGTCGCCAGCGAAGTGATCGCGATCCATTTGCCGAAATGGACGATCCGCAGCACCGTGGTCCGCTCCAGTCGCCAGCGCTGTCCGGCATCGGGCAGCGTATAGCTCAGCGCCGAGCGGATCGCGACCGCGAGGACGAGGCCGATCGCCGGTGCCCAGACCGAGCGTAGCCACAGCGCCAGCCCCACCTGCACCGCGAACGCCGCCGCTTCGCAGGTCAGCTCGAACAGGTTGCGCCGCCGCACTTCCAGTTGCTTGACCAGCACGAAGATCGCGGTCGAATGTGCGCCGCCGATCGCAGGCGAAAGTGCCGCGAGCAGGAAGATGCGGGTGTCGATCCCATAGGCCGGCCCCAGCAGCGGCGCGGCGGCCAGAAAGATGCCGGTCAGCATCACCCCGCGCAGCAACTGCAGCGTCCAGGCGATGTCGCGGAATCGCCGGTCGAGCCCGTCGGGATGATGGACGATATTCTGCTCGATGCCGACGTCGCTCAGCAGCTCGATCCCGAGGCGGATGGCGTTGACCACCACCATCACCCCCAGCACCGACGGCGCCAGCAACCACGCGAGCACGATGTTGAGGCCGAACTTCAACCCCGCCGAGGCGACGAACGTCCCCATGGTCCACGCGAACTTGCCAAGATAGCCCTCGGCGGGGGAGGCCGCACCGGTCCTGTCGCTGTCGTCCCCCCTGTCCATGACGCGAGCCTTAGGGAGCAAATCGACCCCGGACAACGGCCGCCCCGAACGCCGGGGTTCGCCGATCGGCAAAGGTCGCCCGCTCCGACCGGACAGCGCTTCAGAACCCGTCGGCGATCACCGATAACCGGGCCGCGACCAGCGCGGTCGTGTCGCGCGTGACGCCGGCGTCGCGGGCGGCGGCGGTCCAGCCTGCCACTGCCGCCGTGACCCGGTCGACGATCGCGGCGACCTGTCGCGGCGGCACGCCATGCACCCTGGCGAGCCGGTCGACATGGCTGCGCGTCACGCTACGTCCTTCGCCTGAAACCGCCAGATAATGTTCGCCGCCCGGCCCGTCGGAAAAGGTCAGGTCATAGGCCGGGGCAAGCCGCCATTCGCCGCGATCGTCCATCAGATAGGCGTGCTGGCGCGTATGATCGTCGCGGTTGCCGGCCAGCACATTGAAGATCATCCGGCGAAACGCCTCGACCACATCGGCGTCGTTGCGGGTGATCGCCCGCGTCGCGCGCAGGAACAGGTCATAGTCGACCGCGCCCGCGATGTGCGGCGGTGCTTCGATCACACCGGCGAGCGACGCCATATGTATCCGCCGCCCCCCACCCGGTCGGTCGAAGCGCCGCGTCGCGAACCAGCCCGGGCCGCTTGCCGCCAGGATAAGGCGCGTCTCCGCCATCGTTACCCCGGCGGCGGTCGCCATCGTGGCATAGGCGAGTTCCAGCGGACCGATGTCGGCCGGATCGGCGGCGGCAGGAAATTTGACGATCCATGCGGCGTGATCGGCGGGCAGTTCGCCATCGCCCGCACTAATCGTACCATCGCTGCCGAAGCCGACATGGACTTTGGGTCGGGCACCGCCCGACGCCCCGCCCAGATCGGCGAGCAGGTCGCTCAACCCCTCGCCCCGCCCTTGCAGGATCGCGCGCGATTCGGCGGCAAGCATGTCAAGATCGATGGCGTGATCGTCGGGTGGCGGAGTAGTCGCCGGCGCGAAGGTCAACGCGCCACGGCCATGATCGCCGACCAGCGCCAGTCGGTCGAGCGGCGACAGGCTTCCGAGATCGATCCCCATCCGATACAGGCGGCGTCGCATCAGCAGCGCACCCCAGCCTTCGGGCAGGCTATCGGCCAGGAAGCCGTGCAACCCGTCGAACCCGGCGGCGCGCGCACCATGCAGTCCCGGCTCGGGCGGATAATAGAGCGGCGAGACGCGCAGCCCCGCCGCCACGACCGTCGCATCCCATTCGAGCTGCGCGCGGCGGTCAGCGAAGGCGACGCGCGCGACCGGTCCTTGCCCATGGAGCGACAATGCGAGCGGGTGTCCCGGTGTCAGCTTCATCTTGCGGTGCCCGTTTGCTGACGGAGCAGGGCGTCGATGCTGGTCGCCGCTGGCAGCGGGAACAGCGCGGCAAGCGTATCCTCGCAGCGCAGCGCCAGCGCCGCACGGACCAGATCGTCGATCGACGCCCGGCCCTCCGTCTCCATCCGCCGCCACGTCCGGTGCGCGACCCCGGCCCGCCTGGCGCTTTCGACCTGGGTCCAGCCCATCGCCTTGCGCCGCGCGCGGATCGCCGCACCAATCGTCATCGCCAGTTCGGTGGGGGTGTGCAGCATGGGCCTTATATGGCCGATATTGGCATAAATAGAAATATATTGGCCATATACGGCCGATATTTCGATTTGTGGTCCGCGCCACCACGTCCCCGCGGGCAACGCCTGACACGCCCGACATGAACTGATACACCCTCGCCCATGTTCGCGCAGTTCCTGACGCCGGCCTATCTGCCCTTCGCCGTGACGTTCGCCGTCATGATCGGCATCGGCCTGATCGAAGCGGTCGGGCTGGGGCTGGGCCAGCTCGATCTCGATACCGGGGTCGGAGCCGATGCCGACGGGGCGGGCGGGGTGCTCGACTGGCTGGGGCTGGGCGGGGAGCTGCCGATCCTGATCTGGCTGACGTCGCTGCTCGGCTGCGTCACCATCGCCGGCATCGCGCTCCAGCAGGGGGCGACAGCGCTGACCGGTGCGCCGCTCGCGTGGGGCTGGGCGCTGGCAGGGGCGCTGGTCGCGGGCGCGCTACTCAACACGCTGGCGGCGAATGGCCTCGCGCGGGTCATGCCCGGGTATGAGACGACAGTGATCCATATCGACGAACTGCTGCGCGGGCACGGCACCATCCTTGAAGGGACGGCGCGGCGCGGCATGCCGGCCCGCGCCAAGGTGATCGATCGCCACGGGCAGGCGCATGTCGTCATGGTCGAGCCGCACGACGACGGCGATGCGATCGCGGCGGGCGAAACCGCGCTGCTGGTCCGGCGCGAGGGCAAAATCTTCTTCGCGCTGCCCGACAGGGGATCGATCTTCACGCCGCTCTAGGTCAGGATAAGGCACGCCAGGGGGGATCGACGTGCCGGAATCGCTTGTAACCATTTTGATCTATGCGGGAATCGTCCTTCTCGCCTTCATCGTGATTGGCATCGTGCTGACCCGGCTGTATCGCCGCGCGACGAAGGACGTGGCGCTGATCCGCACTGGGTTCGGCGGCGAAAAGGTCGTGCTGAATGGCGGCATCATGGTGTTTCCGGTGCTGCACGAACTGATGCAGGTCCGGCTGACGACGGTGAAGCTGGAGGTGTCGCGGCTCAACAAGGACGCGCTCATCACCCTCGACAAGCTCAGGGTCGATGTCGTCGGGCTGTTCCATATCAAGGTGAAACCCGACGCGGAATCGATTGCCGCCGCCGCGCAGACGCTGGGCGATTCGGTCAACAGCGGCGATGCGGTCAAATCGCTGCTCGACGGCAAGCTTGTCTCGGCGTTGCGGTCGGTCGCGGCGACAATGACGATGGAGCATCTCCACGCCAACCGCGCCGACTTCATCCAGAAGGTGCAGGAAGCGCTGATGACCGACCTCGACATGAACGGGTTTCATCTGGAATCGGTCAGCATCACCCATTTCGATCAAACCGCGTTCGAACATTTTAACGAAAACAATGCGTTCGATGCCGAAGGCCTGACCGTGCTGACCCGCACGATCGAGGAGCGCAAGAAGATCCGCAACGACATCGTCGCGACCAACCGCGTCGCGATCGAGCAGCGCAACCTCGAGGCGAACAACCAGTCGCTGGAAATCGCGCAGGCGGCCGAACAGGCAAGGCTGGTGCAGGAGCAGACGCTGGCGGCACGGCGCGCCGAACAGACGACAGCGATCGCCACCGCCGAGGCCGAGCAGACCCGCCTCGCCGAAATCGCGCGGATCACCGCGACCCAGGCGCAGACCGTCGCCCAGACCGAAGCCGACAAGATCATCAAGACCGCGACGATCGCGCGCGACGGCGCGATCCAGACCGCGACGATCGAACGCGACCGCACGATCGAGATCGCGCGGATCACCACGGCGGTGCAGACCGCACAGAAGTCCGAGGAGGAATCAACCGCGACCGCCGCCGCCAACGAGGCGCGTGCGCTGGCGGTGCGCGCCGAGGAGAGCGTCGCCACCGCCAAGGCGACCGAAATCGCGAACCGCAACAAGAGCGTCGCGGTCATCGCCGCGACCCAGCGCGCGCAGGAAGAGGCGGTGCAGATCACCGTCGCCGCAACCGCCGAAAAGGAAGCCGCCGAAGCCCGCGCCAGCGCGCTGCGCACCGAGGCGATCGCCGAGGCCGAGGCCGAAAAGGCCCGCGCCGAGGGCCGCGAGGCGGCGTTCAAGGTCGACGCCGCAGGACAGGCGGCGCTCAACGAGGCAACCAACATCCTCAACGAAGCGCAGACCGCGCTACTGGTGCGCCGGGCGATGCTCGACGCGCTGCCCGCGATCCTCGCGGCGGCGGGCAAGCCGATCGAGAACATAGACCGGATCAGCATCGTCGACGCGCGCGGCCTGCATGGCGACGGTGGTGGGAGCGATGGCGCCGCCGAGGGGGCTCCGGGCAATCTCGCCGACGCGGCGGTTGCCGCCGCGATGCGCTACCGCGTCGGCGGGCCGCTGATCGACGGGCTGATGGCCGAACTCGGTATGGTTGGCGGATCGCTGAACGGCATGCTGGCAGGCAGCGGTGCCGCATCGACCAGCGCATCGCGCGATGCGCGGTCCGGCATGAGGGAGACCGGTTCGCCGACGGGTGACGGGGCGGGTTGATAGGCCGGAATTGCGGACCGACACCCGATCGCCGCCGGCATCCCGAACCACGTTGAGGCGTTTGGTGCTCTCGACTTGGATTCAGCCCATCGCCTTACCCTGCGCGCGGATAGCGGCGCCGATCTTTGGCGTCGGTTCGCGGGGCTTGCAAAGTATTGGCCGTCTACTCGGCAGGCACCTTTGACGATTGGGCAAGCTTGGCCCGGTGCAGCGCGGTCACGCGCTTGACCTGCGCGATGCTGCACGCCGCCAGTTCGGCAGTTCGGGCGATGCTCATGCCAGCCTCGCGCAAGGCGATGATACGGCGGTGGTGGGCGAGGTCGGGCTTGCGCCCCGTGTAGCGGCCGGCACGCTTGCCCCGGATCGTGGCGACAAGCAGCTCGGCCTCGGGCAGCGGCAAGCGGCTGATCCGGTCGATCTTCTCGGCGATCACCACCTCTCCCGGTTGCAGGTCGTCGACCATCCGCAACAGCTCAGGCCGGTCGGCGCGCGCACCCGACGCCTTTTCGCGATATACCGCCGCGACATAGAACCCCGCCGCCCGCGCGCCTGCGACAATCGCTTCCTGCCGTGCCAGATCCTGCTGGTCGGTACTGACACGCAGATAGACGCGCGCTGCCCGGATCATTTCGCTTTGCTGCTCGCCCATCGTTACTTGGCTTTCTTGGGTATGCCTTGACCGCATCACTGCAGGCATTCACCTCGGGCATGGCATAATCGAACTCGAGGGCGATCGCCGGCAGCACCGCCTTGATCGACCAGTGGCCGCGCTGGTCATGGTGATACCAATGGTCGCTCGCGACAGGCAGCAGGTCGACAATCCGGTCGGCAAGGCGATAGAGCACCCCGGCAAGATCGGGAAAGCGGCGGGCGAGCTGTTCGATCACGCCGCGCTCGAACATTGCATGCCACGCTATCACCGCACTTGGCGCGGGCAGTGCTGCCAATGCCTCAGCGCAGGCAGGGCACGGATTCTCACCGTCCAGCGAGAGGAACTTGCTGCGCTCGACATGGCCGTCGGCCGCCTCGACATCGGCGACGAACTGGAACAGCACCTGTTCATAGGGACGCGCGCGCGCCCAGACCGGCAAGGCATGCGCGACCGTCTCGAAATTAAGCCAGATGCGCGGCTGACTTCAGTCGCGCGTCGCGCCGGCGATGCCTACGAGATCGTGTTCGGCGACCCCGGTGATGCTCGCGCGCTGTATGCGGCGATCGGTGTCGCAGCGTAGTTCGGCCGGCGGAACGAAGGTCAGATCGTCCAGCCCCTGCTCGGCAAAGCGCTTGCCGGCACCGCGCGGCAGGGCCCCTGTACATTATTGGGCCACGGATTCACGGTAGTGGCTTGGTGAGCAGCGGCATGAAGCCATCGGCGTCGAGTTCGGGATTTTCGGCCCAGACGTAATCGCCGGTGAGATTGATACGGTCCCAGCCCAAGGGCGAAAGGCTTGCCAGCATGGCCTGATCGACCGGAACACCGCGATGCCGCATATCCTCGACCACGCGGCCGAGATAGCGACAATTGAACAGGATGATGGCGGCGGTGACGAGGTTGAGGGCTGCGGCGCGGGTCTGCTGGTTCTCGAGGCCGCGGTCGCGGAATCGGCCGAGGCGGTGGAAGGCGACGGCACGGGCAAGGCTGTTGCGCGCTTCGCCCTTGTTCAGTTCGGCGGTGACGGTACGCCGCAGGTCGGCGTCCTCAAACCAGCGCAGGGTGAACAGGGTACGTTCGATCCGCCCGATCTCGCGCAGGGCCGCGGCAAGCCCGCCTTGCTGACGCTGGGCGGAGAGTTTGCCGAGGATCAGCGACGGTGTGACCGTGCGGTTCCGGATCGCGCCAATGACCTCGGCGATCTCCGGCCAGTGGGGAACGATGCGATCGCGGTCGAGCCGGCGGCCGAACAGCGGCGCCAGCCTGCCATAGTGGCGTGCCGGCTCGAAGGCGTAGAGGCGGCGATCCGACAGGCGCGGGATACGCGGCTCGAAATCCAGCCCGAGCAGACGGCTGACCGCGAACACGATGTCGGACACGCCGCCTCCATCGACATGGAGCGTGGCGGGATCGACTCCTGCCGCATGACCATGGATGCCGTCGAGCGCGTGGATCGCCTCGCCGGGACCGCCCAGGGGAAATGCCTGCCCGTCGGCGGACGCGCGACGTCCCTGTCCGAACCAGACGGCAAGCGGCTCGGCATGGATGGCGTCGGTCAGGCAGGCGAGTGCGGCGCGGAACGTCTCCTCGCGCATATGCCATGTCTGCATCCGCAAAAGGGTCCGACGTGACCCAGCGCCGCAGACCTCGGCCATGCGCGACAGGCCGAGATTGGTCGCCTCGGCGATCAACGTGGCGAGAAAGGCGCGGTCATCACCGGGCGGTAGTCCGGTCGAGACATGGCTGAAATGATGGGTGAAGCCGGTCCAGCGATCGACCTGCGACAGAAGGTCGGTGATACGGGTGGCGGGCAGCCTGGCGTAACAGGCAAGCGCGAAGCGGCGCCCGCCATCGCGGTCGGTATCGTCCGATAGCTCCTTGGGGAAGCGCAGCCGGTCGCCTTCGAAAAATACGGCGTCGCGCTGGCCAAGGTTGCGCTCGACCGCGAGGAGGGCCGTGTCGAGCCGGTTCGCGCGTTCATCGAGCCAGGCATGCGCATCACCGGGCAGGATCGCCGGCCTGGGCAGGACGCCCGGTGCCGGTGCGAGCAATACGCCCAGCGCGCGATGTACTTTTGCGGTCGGAACCCAGATATCGCTCGACGCCAACGCGCCCGCGAGCGCCTCGTAGGTCGCCATTTCCCAGGATGTCCGGTCGATCGCACCGGCATGTCCGACATGACGCCGCCAGCGCCGTTCGACATGACCGAGCGGCATGTCGTCCGGCAGCGACCTGCGCCAGTCGCCGTCGAGGTCGACGAGGATCGTCATCGCCGCTCGCAGGCTCTGCGTATGCACCCGTCCGTGAAAGTCGAACGCACGCAGGAACGCCGGACCACTCCGCTTGAAGGCGCGGTATTCCGGCGCGATCTCGCCCAATACGTCGTCGCGGTGCGACGATGCGGTGCGCCGGATGATCGCGGCATCGGCATCGAGCGTGTCGAGCGTGGCGATCCGGCTGACGGCCGCGCCCACATCCTCGCCAGCGCGTGCCGCCCTCGCCACCGTCTCGAGCAAGACCGCGACGCGGAGCAGGCGTTCACGCCCTTCCCGGTTCGACACGGCGACCCGTTGCTCGAGCCGCTTGCGCGCCCGCAGGCGGGCCCGACCGACCAGTGCGCCGAAAATGGTGATCGCCGCGTCGGTGAGCGTCGCCTCCATCTCGCGCAAGGTGGCGAGCAGCACGGTCCTGCGACGGGCGGGTCGCATCTGCTGGAAGGCCTGCGCGGTGTAGCGGACGCCCTCGCGCGCGAATTGCGCAAGGCGCGGTTCATGGGCCGGATCAACCGGATGCACCGATACGCCCGTCCAGCGGATCAGTGTCACCTTCTCGACGATCGCGTCGAGCGATGCCGGGGCGACCCGCGGTTGGGGTTCGCGCAGCCAGGACAGGCGGCTCTGCCGGTCATGCACTTTGCCGTCGACCAGCGTGTCGAGCCGACGACGCATTTCGGCATCGAGGCTGCGATCGACTGCGGTGATGAGATCGGTTTCGGCGCGGTGCATCGCCTCGGCCGCCATCCGCTCGACGACGCTGATGCCGGGAATGACGATGCGCTCCGAGCGCATCTTCTCCAGCAGCCGGTCGAGGAGATAGCATCCGTCGGTGAGTGGCATTGCGGTTTGTCCGAGCCAGGTCATCAGATCGGCTCGGACCGGGCGGCTGAGGTCGCGGAATCCGAAGCGTGCCTTGATCGTGGCGAGCTGGTCGTAGCGGGTGGGCGTGCGCCTCGCGAAGTCAGCGATGACGTCCGCCTCCACGCCGATCTGTTCGGCGATATGGTCGAGCATGATCGCCGGCAGCAGTTCGCCTGCGCGCAGGTGGCGCCCCGGATAGCGCAGGCAGCACAGTTGCAGCGCATAGCCGAGCCGGGTGGCCGGTGTCCGCGCGGTGCCGATCGCGTCCAGATCGCTGGCGTCGAGGCTATGATATCGCACTACCATTGCCTCGGTGTCGGGCAGCGCCAGCAGTGCGGTGCGCTGACGCCCGGTCATCGGAATGCGTGCGGGCATGTTCCATCCTCCAGAAACCGCTTGCCTTTCGGATGCTTGGTGAAAGAGGATTGTGAAAGGCGGAAGGCAGCGGAAATCCGTGGCGGCCGATCGGGCCTCCGGATACGGCCGTTTGGGAAAGGCGCGCGCTTGGACACCATACCCTATCTGATCGGCTATGCTCGCGTGTCGAAGGGCGAAGAACAGTCCAACGTCGCGCAGGCTCGCGCGTTGGATGCAGCCGGTTGCCGGCGCGTGTTCGAGGAAACTGCCAGCGGCGGGCGGTGGGATCGGCCGAAGCTTCACGAGATGATCGCGCAGTTGCGCGCGGGTGACGTGATCGTCGTCTGGAAGCTCGACCGGCTATCGCGCAGCCTGAAGGATCTGCTTCATATCATGGACCGGATCGAGGCGGCGGGCGCGGGTTTCCGCTCGCTCACCGAGGCGATCGACACCACCACGGCCGCAGGCCGCATGATGATGCAAATGGTCGGCAGCTTCGCCGAATTCGAACGCGCGATGATCCGCGAGCGCACCAGCGCGGGTCTGGCGCAAGCGCGCGCCGAGGGCCGGATCGGTGGACGCCGGCGCAAGCTGGCCGACAAACAGCGCCGCGAGATCGCCGAATCCGTCACCTCGGGCCGCAAGTCCGGTGCCGAGATGGCCCGGCTTTACGGCGTCAGCGAACCCACCGTCTCGCGCATCGTCGCGGCCTGGCGCCAGCAGCAGGGAGAAGCGGCATGAAGCGGGGCCACGACCTGTCCGGTCTGATGAAGTTCGCCACCTCGCCGGCCTGGGCCGACCATCTGGGCGAGGCACTCGGCGATCATCTCGAACTTGCAATGGACGAGTTCGACTTCGGTTACGAAGACCTCGCCGATATCGTCGGCGACCATTGGGCGGGCGTGCTGTGGGGCTGCGCGTTCGAGGATTTGCTGACGCGTGACCTCGAACCTGATGGCCGCAACATCGTCGACGACTATATCAAACGCCGGGGCTGGAACGAGAGCGGCCCCGCCAAGGCCTATATGCGTGCGCTCCGATCGTCGGTGATGAGCCTGTACGAAGTCAGCGAGGTAGAGACCGGCAGCGGGTTCCTCGTGCGCGACCTGATCCGGGGCGGCGAGCCGGTGCGCGTGTCCGAGCGCAGCGCTTCACAGACGCTGAAGCAATGGGACAGGATCGGTGCCCGCGTCGTCGAGATCGGCGGCAGGCATCTCCTGTCGGGCGGGCTGCTGTCGTTCCCGATGGAGGCGGCCGACGATCTGGTGCGCGGGCTTCGCCGGGCAGAAGGAAAGCGCAGTCCGCACACCCCGCTTGTGCTCGACGATGACAAGCTGCGCGCGCTGCCCGTCTTGATCACCACCGCCTGGCTGTTCGACATCGTTCCCAGAACCATGGAGCCGGCGGGTATCCCGGTGCTGCACAACAGTGACGGCGAGGAAGTGGTGTTCCACCGCGTCCGCTTTCCCTTCGCCCGGGGCGCCACCCACGCCCTGATCGGCGAGCGGCTCGATACGGTGGCCGCGCTCCAGCGCGAAACCAGCCACGTCTGGAACTGGCTGGGCGACCAGCCCGGCAAGGCCGCGAGAGGTACGGGCAAGATGCGTTGGGGCGTGACGATGGCCGATGGCACACCCGTGCTCGGCAACATCGAGCTGAAGGGCCGCGCGCTGATCCTCGCCGTCACCTCAGGCGAACGCGCGGCGCGCGGCACCGCCCTGATCGCCGATGCGCTCACCGGCCTGGTCGGCACCCCGCTCACCACGATCGAGACGGTCGAACAGGCCATGGCGGCGCGGGCGGAAGGGCTGACCGCATCCGAACCCGCCCCGAGTGTTCCGCCGGAGGTCGCGATCCCACTCGTCCACGCCATGCTCGACCGCCAGTACCGCGCCACCCTCGACGAACCGGTCGGCATGCTCGGCGACGTCACCCCACGCGCGGCCGCCAAAACCGCGGCCGGCTGCGACCGACTGACGACATGGCTCAAGCACCTCGAAAACCGCAGCGGCGCAAAGCCCGACCCGAACGACCCGATGGCAACCTACGACTTCACCTGGATCTGGCGCGAACTCGGTATCGAAAACCTGCGGAAATAGCTCCGTCGTAACCCACCGTGCTGCCTACCGTGAATCCACGTCCCAATAATGTACGCTGGCCGGCAGGATCGTGACCGGTCAGTCGGGGCCCGGCGGCAGCGCCGCATGGCAATGTGCGCTAAAAGCGTAGGAATGCGGCGAGCGGTAATGATCGCCAGTCGTAGGGTGCGGTTCGCTGCCTGCGAGCATCGCCTGCGCGGCGTTCAGTAGCCGAAAAGCGCCATCACAGCCTTATGTGTTTAGTCCCGGCATCTGGTGGATCGGGTCGAGAACGAACCGATCTGGCTCCAACGTCCAGATCTTGGCAATGTATTTGTAGGGCATGAGACCGCTGAGCGTCTTGAGCCTGCTAGCAAAGTTGTAAGCGGCCATGAAGTCGGCAAGGTGCGTCCGCAACTGGTCGTGGCCCTCGTAGTGGAAGCGTTTGGCGGTCGCTTCCTTGATGGTCCGGTTCATCCGCTCGAGCTGGCCGCTCGTCCAGGGATGGTTCGGTTTGGCGAGCCGGTGCTCAATGTCGTTTGCCTCGCAGATCATGTCGAAGCGCATCTGTTGTGACCAGGCGGTGTTCCGGTTGCGGGACTGCTCAGCGAACTGGGTACCGTTATCGGTCAGGATCGTGTGTATCCGGTACGGCACGGCCTTCAGCAAGTTTTCTAGGAATTCCCATGCTGTCCGTCGATCAGCCTTGTCGACCAGTTGGGTGACCGCAAACTTGCTGGTGCAATCAATGCCAACGAATAAGTAGAGCTTGCCTTCGGCAGTCTGCACCTCGGCGATATCGATGTGAAAAAATCGATCGGATAGCGTTTGAAGCGTTGCCGCTTTGGTTTATCGCCCTCGATGTCCGGCAAGCGGGATATGCCATGCCGCTGCAGACAACGACGCAATGCTGATCGTGTCAGATGGTTGCAGGGCATAAAGGCAGTCGTCCAACGACAGTAGCGTATGCCGACGGAACGCTACCACCATCGCCTCTTCGGCCTCGGACAAAGTCGTTGAATGAGGGGCCTTCGGCCCGGTGTTCAAATCCTCGACCGTCGCCCGCTTTCGCCACTTCGCGACCGTCTTCGGGTTGATCCCCAGCTCACGGCTTAGCGTCGCGAGCGAAGCTTGCGATCACTGTATTGCTGCTCGGACGGCGTGCGTGGTCGTGGCGCCCCCGTGACGTACCTGTCCCATACGGCTTCCTTCCATTCCAGCGAAAGGATCGCACTATCAAACCGTGGGATCAAACATCTAGCAGCACTTACTGTAAACCTGTACAAGCAAAGTGGCGGATGATAACATCGTAAACAACAAAAATTGCCGCCTCTAGGCAACATTGGACTCTCCTAAAGACGGTCCCGTACCGGCTCGCCCAGGACATGGTCCGAGGTTTGGGGCGATTGGTCGGGAATGTGTGGGGGGGAGCGCGATTGTAGGGAAACGAATTTGGTGGTCGTTCAACGGGACCCGTTACTGTCTCATTCTTCGGCAGGTCTGTCCTCCACATGGGTGCTGGACGTACCGGTCAGTCTGGTGACGATGCCGCGCGCCGTCGCGACTATCGTCAACTGGGTGCAGCGGGGACAGGCCGAATATGTCTGCATCCGCGACGTTCATGGCGTAATGCGTGCGCAGAACGATCCGGAACTTATGTCTATTCATAATCATGCTGGCATGGTTACGCCGGACGGCATGCCGCTAGTTTGGATCGCTAGACATCGCGGTCATGATGTGTCGCGGGTCTGTGGGGCTGATTTGGTTGCCGCGCTGTGTGCGGTATCGGTCGACAACGGCATCCGCCATTATTTCTACGGCGGAAAGCCCGGCGTGGCCGCACGTATGGCGGCGGCCCTGCAGACGCGATTTCCCAAGCTGAATGTCGCAGGTGCCAGCACGCCGCCTTTTCACTCACTGTCCACCGAAGAAGATGCTGCCGCGACGGCGGAGATTTCTGCGGCGCGCCCGCATGTTGTTTGGGTCGGCCTGTCAACTCCTAAGCAGGAATATTGGATGCGCGATCATGTCGGCCGCATCCCCGGTGCGACACTGATCGGGGTCGGTGCAGCGTTCGATTTTTATGCTGGCGATGTGAAGCGTGCGCCGGAATGGATGCACCATAACGGTCTGGAATGGCTCCACCGCTTGGCTAGCGAACCCGGACGACTGTGGCGTCGCTACTTGGTGATGGCACCGCATTTTGTTGGTAAAGTAATACTAGCCGGTTGGCGAGATCGCAAGTGAACGGATCGGCTAGCCGCAAGGTAGTATTTTTGACGCATACTGTATTCCATTATCGTCAGGCTTTCCATGAACTAGTGCGCGAGAACCTACAGCGCGATCGGGTCGACTATGTTGTCGTCTACGGCCAGCCGGACCGAATTGAGGAGCGTAAGAACGATGCAGTTAACTTATCTTTTGGCCGAAAAATCCGGAATCGCTATATCTACCGTTTGGGGCAGCCACTGATCTATCAGCCCGCACTGCGTGCGTTGCTGTCAGCCGACCTTGCGATTATTATCCAAGAAAATAGGCTGCTGCTGAACTATCCGGTTCAACTGTTCCGTCGACTTCTGAAGCCAAAGATTGCATTGTTTGGGCATGGTCGAAATTTCCAGTCACGCAATCCTGATGGGCGTGCCGAACGATTCAAGCAATTCTGGGCGGATAAATCTGATTGGTGGTTCGGCTATACTGAGGAAACCCGCAGCCACATCGCAGCGCTGGGTTTCCCTGACGATCGCATTACCGTGTTCAACAACGCCGTCGATTCAGGTACTGTGCGCCGTGCCGCCAATGCGGTGACGGCGGAACGTATGCAGGCGCGTCGTGTCGAACTCGGGCTAACCGGCAACAATGTCGCTGTGTTCGTAGGCGGCCTCTACCCTGACAAGCGGCTTGATTATCTAGTGGCGGCGGCTGATTTGATCCGAGCGTCTGTGCCAGATTTTGAACTTATCGTGGCAGGCGGCGGCGTGGATTTGCCGCTGATCAAGCAGCTAGCGACATCGCGGCCTTGGATAAAAGTAATGGGGCCGCGCTTCGGCACCGACAAGGTTGAACTGATGCGGCTAGGGAAAATTTTTCTGATGCCGGGGCTGCTTGGGCTGGCGATTCTTGATGCGGCCGCAGCAGGGCTACCAACAATCACGACTGATTTTCCGTGGCACAGCCCAGAGATTGCCTATCTGGAAAACGGCGTAAACGGGCTACGGGTGCAGGGATGGGACGATCCGGCCGCCTATGCCGTGGCAGTGGTCGGACTGCTGGGCGATACCGAACGGTTGCAGAACATGACGGCTGCCGCACGCCTGCTATCGGATAATTATACGATTGAGGCAATGGCAGAACGTTTTGCCGATGGCGTGCGTGCCGCACTAGCAGCCGGACGGCGTGGCTGAATGGCCTCGGGAAGGACCAAGAGCATGTTGCGGAT
This sequence comes from Sphingomonas sp. Leaf4, assembly GCF_920939515.1. Lineage (NCBI taxonomy): Bacteria > Pseudomonadati > Pseudomonadota > Alphaproteobacteria > Sphingomonadales > Sphingomonadaceae > Sphingomonas > Sphingomonas sp. Leaf4. The sequence goes on along the minus strand of NZ_CAKLBB010000013.1, from coordinate 13,211 downwards.
CGCCGATAAATATCGCGGTGTCCGCGATCGGATTTGGACTGGGATCGGGCGGATCCAAGCTAAGATACACCACGTCCAGATTGGACACGGCAGTTGGATCGTGGGCCTCCCAATCCTATCAGGCGGAGATATTGGTACGATTCGGATTGGGGCGCGGTGCGTACTGAACAGCCGGGCGGATGGCACTGCGCTTGGCACGTCGCACCCGGTCGTGCTCCGCTGTCTGACACTTGGCGCGGAGATCATAGTCGGGGCAGATTGTGGCCTTAGCGGTACGACGATTTGCGCGGCCGTCAGCGTTCGCATCGGCGAGCGGTGTCTGTTCGGGGCCGACGTCCTGATCTTCGATACAGATTTTCATCCTCATGCCCCGGTTGGGCGCCGTTATGCCCGTCCGGACTGGTTAACGATAAGCCGGGCAGTGAGGATCGGCGACGATGTATTTATCGGCGCGCGTTCGATCATTCAGAAGGGCGTGACGATCGGTGATGGGGCGATTGTGGCCGCTGGTAGCGTTGTTATCAAACCGGTCCCGGCGATGGCGGTAGTGGGTGGCAATCCGGCGCGGGTGATCCGAATGCTCGACGTCTGACAGTTCTGTACAGGTCAGCGTCCAAGACGTGCCTTCCCAATAACACCGCCGCTCCACTGGTTCGCTACAGGTTCCTGCAAGCCGGGCATATTGGAATAATCCGCACGGACTGGCCCCTTGGACCGGGTCCCGCTTACCCGCACGCCGGTTGGCCGCATGCCGTTAGTCGACAATGCGATTACGCCGGTACCAGGCACAGCGCGGCCATCGACCGTAAAGCTGTTACCATCAAAAATGCTACCATCGCCACCGGCGAAAATGCCATAATCGTGTGTCAGCGCTAGCGCGTTGGCCCGGTAGGTGATCCGGTTGCGGCGCATGTCGGTCCGGCCAGGGACGAAGAACAGGATGCGATCGGCGACATCGGGAGGGCGCGAACTGTCGACCGTGACGATATTGTCGTAGATCATCGCGGTCCCTGCCGGCCGGTCATAATCCACTATCGACCGGATCGGATCTGTGACGACATTGTCAGAGAATAGCACGGCTTGGCCGCGCGACTGCAACGCCTTGAAGGGCCGGACGAACCGGTTTGCGGTAACGTGGACTAGCTGGCGCCCACTATATTCCGGTTCCTGTACCTGCACAGCCACCACCCGGTTCGGATTGCCGTCCGTCCATAAACACTGGTTACGGCGAATAAGCGCACCCCGTCCACCGCCAACCTCAATGCAGAACGCGGTGGGCCAGTTCTCGATGCAATTGCCTTCGATAACGCTGTCTAGTCCGACCGCTGAAATCGCAAAATATTCGGGCATCGGCCTGCCGGTGGCCTCGGAGACAATCCGGTTGTTGACGATATGCGAACCACGAATAACCTTCGCTGGTACGTCTTGAATCCGGCTAAAGTCCTCGATTCCCATCCGACCCGGATAAAGGATCGTGTTGCCATCAATCACATGACCTTCGGCCGCTAGCGAAGTCACCGTACAAAGACCGGTCAATGCGTTCTGCGGCGCACGCAGGAACACGCATCGTCGGACGATGGTGCGCTGCGCCGAACCGAAACTGTAATAGAGGCCGCACCCTGTAAAGTGGCAGTCTTGGATAACATTGTCCACGACGCCAACTCCCCAGACGGTGATCGCCACTGGGGAGTACGTGGCGGTCCTGCCTGGCCGGACCGTGACTTTGGTGCGTTCGATTCGGCTACCGGATCCTTCCATCCGGATTACGGACGACGTACGGTTCGCGACGAACGATGCGTCGCCGGCCTCCACGACGATATGAACATCACGCAGCACGCAGAAATCCGTCATCGCAACATGGGTACCGATGTCGCGTAGTTGTCCGGTCGGGCTCTGTGCTGCGCTGATCGTTGCTCCCTTCGCCGCTAAAGTCTGACCCGCGCGCACAACTATGGTTGTCGAAATGCGGTATGCTGTTGAGGTTAACAGGACGGTCGTGGCTCCCCGGTCCAGCGCGCGTTGGATGGCGACGTCGTCGAAATCACCCCCGCTGGCTGGGATTTTGACCATGCGCTCCCCGGCCGCGTCGGTAGGCATGGCGAGCGCCGTGACGGCAAGCCCCCCGAACCGCCGACGGGACAGCAGCTTGCTCATCAGCTGCGACCGCGACGTGGCAACACTAACCAGCGATATGGCAGCAAAAAATGGAACGGCAACCAAGCACCCGAAAATCGCCTAGTGATCCGCCACCAGTCCCTGAAAGGCACACCGCGATGCGTGTTCACCAGCTTCCATTGTTCGGACAGCGGCAGGCCAGGAGCACCGTAATTTCCGTTGCGCTTGCGGTTATTGGCTTCACAAATTCCAAGTGTTCCTGGCATCAGCAGAACGTCGATGCCACGGCGCGAGGCGCGCAGGCCATAATCGTAATCGCCAAGATTGTGGAGGAAGGCGGAATCGTTAATCCCGATCACATCGACGACCGCTTGTGGCACGAGTACAATGTTGCCGTTGAAGGTATCGATCGCCCGCACGTCGGCTGCATCGGGTTCGACAATATCAAGTCGAAACGACCAAGGTGACGCATGCCAGCGCTTGCCGCTGTAGGTTAGCCGGCCAGCAGCATCGCGCGTTGCTCCGGCAAGGATGAAGCGGTCATGGCCGAGCGAAGCGCGCAGCCGGCCATGCTGGACGACCAGCCGGTTCAGCCCGTCCGCGTCGAGCAAGACATCGTCGTTTAGCCAAAGAAAAGCATCTACGTTCAGCGTTAGCGCATGTTTCCATGCCTTGTGGAGGCCGCCATTCCAGAAATTATCGCCGGATCCCCGTAGGATTGTGGTCTGCGGGCTAATCGCTGCCACCGCGTCAGCGGTGCCATCGGTCGAACCGTCGTCGAGCAGTATAATCAGTAAATCAGCGACGTGCCGAGCCTGTTCGAGTGCGCGGATCGCGCGGACGGTGATGTCCCGGCGATTATGGCTAGTCACCAGCACAGCAATTTGCAGCGGCGGCAAGGAACCCACCGGGATGACGTCCGCGGATTTTTCAATGTTCATCGCGGTTTCCTAATTTCTGGCATGAGGTCCGCCTGCCAGCCTTACCCAGTCCGTCAGAAACTAGGAAGATTCGGTTTCGAGATTTTTTCGTATCCTCTATTGCGACGTTGCCGCACGGTGTTTGCTGTCCCTGCGGCACGGATCCATCCGTGCCGCAGGGACGATCGGGTCTGCAAGGATGAGCACGCGATGGAACTGGGTACAAGCGCGCGTGATGCCAGTTCGGATTCGGAATTTCCCGAACGGAAAGACGACACAGCCAATGGTAATATGACATCTGGCCTAATGGCGTTCCGGGTTCGCGAAAACGTAACGCGCTCCCAGCGCATGTTCATGCTGGCTGTCTGGATGGGGATTGCCGCGATCGTGTATCGCGAAGCCGTCGGCAACGACACGCTAGTCTTCATCGGTAGCTATAACCTGACTACTGCCGAGATCGTGCTCGTGTCTGCCCTTGGAGCGTTGGCATTTAACTTCGGCGCAGTCCTGCGAGGGTTGCGGGTGCGGAACATTCCCGAGATCATCTTGGTAGTTATTCTAACCGCTAACTTGCTGCGCGGGCTAACGCTCAATCCTATGGCGGCAATTGTGTCTGTGCGTGGGACAGGGCCACTAGCGGTGTACCTACTGCTAACGATCGCTATCACCCGTGCCCCCCGTATTGCGGAAAGGACCCAGGCCGCGATCCTAATTGGGGCAACGTTAGTGGCGCTGCTGTGCTTGGTCCGCCACTTCACAGGTTTGCTTATGACTGATTTCGTGCGGACTGATGGGCGGATGATTGGAATGTGGGGTGCGCTGCTGGTCGCGATTGGTTGCACCCTGCTACTGTCCGGGCTGATGCGCGGCACGTTGCGGCGGTACGGCCTGTTTATGCTGCTACTGTTGCTAGTTAGCTTAATATTAACTGCGCAGGGCACCGGCATCGTCTGCGGCATGGTTGGCATGGCGATCGTCTTCGCCTTTGAAAAAGGGCTGACCCGTAGTATACGCATGACGCTGTTTTTTGCCCTGCTGTTGCTGCTAGGCATCGTCATTGTGGCCTTCCCGAACATCAGCTCGCTGCAGGGGCTGGCGACCGTGCTGCCGGACGGAATCTCTCAATTCGTCTTAGACCGTGATCACACTAGCAACACGCGTAAGCTCATCTGGCAAGGTGTAATGCAAAGCTACGAAAACTGGCCGCTGGAGAACAAGTTGTTTGGATTTCCTTCTGGCTCGATACCGTTCATCGTTACTCAGGAATGGGGCGGCGTGGTCTGGGAAAATTCGGTCCACAGTATGTACTTTCAGACGCTCATCATCCAAGGCGTCATCGGCGTTGTCGCCTATGTCGCCGTCCTGCTACTCGCGTTGGGCGCGGCACTGCTCAAGGCACTAGCCCTGAAACGCCGCACCGATGCGCAGCCAGTCATCAGCTTTCCCGCAGCCTTAGCGCTAGTCATTAACATCGTACTGTTTGGCTATTCCTATGATTTCCGCGGCGAACTATCGCCGCTGCTAATGCTTGGTTTGGGGGCGGCATGGACATCGACGCGCGAACAGCGTTCGCTACCTCAGCCTGTAATATCCCATTCGACCCAAACGGATACCCTGCATGCCCGCTAACGACGCCGCCGGGCCGGGCACCCCGCACATTCTGATCTCTGCTTTCGCCTGCTTGCCCGATCGCGGGTCAGAACCGGGGGTGGCGTGGAATTGGATTTTGACGCTCGCACGCCATGGCCAGCATACGTCGGTGCTGACTCAGATCCGCAACCGCGCCGCGATTACAGCATGGGCCGCCGGGCCGGACGGGGCTGCGATCCGCGGCATTACCTTCCACTATGTCCCATTCTTTGGATCACGTCCTATCCCGTTCGGCACCCCCGGCCATTATCTCTATTATTATCTTTGGCAGATTGCAGCGCTGCTGTACCTTCTGCGGACGGGGGCGTGGCGCGGCGCAACGTTGATCCATCACCTTACGTATGGCGGCATTAACACCGGATCCCTGCTGTTCCTGCTGCCGCGGACCTTCATGTTCGGCCCGATGGGTGGCGGCGAGACCGCACCGCTGCGGCTAGTACGTCAATTCGGGCGCAAGTCGCTGCTGATTGAGATGGTGCGCACCACATTGATCGGGATCGCCCGGATCAACCCAGTCCTGCTGCTGATGCAGCTGCGGGCGCGTCGCATCCTGATGAAAACGCCGGAAAGCGCGAGCTGCATGATCTTGGGCGGGAATCGCGTCGTTACCACGGTGGAGATTGGCGCACCTGTTGCCAACTCCGTGCTTGCGACCGCAGCCGATTCAGAAACACGTCCGTGTCGCATTCTGTTCGCCGGGCGGCTGCTTTATTGGAAGGGCGCGGAGCTGCTGGCTGACGCGCTGGCACAACTGGACCGGCCAGGCGTGCAAGTAGAAGTGGTCGTCATCGGCAGGGGCGTGCGCGAGCGAGCGGTTCGAGAACGGTTCGGACGGCTCACCCATATTCGTGCTGACGTGCGTGGCGCGGTGCCGCAGCCAGAACTGTTCGCCGCCTATCGCGACGCGGACCTGTTCGTCTTTCCCAGCCTGCACGATTCCAGTGGAAATGTCGTACTGGAGGCGATGACGTTTGGGCTGCCGGTAATCTGCCTCAATCTGGGTGGACCGCCCTTATTAGTCGGCGATACGGGCGTCGTGGTATCAGCACGGGATGCTGGCTATGCTTTAGTAGTCGACAGGCTAGCGACAGCAATTGCTGCGTTGATAGCAGATCCAGACGCGCTGCGTGCTCGTGCCAGCCAAGCGCAATCGCGTGCCGCCAGTTTCAGCTGGGACGCGGCTGTGCGCAACGGATATGGACCGCTGCTAAGTTGGCGGCAGGATGGTGAGCCAGAGAAACGGCCGGGTGCCTGGTAGACACGGTATGAAGGGGGAAATCGATGCGGGTGATGTACTGGCCGAACGAGCCAATGCGCGTGGCGCTGCCTTGGCAGGTCGGAGGACGCCACGGCTTCGAACAGCTGCTAGCCGATGGCGATATCAACGCGCTTGAAATTTTTTCCTACCGGCGTGAACCTCCCGGTGGAGAGGACGTTACGGCGTTTCACGATCGCTGTTCGGACGCGGTCTTGCGGTTTCAACCCGACATCCTGTTCGTACAGCATGTTCAGGACACGCAGGTGGGCGAAGCACTGTGGATGAGGCTACGCCGCGAAAATCCGCGCATGACGATAGCCTACCATGAAGGCGATCCTTTCGACCGCCGGATTAAGCGGATCGACGCGGCGACCATTTCAGCGGTGCGCCATGCCGATATTACTTTCGCCTGCGGACTGGGAACGTTGGCAGACATTTTGAGTGAACATAGCCGCACGCCGATCCAGTTCCTACCGCACTGCTTCGACATCGCCCGCTTTGCGCAGCGCGACGTAAGGTTGGCGACCAAAGAGCATGACATTGTCATGATCGGTAACAAGGGGCATCGGCGGCTAGCAAAATTTTTGTTTGTGCCCGGCGGGCGGAAGCGCGCGCAGCTTGCGCGCCAACTGAGCGACACGTTCGGTACCCGTTTCGCGCTGTTCGGCAACGGCTGGGTCGGACTAGCCGGGGCCCGTGGGCGGTTACCGTTCGCCGATCAGGAAAAGGCGATTCAGAGCGCGCGGATCACCGCGAACTGGGATCACTTCGACGAGATCGCCTATTATTTTTCGGATAGGCTGCCGATCGCACTGGCTGCCGGCGTGCCGCATGTCACGAGCTACCATGCCGGGTACGAGTTCTTGTTTCGTGACTGCCCTGGTCTTTACAGCGTCCGCACGGTACGTGAGGCGGTGGAATGCTGTCGCTGGCTGACTAGTAGGCCCGACGCTGAACTGCTGGATGAAGGTCTGGCCGGACGCGCATGGATTTTTAGACACCTAGAGGCGACAGTGCTATTCCGACGTGCGTTTGAGGCTATACTGCCGGTACACCAAGCTCGGATTTTGGCTCTTTGACCGAGGGGGTTGGCAACAAAGTCCGGAGCGGCGTTAAGCTGACCTTCTTAACTACGGTAGCTTCTGGGCTGCTACAGGTAGTATTGCTTGTTGTCTTATCGCGGCTGCTAATGCCGCGCGACTATGGCTACTATATCGCGGCACTTGCGCTTGCGAACACCTCGACTGGGCTGTCGAGCAGCATCCTCGAACGTACGCTAGTCGTCCAGCAGGGGGAGGTGGCACCGTCCGGCCGTACCGCGACAATCATCTTTGTTGTGGTTGCATCAGTGGCTCTTGTCACCTTTGCTGTCGCTTGGATTGCCACATCGCTCACGTCTTGGACGATGCCACCCGGCGTGCTCGGCACATTGCTGGTCGCGCAGATCATTGCTAGCATCGGCGTGGTACCACGCGTCAATTGGCGGCGGCGATTGCTGTTCAGGCGGATCGTGTTCGGTGAGATGGCCAGCCAGATCGTCGCTGGTGCACTGCTGTCGATCGCACTGTCTGCGGCGGGATGGGGTGCGCAGGGGTTGGCGTTCGCGCAGGTATTTGGCAGCATAGTGATCGTTGTGGCTGTCACTTGGGGGTCGGGCCTGCGGCTGTCTGGCTTTCGGCCAGAAGAGCTGTTCGTGCTGGTCCGTTCCGCTGGCCAGCTTGGCCGCATCGCCGCGCTGGAGATTGCCAATGCGCAGATTCCATCGCTGTTGCTAACGCTGCTGGCCGGGCCAACCGCTCTAGGTCTGTTTAACCGCGCATATACCGTCGTCCAACTGCCGGTGCAGCTGCTGACTACGTCGATGACTCGCGTCATGATTTCTGCACTTGTACTAATGGTTGACGATCGCAACCGTTTGCAGTCCGGCATGCGCCGGCTCGTCCAGTTCGCGGCTACCATCGTCAGTCCGGTAGCCTTCGGCATCGCTGGTAGCCATAAAGCGTTCACCGCCGTCCTCTTAGGTGGAAAATGGCTCGAGGCTGCACCGCTGATGCCGTTCTTGGCGATCGGCACTTGGACAGTAATGATGGGCTATCTTTTTAGTATTTTGTCTGAAGCAACGCGACATTTCGCCCAAAAGGTTCGGATTCAGGTTGCTAGTACGCTGGTGCTAGTGTTTGGCATCGTTGCTGGTAGCCGGTTCGGGTTGATCGGTGCCAGCGGCGCGATGGCGGTCGCTGGAACGGTGTTCCTGATGTTCTACATGTGGTTAGGTGCGCAGATACTTGGTTTGTCGGTAACACAGGTCGCGCGCTGGATGGTGCCAGGCTTCGGTGCAGGTCTGCTTTGCGGTATCAGCAGCTGGCTGCTGGGGCAGGTTTTTGCCGACCTCTCACCGTTCGTACAACTGGTGATTCAGGTCGGCGATTGCGGACTAGTCACCGTACTTTTCTATCTAGTCTTTTACCGCCCGCTGCTGGCCGAGATTGTGCGCATGGCGATACCTCACCGTTTCGTGCCGCGCTTTCTGGATTAATGCCTTCTGCGGGCGGTCAGTCGTGTTAACAGGCGGCCGCCAAGTCGAATTCCGGGCTGCTCAACCCAGTCATGAACGAACGCGGCAAGTGGAAGCGTGAGTAAGACGGTAGTCAAGCCTAGCAGTACTGCGCCGCCCTCCCCTCGGATAAGGTCGGTGGTGCCAAGAAAACGTATGATCGCATAGGCGATTGGTAGGTGCAGAAGATAAAGACTGTACGACCAATCACCAACTCGAACAAGCGCTTGGTGTAGCAACCAGCGTGACTGTCCCAACGTGATGCCGCGTACGACTATGCTCGCCGCTATTCCTTCAAACAACCCCGGCACGGCAGCATGATAAGACCAATTGCCAATCAGCCGCCCGAACAGCAGCACAATCAATGCAATTACCGTCACAGCACCAGACGGGTGAATTCTACGCATCACTGGCCAGCAGGCTAGTGATGCCCCGAGCGCGAAATCGATTAGGTAAAGAGGAATTTGCCGTGCCGACACCCCTGCAACGAGGCTGAGCATCGCTAGACCGGCAAGAAGCGCAGGTGTCCGACTAGGCCACCGGACGATCATCCAGACCATGGGCGGCAGTACAAGCGATGCCGCCAGTTCGACGGTGATCGTCCAAAGTGGCGGCAGCAAATAGGTACTAAAACCGAGATAGCTGCCAACTACGTTCGCCAGTGAAAAGTTGTTTGTCCCATAATGGATCAGAGTCCAGTCAGGCATGGCAGGTGCCGGTAGTGGGCGAAACAGCATGAAATAGACTAGCCCGAGCGTCACGCCGACCCATAGCGCTGGAAAAATCCGGAAACCTCGCCGCCAGTAGAAACGCCACATCCCTTCCACGTTGAACCCCCGACGAGCCAACGACAATCCAAGCACATAGCCGCTTAGTACGAAGAAGATCACTACGGCAGCATGCGCGTTTAGGATGTTCTCGCCGATGAACTGCGCAATCGGGGCATCGGTGACTAGCCGCAGCACATGATGAAGTAACACCATCATAGCTGCTATTCCACGCAATGACTGGAGTTCCAGATTCTGACTATCCTCCGCACTGCGAACATTGGCAACGCTATCTGTCAATAAGATGTTGTTGGAATGTATCCATGCCTTCGAACCTACCATATGCGGTACTTTATCTTCCTGCCGTAGCGGCATAGTGTGATATCCCTCTTCATATTCTACGGATCGTTGCAGCGGTAGTCGATCGTTCCAAGCAGCATTTTCGTATCCATCCGGTCAGGCTTTCGATTGCCCACAAGTTGTCGCAGACCTGATTATTCGCATCGCACGACGATATCTATTGCAGCTGTGACGTTGAGGCGATGCGCGTGATCCACCGTCAGCTAGAGTCAGGACCCATTGATGTGAGTGTCGCAATCTGATTCAGGCTCCGCAAGGAGACCGGAATGAGCGACCTGTTTTAGCTGACGGACGAGCAGATGGCGCGGCTGCGGTCGTTCTTTTCCAAGAACCACGGCAAGCCTCGGGTAGATGTTGTTGCCCCCTACCTCGCGAGTTTGCATGATGTACTCGCGGGGCGAGCGGTAGCCCAGCGTCTTGTGCGGGTGAACCTCGTTGTAGTGGGTCAGCCAGGCGGGTAGCTGGGCACCCCCAAGAACCCTGGCGTGAACCGGCCGAAGATGATTCACTGCGCCTGAGGATGGAGGGCGGCGGATGCGTCAGGCTGGATTGCTCGGGCTATCGGAGCAGTTGAAGCCGCTGTCGGACTGTGGCGATCCGATGGGGACGATGGCGCGGGTGGTGGACTTCGAGATGTTTCGGCCGGCGTTGGAGAAGGCGCTGGCGTACGGCGACGGGGCAAAGGGTGGTCGCCCGCCGTACGATCCGATGGCGATGTTCAAGGCCTTGATCCTGGCAGCACAGAACACGGTGAGCAACGCGCGCATGGAATTCCTGATCCGCGACCGCTTAAGCTGGCTGCGGTTCCTGGGGTTCGATCTTGGCGCGGCCACACCCGACGAGAACACCATCCGGCTGTTCCGCGAGAAACTGACGCGCGCCGGGGCGATCGATACGCTGTTCACCGCCTTCGACCGGTCCCTGCGCGAGCGCGGGTATCTGCCGATGGGCGGACAGATCGTCGACGCCACGCTGGTGGCGGCGCCCAAGCAGCGCAATACCGCGCTCGAGCGGGTAAGCGATCAAGGCCGGGAGGCCTGCGGCGGAGATCTGGCCGGACGAACCGGCCAGGGCGGCGCAGAAGGATACGGATGCGCGCTGGACGCTGAAGTTCGCCAAGGCACGAGCGCTGCCCGATGGCCGGCCGGGGGTCGACATCGCCAGCTTCGGCTTTGGCTTTGGCTACAAGAGTTCGATCGCGATCTGCCGGCGCTACAGCTTTATCCGACGCGGGAAGGTCACCGATGGCGCGCGCTTCGACGGGCAGATGCTGCGCGACGTGGTGGCCCGCGACAACACCGCCTCCGACATCCGACGTCTGGGCGGACACAGCCTATCGCAGCCGCACCAACGAAGGCTGGCTGAAGGCGATGGGACGAGTCGGTCGCATTCACCGCAAGAAACCCAGGGGCAAGCCGATGTCGCCCCGCGCCGCCGGGGCCAATGCGAAACGCTCCGCCGTCCGTGCCCGCATCGAACACGTGTTCGCCCGGCAGAAGGACCAGATGGGGCTGTTCATCCGCACCATCGGCTTGCGCCGCGCCGAGGTGAAGGTGGGCCTTGCCAACCTCGCCTACAATATCGACCGCCTGATCTTCCACGAACGACGTGCCGCCATGGGATAGCCGCGCCCGGCGCGGAGCTTCCCTGGCAAGGAACAACCGAGAACGGCTCGCTCAGACCGCCGGCAACGTATCCCGTGCTGCCGTTAACCCGCCCTCACCGCCGACCGACATGTTGATGGGGGTGCCCAACTGATCCGGTGGTCCGCCCTCGGCCGCCAGTCCGGCAAAGATGCGGTTGAAGACGCCCATCCGGCTCCAGCGGATGAACCGGTTGTAGATCGTCTTGGGCGGACCGTAAGCCGCTGGTGCATCCCGCCAGCGTAGACCATTGCGGATCACAAAGATGATGCCGCTGACGATCCGCCGGTCATCCACGCGCGGAACACCATGCGAAAGTGAAAAATACGGCTCGATCCGCTGCATCTGCTTCTCTGTCAGCCACAACAGGTCACCCATCCGCGGCTCCTCCACCGCCAATGAATCAACCCGCCAACGCTCGCGCAAGATATTTAATAGGTCCTGAGCCTAAACACTTATACCATTTGTAAAAATTAAAGGCTATTGATCAAGAAAATAGCCATTCTCATTGGCAGGTATACCAACAGATCGACTCTCAATACGACGTCAATCTCTCGGGCAGGATGGCATGCGAACATGGAGTGATGGATTATTATGACTGTAGAGGCAATGAGTCCGCGTGCGCGCCGTTTTGAATATCTCGATCTACTACGGCTGCTATGCGCGATGGCAGTGGTTATATTCCATTACGGCGTCGTCGGCCCCTACACTAAAATATTACCGAATTCTTTCTTCCTTACGCCAAACATTCTCGTCTACGGTCAATTCGGCGTCGAAGTATTCTTCATAATTAGTGGATTTGTTATTTCGCTTAGCGCGCGTAATCGCGGCGCGATTGCGTTCCTATGGGCACGCATTCTCCGGCTCTATCCCGCCTACTGGATCTGCTGCACGCTGACCGCGTTGAGCCTCATAGTTGCAACCACGGGGCATGAAACGCTTTGGAAGCCGGACTGGGTCGAATATCTGGCGAACATGACAATGTTGCAATCCTTCGTTGGCTTACCTTATGTCGATCCAGTTTACTGGTCGCTGGCCGCCGAACTGCGCTTTTATGCGCTGGTCACGCTATTGCTTGCGTTGCGTCAACGTGTTGATTCGCTACCGATCATTGTTGGCTGGACGATTGCGTGTATAGTTGCGCCCTACCTCCCCCCTGTTTTTGGTAAGCTCCTAATGGTGAAGTTGGCACCTTATTTTCTAGCCGGTATGCTAATCCAGCGGTTGACCGATCTAGAACGGGTACTTCCCAAGCTAGCATTGCTAACAGTCACTATGTTCCTGATGCGGGCGCATCTGATCGATATTCATGCCGAGCAGACACTCCGTAAGTTCTTTCCGTTCGATCCTACGATCGCTTTTGCAATCGTTATTACTGGCGCAGGGCTGGTAACCGCCTGCGCATTCTCACCGTCGCCGCGTCGGTTCGTGCCAGTTATGATTGCGATAGGTGGGGCTACCTATCCGCTCTATCTCCTACATTCGTCGACCGGTCAGATCATCTTGGCACGGATCGCAGCATTCTTGAATCCATTTTGGGCCGCCCTCTTCGTAACGACTGGTGTGATAACCGTCTCGTTGATCATTTCGCAAAAGCTGGAACCTCAACTGCGCTCTTGGTTGAGAGCGATCGGCAGCAAAGTAACATCTCGTTATCTGTCGCCCAAGGCGAGTTCATAAGTAGCGGGCTGACCAAGGTAGCGCACAGTGATCAAGGTCATCGTAGTTGTCTGTTCGTAGTCCCCGAGCTAGGCCAAGCACTACTCAAAAACTGTGGCGATGCTGACGTGTTCCCCATTTTCAGGCCGCTGATAAGTTAGAGCATAATCCGAACGGCGTGAATCGTTGAGGGATTCCCAAGGGGACTGAAGTCTGATTCAAGCCTGTCACCGGCGACAGGAGGCCGGTCAGATGGGCAAGCCGTTATCGATGGACCTGCGGGAG
>NZ_CAKLBB010000012.1:0-125916 GCF_920939515.1 Sphingomonas sp. Leaf4 | reverse complement strand
TCCCGCAGGTCCATCGATAACGGCTTGCCCATCTGACCGGCCTCCTGTCGCCGGTGACAGGCTTGAATCAGACTTCAGTCCCCTTGGGAATCCCTCAACGATTCACGCCGTTCGGATTATGCTCTAGTGTCAACTTTGTAAACTTTGGCCCAGCCCCAAGCCGTTCGTCGCCGCCACCGCTCGCTTCGTCGCCGCGGGCGCGCAACGACATTTCCCCGTCAGCCGCCGCATGGTTAAGCGACTGTGCCCATGACTCGATTTACCCCGCTGCGCGTCACCGCGTTCCTGCTCGCCGCCGCATCGCCGCTGCCCGCCGTCGCGCAAGGGGGGCCGCTCGTTCAACCTCTCACCCCCAACGCCGATCGTCTGTCCGACGTGATGCGCACGCTCGGGCGCAGTCCCAACGACCTGTCGGCACTGGTCGAGGCGGGGCGATTGAGCGGCAAGCTCGGCGATTTCGACGCGGCGATGCAGTTGCTGGCCCGCGCCGAACGGGTATCGCCCACCGATCCGCGCATTCCGGCGGCCCGCGCCGCGACGCTGGTCAATATGGAACGGCCGGGGCAGGCGCTGGCGCTGTTCACCACCGCCGAGCGCGCCGGGCTGCCGATGGCCGACTATGCCGCCGACCGCGGTCTGGCCTATGACCTGCTCGGCTATCCGTCCAACGCGCAGCGCGACTATCGCCTCGCGCTGGCGCAAGGGGCGGACGACGAAGTGACCCGCCGCCTCGCGCTGTCGATGGGGATCGAGGGCGACGTGGCGGGGGCCACCGTGCTGCTCGACCCGCTGCTGCGGCGGAACGACCGGGCGGCATGGCGGGTGCGCGCCTGTGTCCTTGCGATGGCGGGCGACGCGGCGGGGGCCGACCGGATCGCGGCGTCGATGCTGCCGGGGTTCGGGCCGAGCTTGGCGCCGTTCTTCCGCCGCCTGCCCCAGCTTTCCGCCGCCGACCGTGCGTTCGCGGTCCATTTCGGCCGGCTCGCCCCGACGCCCGATCGGGTCGCCGACGCCCGCCTCGCGCCGCAGGTCATTCCCGTGCCGCGCGCCGCGCCGGTCGCGGTCGCCGCCGCATCGGCCCCCACGACGACGACGTCCGCTCGCCGCGCACCGACCTTTGCCGAGCGCCGCGCCGAACAACGCCGTCAGGTGGAGGTCGCCCGACAGGCGCAACTGGCCGAGGCGAAGCGCGTGGCCGATGCCCGCGCCGCGCAACTCGCGAAAGCACAGGCCGACGAACTCGCCCGGCGCACCGCACTCGCGCAGGTACAGGCCGCCGAGGCGCAGCGGCTGCGCGACGCGCAGCAACTCGCCGCGCAGCAGGCCGAACAGGCCCGCCTCGCCGAAGCCACCCGGATCGAGGGGGAGCGCGTCGCCGCGCGTCAGGCCGAGGAACGCCGCATCGCCGCCGCCGCGCTCGCCGAACGCGACCGCCTCGCCGCCGCAACGGCACCGGTCGCCGCCCCGACGCAGGTCGCCGCTGCCACCGTCCCGCCACCCGAACCGGTCGCCGCAGCACCTATCGCCGAACCGACGGCAGCCGCCCCGCCGCCCGCCCCCGGTTTCAGCGCCGACACCGCCGTCCCCGCCGCGTCCGGCGGCGCCGCGACGGTCGCCGCCCGCGCCACGACCAACGACGACGTCCTCGCCCGGATCATCCGCAACCTCGACGTGCCCGCCGCCGAACTGGGCGTCGCCCCGCCGACCCCGGCCCCGGCGATTCTCGACGCCGCCGCACAGGCCGCCGACGCGAAGGCCGCCCGTGACGCCGCCGCCGCGCGCGAGGCGGTGGACCGCGCCGCCGAAGCCCGCACTGCCAAGGTCGCCGCCGACAAGAAGGCAGCCGACGCGAAGAAAGCCGCCGACGTCAAAAAGGCCGCCGACGCCAAACGCCTCGCCGATGCCAAAAAGGCCGAGGAAGCCGCCGAGGCCAAGCGTGCCGCCGCACTGTTGAAGGCCGATCCCGAACGCCATTGGGTCCAGATCGCGGGCGGGGCGAACATCGCCGGCCTGCCCGCCGCATGGCGCCTGCTCTCCGCCAAGGCCCCGCCGCTGAAAGGCCGGCAGGCATGGACCACGCCGCTGCGCTTCACCAACCGCCTGCTGACCGGCCCGTTCAAGACCGATTCCGAGGCCCAGGCATTCGTCAATACACTGGGCAAGGCCGGCTTGCCCGCCTTCGCCTTCACCAGCCCGGCGGGCCAGAAGGTCGTAAAGGTCCCGACCTCGTGAGCCGCGCCGCTTATGCCGCCGATCCGCTCGCCCATGGCGGCCGGCTGCACCCCGAACCGGGCGACGCCTCGCGCGGGCCGCGCGATGCGTTTCAGCGCGACCGCGACCGGATCATCCATTCGATCAGCTTCCGCCGCCTGCGCCACAAGACCCAGGTGTTCATGGCCCCCGACGGCGACCATTTCCGCGTCCGGCTGACCCACAGCCTCGAGGTCGCGCAGATCGGCCGCGCCGTCGCGCGCACGCTCGGGCTGAACGAGGATCTGACCGAAGGGCTGTGCCTCGCGCACGACATCGGCCATCCCCCGTTCGGCCATGCCGGCGAGGATGCGCTGGAAGCGGCGATGGCCGGGCAGGGCGGCTTCGACCATAATGGCCAGACGCTGCGCACGCTGACGTGGCTCGACAGCCCCTATCCGTGCTGGCGCGGCCTGAACCTGACGTGGGACATGCTGGAGGGGCTGGCCAAGCACAATGGCCCGATCGCGTCGCCCGGCTGGGCACTCGCCGCCGCCGATGCCGCGCACGCCCTGCGCCTGGCCGAATGGCCCTCGCTCGAGGCACAGATCGCGGCGATCGCCGACGACATCGCCTATGACAACCACGACATTGACGACGGTCTGCGCGCCGGGCTGCTGACGCTCGACCAGTTGCTCGCCGTACCGTTCGTCGCCGCCGGCTGGGATGCGGTGCGCAAGCGTTTCCCTGAGGTGCCGGTGGCGCGGCTGGTCGGCGAACTCACCCGGTCGCAGATCGGGGCGATGGTCAACGACCTGATCGCCGAAACCACCGCCCGCATCGCCGATGCCCGCGTCGAAACCGTGGCCGACGTCCGCACGGCGGGCCGCTGCCTCGCGCATTTCTCACCCGAGATGGCCGAGCAGGAGCGCACGCTCAAGCGCTTCATGTACGCCAATCTCTACCACCATCCGCGCCAGTTGGAGGCGGCGGCGACCGCGCAGCAGGTGGTGGCCGGCCTGTTCGCCGCCTATCACGCCGATCCGGCGACGATGCACGACGGCTGGCGCGCGACATTGCCCGAGGGCGAGCCCGAGCGCAGCCGCCACATCGCCGACTATATCGCCGGCATGACCGATCGCTACGCGGTGCGCCGCTACCGCGAGGTCGTCGGCCCGATCGACCTGCCCGAAGGGTTCTGACACCCCAAGCTTTGCCTACAGCTTCCCTTTCGGCTAAGCGGCGCGCTTCCCATCAACCGACCGGAACCGCCATGACGCTGTATCCCCGTTTCTTCGCCCATCTCGACCGCGCGCTCGACAGCATCGTCGCGCGCGGCGACCTGCCGGCGGGACTCGAGCGACGCGCGATCACCGTCGAACCGCCGCGCGACACGACGCATGGTGACCTGTCGACCAACGCGGCGATGGTGCTGGCCAAGCCCGCCAAGACCAACCCGCGCGCGCTGGCCGAACTGCTCGTCGCCGAACTGCGCGACCTGCCCGAAGTGGCGAGCGTATCGGTCGCCGGCCCCGGCTTCATCAACCTGACGCTGACCGACGATACGTGGCGCGGCGAACTGAGCGCGATCGCCGAGGCGGGGGCTGCCTATGGCCGTTCGACGGCGGGTGAAGGATCAGTCGTAAACATCGAATATGTCTCGGCGAATCCGACCGGCCCGATGCACATGGGCCATTGCCGCGGCGCGGTGGTCGGCGATGCGCTCGCGTCGCTGCTCGAATGGAACGGCGCGAAGGTCATCCGCGAATATTACGTCAACGATGCCGGCGGGCAGGTCGCCGTGCTCGCCCGCTCGGCGCATCTGCGCTACCGCGAGGCGCTGGGCGAAACCGTGACGATCCCCGAGGGCCTTTATCCCGGCGACTATCTGGTCCCGGTGGGGCAGGCGCTCGCCGCCGAATTCGGCGACCGGTACGTCGATGCGCCCGAGAGCGAGTGGCTGGTGCTGTTCCGCACCCGCACCGTCGCGGCGATGCTCGAGATGATCCGTGCCGACCTGAAGCTGCTCGGCATCGAACACGACATTTTCGCCTCCGAGGCCGAGTTGCAGGCGGCGGGCAAGCCCGAGGCAGCCGAAGCCTGGCTACGCGCGCGCGACCTCGTCTATGACGGCGTCCTCGAAGCGCCGAAGGGTGAGGTGCCCGACGACTGGGAGCCGGTCGAACTGCCGCTGTTCCGCTCGACGAAGTTCGGCGACGATCAGGACCGCCCGATCCGCAAGTCGAACGGAAGCTGGACCTATTTCGGCGCCGACCTCGCCTATCATTTCCAGAAGGCGCAAACCGCCGACCAGCTCATCGACATCTGGGGCGCGGACCATGGCGGGACCGTCAAGCGGATCGTCGCGGCGGTGCAGGCGCTGACCGAAGGCAAGACCCGTTTCGACGTGAAGCTGGTGCAGATGGTCCGGCTGCTGCGTGGCGGCGAGCCGGTGAAGATGTCGAAGCGCGCCGGCAATTTCGTGACCCTCGCCGATGTCGTGAACGAGGTCGGCAAGGACGTCGTCCGCTTCACCATGCTGACGCGCAAGGCCGATGCGCAGATGGATTTCGACTTCGCCAAGGTGGTCGAGGCATCGAAGGACAATCCGGTCTTCTACGTGCAATACGCCCATGCCCGCGTCCATTCGCTGGTGCGCCGCGCTGCCGAGGCGGGAATCGCGTTCGATCCGGCGGCCGACCTGTCCCGTCTCGATACGGTCGAACTGGCGCTGGTGAAGCGCGCGGCGCAATTCCCGCGCGTGATCGAAAGCGCGGCGGTGGCGCGTGAGCCGCACCGGATCGCCTTTTATCTCTATGACTTGGCGGCGGAGTTTCACGCGGCGTGGAACCTCGGCAACGACGATCCGTCGCGCCGCTATCTCCAGATCGACGATCCGGCGCTGACGCAGGCACGGCTGTTCCTTGCACGTGCGATCGGGCAGATTATTAACAATGGTCTGGCTATCATGGGCGTTCAGGCGGTCGAGGAGATGAAGTAATGGCCGATACGTTCGCGCCGGGGGGCGATCAGGATCAGGATCGCCTGCCATGGCTGGAAAGCGCCGATCCCGAACCGGAACCCGCCGCACCCATCTGGCGCACGGTGTTGCTGGTGCTGATCGGCCTGCTGAGCGTGGCCGCGATCGCCTTCGCGCTGCTGCGCCATCAAACGACGCCGACCGCCAGCGGCACCGGCGATCTGATCGCCGCGCCCGCCGAACCGTACAAGACCCGCCCGCAAGGCACCGACGGGATGCAGGTCGCCGGCAACAGCGACACGGCCATCGCGACGAGTGAGGGAGCGACCGGCAACGCCTCGGTCAATCTCGGTGCCGTGCCCGAAACGCCGGTCGATTCGCGCCCGGCCGCCCAGCCCAAGGCGGCGACCAACGGCACCGCCCGTGTCGAAGCGGCAGTGCCGAGCGCCACGCAGCGGCTCGAAGCCCGCGCGCCGGCCACCGCCGCACCCGCTGCCGCCGCAGCCGGGGCAGGGGGCTCGGTCGTCCAGCTCGGCTCCTTCCCGGCCGAGGGGGCCGCCAACGCCGCGTGGAACCAGTTGTCGCGCCGCTTCGGCTATCTCGCGCCGCTCGGCAAATCGGTGCAGGCGGCCGAAGTGAAGGGCCGCACCGTCTATCGCCTGCGCGTCAACGCCGGCAGCGCCAATCAGGCGACCGACCTGTGCGGCAAGCTGAAGCTCGCCGGCGAGAACTGCTTCATCGCCCGGTAAAGTCGCCTGATCCCCTTCGTCATCCCCGCGCAGGCGGGGACCCATAGACGCTGACGCCCGCGATTGCACCGGAACGTCAGCGTATATGGATTTCCCCCGTCGCGGGAATGACGATGGCGGCATGGTTGTCCAGACCCACACCACGCTCTAGACCAACGGCCATGAAGCCCGTCATCTTCGGCCTGTCCGGTCCGGTCCTGACCCCGGACGAAACCGCCTTCTTCCGCGACGCCGATCCGCTCGGCTATATCCTGTTCGGCCGCAACTGCATCGATCGGGCGCAGATGCGCGCGCTGACCGATTCGCTGCGTAGTCTGTCGGGACGCGGCGACCTGCCGATCCTGATCGATCAGGAAGGCGGCCGGGTCGCGCGGATGCGTCCGCCAGAGTGGCCCGCCTTTCCGCCGCCCGCCGCCTTCGCCGCGCTCTACGCCCGCGCGCCATCGTCGGCGATCGCGGCGGCAAAGGCGAATGCGCAGGCGATCGGCGCGATGCTGGCGGAGGTCGGCGTCAACGTCGACGCGCTGCCGCTGCTCGACGTCGCGCATGGCGACATGACGGCGGCGATCGGCGACCGCAGCTTCGGCAGCGATGCGATGCAGGTCGCCGCCCTCGGCCGCGCCACGCTCGACGGGCTGGCGGCGGCGGGCGTGCTGGGCATCGTCAAGCATATGCCGGGGCACGGCCGCGCAAGGGTCGACAGCCATCTCGAACTGCCGCGCGTCGCCGCCTCGGCGCACGCGCTAGAAACCGATCTAGCCCCGTTCCGCACCCTGGCGTCCGCCCCGCTCGCCATGACCGCGCATGTCGTGTTCGAGGCATGGGATGCGGCCAATCCCGCCACCCTGTCGCCGACCGTCATCGACCGGATCATCCGCACCTGCATCGGCTTCGACGGGCTGTTGATGACCGACGACATCGATATGAAGGCGCTGTCGGGCACCCCGGCGGAGAAGGCCGCCGCCGCCATCGCCGCCGGCTGCGACGTGGTCCTCGACTGCTGGGCACGCATGGACGAGATGGTCGCCATCGCCGCCGCGCTGGACTCGATCGCGCCCCGATCACGCGACCGGCTCGACCGGGCGATGGCGACGCTCCGCCCCGCCGATGCCACCCCCTTCGCCGCGCTCGTCGCCCGGCGCGACGAACTGCTCGCGCTCACCTGATGGAGCGCGATCCGCCGCCGCTGACCATCGCGCTCGACGGGTGGGAAGGGCCGCTCGACGTGCTGCTGGCGCTCGCCCGCACGCAGAAGGTCGATCTGCGCCGGCTTTCGATTCGCCAACTGACCACGCAATATCTCGCATGGATCGACCGCGCGGCAGCACTTCGGCTCGAACTGGCGGCCGACTTCCTCGTGATGGCGGCATGGCTCGCCTATCTCAAATCCGCGCTGCTCCTGCCCCGCGAACCGGAGATGGACCCCGACCCCGAAGAACTGGCGCTGCGCCTGCAACTGCGCCTCGAACGGCTGGACGCGATGCGCGATGCCGGCGCCCGGCTGATGGCGCGCGACCGGATCGGCCGCGACGTTTTCCTCCGGGGCAGTCCGGAGGGGCTGCGCACCACCCGCCACGACCGCTGGCAGGCCGATCTCTATGACGTCATCGCCGCCTATGGCCGGATCAGCGCGCGGCGTCGCCCGGTGCTGCACGTCGTCGCGACCCGTCCGGTGATGACGCTGGAGGCGGCGCTCGCCCGCGTCGGCGAGCTGCTCGGCACCCGGATCGACTGGACCGCGATCGCCGAGTTCCTGCCGGTGGATCTGGACGAACGCTACCGCCGCTCGGCGCTCGCTTCCACCTTTCTCGCCACGCTCGAACTGGCGCGGCAGGGGCGGATCGCGCTTCGTCAGGAACACGCGTTCGGCCCGATCGACATCCGGCGGCTGGCATGACCGACCCGCTGGTCCGCGCGGTCGAGGCGGTGCTGTTCGCCAGCGACGTGCCGCTCACCCCGGCGATGATCGAAACCCATGTCGGCGATGGCGACATCCGGGCCGCGCTCCACGCAATCGAGGCGGCGAGCGACGGCCGGGGCTTCGAACTCGTCCGGCGCGGCGACCATTGGCATTTCCAGACCGCGCCCGATCTCGCCCATCTGTTGCGCCGCGACCGCGACGAACCCCGCCGCCTGTCGCGCGCCGCGATCGAGACGCTGGCGATCATCGCTTATCAGGAACCCGTCACCCGCGCCGACATCGAATCGATCCGCGGGGTGCAGATCGCGAAGGGCACGATCGACGTGCTGCTCGCCACCGGCTGGGTCCGCCCGGCGGGACGGCGCGAAGTGCCCGGCCGCCCGCTGCTCTATGCCACCACGCCCGGCTTTCTGACCCATTTCGGCCTCGCCAGCCGCCGCGATCTGCCGGGGATCGACGATCTGCGCGCCGCCGGCCTGCTGGAGCCAATCACCGATGCGCTTGCAAGCGCGCTGGAAAGCGGAAGCGATAGCGACTAGATGCACGTCGTAACGTGTTTCGCTTGGAGTCTGGTCGATGGGTGGTCTTAGCATTTGGCACTGGCTGATCGTCGGCGTCATCGTCCTGTTGCTGTTTGGCAAGGGACGGTTTTCCGACATGATGGGTGATGTGGCCAAGGGGCTGAAAAGCTTCAAGAAGGGCATGGCCGAGGATGACGACGTGCCGCCGGCGCGCCCGAACGACCGGCTGCAGCAGCGTCCGCTCGACACCGGGTACGACCGCGATCCCGCGCCGCGCGAGCCGCTGCGCGCCGAACCGCCGCGCGACGCCGATCGCCCGCACGGCGACCGTTGATCCGCACCTGTTGATGCCAGGCGCGCGTCCCGCTGGACGCGCGCCCGACCCCGAGCACCGATGTTCGATATTGCCCCTACCGAATTGATGGTCGTCGCGCTTGTCGCGCTCGTCGTCATCGGCCCCAAGGATCTGCCCAAGGCGATGCGCATCGTCGGCCATTGGGTCGGCAAGGCGCGCGGCGTCGCGCGGCAGTTCCGCTCGGGCTTCGACACCATGGTCCGTGAGGCGGAACTGGCCGAGATGGAAAAGAAATGGGCGGAGGAAAACGCCCGGATCATGCGCGAGCATCCTGCCGATGCCGACGCGCCGCCGCATGTCGAACCGGCGTTCCACCCGGTCGACGCGGCGTCTCCGCCGCCGCCCGACCTGACGCCTGCCCCGGTGCTGCTCGACAAGCCCGACGTCAGCGTCGAACATCCGCAGGTGCGCGAGAGCACCGACGACACCGGCCCCGCCGCCGATACCAAGGCCGCGTCATGAGCGAGATCGACGACAGCCAGGCCCCGCTCCTCGATCATCTGATCGAACTGCGCCGCCGCCTGCTCTATTCCGCCGCCGCGATCGCGGTCTGTTTCGCGCTGTGCTTCTATTTCTCCGAACAGATCCTCTCGTTCCTCGTCCAGCCATTGCTGGCGGCGGGACAGAAGCGCGTGATCTTCACCCAGATTTTCGAGGCGTTCTTCGTCCAGATCAAGGTGGCGTTCTTCGCCGCGATGATGCTGGCGTTCCCGGTGATCGCGAACCAGCTCTGGCAGTTCGTCGCCCCCGGCCTGTACCGTAACGAGAAGCGCGCGCTGTTCCCGTTCCTGCTCGCCACGCCGGTGCTGTTCATCGCCGGCGCGGCGCTGGCCTATTACGTCACCATCCCGGTCGCGCTGCATTTCCTGCTCGGCTATCAGGGCGATCTGGGCGGCGTCGAACAGGAAGCGCTGCCCTCGGTCGAAAATTATCTGTCGTTCGTGATGCAGTTCCTGTTCGCGTTCGGCCTCGCCTTCCTGCTGCCCGTGCTGCTGATGCTGCTCGAACTGGCGGGGATCGTCACCCGCGCGCAACTGGTCGGCGCGCGGCGCTATGCGATCGTCGGCGCGTTCGCGATCGCCGCCGTCGCCACGCCGCCCGACATCGGCTCGCAGTTTCTGTTGGCGGTGCCGCTGATCCTGCTCTACGAACTGGCGCTGATCGCGATCTGGTTCACCGAGAAACGCCGCGTGCGGCGCGATCCGACGAGCACCGGGGAAGAAACCGCCTAGGCTGGATCGACATTCAGCTATCCAGTGTCGTTCCGGGTGTACGGAACCACTATTCTGGTCACCCCGGACCTGTTCCGGGGTCCACGGTGCGGCAAACGGTGCGGTTCGAGCTTCTATCGACAGCGTTCGCGGCTGGGTGGACCCCGGAACGAGTCCGGGGTGACGATAAGGACATGAATGTCGATCGGCCCTAGATAATCGGCAGGAACAAGTCGACGATCGCTTCCTGCGCCGGCACGTCGGGGAAGAACCGCACCCGCTGGCAATAGAGCGGGAAATCGCGGAGCTGCTCGCCACTCTGCGGCAACCATGTGCCATAGAGGAACCGCGCGGCGGGTTCGAGGTCATGGGTGTCGCCAACCACCCGCAACACCGCGCAGCGCCCGCCGGGGATCGTCCCCGCCGCCACCGGCTCGTCGGCACCGATCGCCCGCCCGGTCGCGGCGCACAGATCCATCCGGTACGCCTCGGGCGGCGTGACCTGCGGATCGTCGTGAAACACGGTGTAGGTCGCACTGGCCGGCGGCGTGGTGCCGGTGGCCTGCCGCCACGCGATGAAGCGCCGGATCGTGTCGCCGATCGTCGCCGGATCGCCGATATGGCGCATCATCGCGACGGCAACAGGGTCGACCGTCCGTATCGTCACGTCGTCGAGGGTGAAGGCGATGGTCATGATCTGGCTCCGGGCATGGTGGAACGGGCGTAGCGTGGTGGCCCAGCCACGCCAGTCGGGCGCGGCGCGGAAGCCCGACGGGCTCTGGCCGAAGCGCCGGCGAAACGCGCGGGCGAACGCATCGGGCGAGTCATAGCCGGCGTCGATCGCGGCATCGGTGACGCGCACGTCGCCCCGGAAGGCGAGGGCGTGCGCCGCCCGCTCCATCCGCG
This sequence comes from Sphingomonas sp. Leaf4, assembly GCF_920939515.1. Taxonomy (NCBI): domain Bacteria; kingdom Pseudomonadati; phylum Pseudomonadota; class Alphaproteobacteria; order Sphingomonadales; family Sphingomonadaceae; genus Sphingomonas; species Sphingomonas sp. Leaf4. Next base: position 115,083 of record NZ_CAKLBB010000012.1, on the reverse strand, counting down.
ACAATTGCACATAGCGGTGCAGCGACAGGCCGATGGTCGCGCCGAACTGGCGATGGAAGTGACAGGGGGAGAAGGCGGCGATCGCGCTCAGCCGGTCGAGGTCGAGCGGCGCGTCCGGGTGGCGGTCGATATGCGCCAGCACCCGGCGCAACCGCGCGGTATATCGTTCGACCGGGTCCGTCATCGCCGCCGCTCCTCCGCCATGCCGGAACAGCCTATGCGTCACCCGTCGGCGCGATGCGCGACCGATCTTGCGCTTGTGCGGCCAAGGCACGCAAAAAAGGGCGGCCCGGCCATGCCGAACCGCCCCTCATCGCCCGCGCATGGCGGGAGTGGGGATTACTTCGAATCCTTCGCCGCGCCGGCAACCGCATCGCCCGCCGACGACACGTCGCGACCGACGCCTTCGACGGTGTTGCAGGCGCTGATGGCCAATGCGCCGGCCACGACGGCCAGGCTGATGATCTTGCGCATAGATGTCTCCGTTGATTGCGGTACTTTTGCTGTGCGCAAGGAATGTCCGGCCTGCGGTTTCGTTCCGGCTGCGTGTCGCATCGCCGCATCAAAAAATCGAGCCCGCCAGTTGGGGGAACTGACGGGCTCGAAAGGATGGAAACCAGAATGCGGGTCCGGTGGCGCTACCGGGGGGGGGAGGGGATCACGCCGACCGGACCCTTTGTCTTGGATAGCGAGAGCGGGGGGCTTGAATTCGCTATCCACAGAGCACAACGGCAGGTCGGTCGGATGGTTCCCGGGAAAATCGCATATTTCTTGGAAAACGTGCGACTCGCTATCGCTGGATGCCATTGGGAAACGCGCTTCGGCGCGTTTTCAAACAGCCGTTCAGGACGGGAAGGCACCGCAGCGCTTCACCTGCCACAGGCCCTTGCGCCAGCACTTGGGGTTGCCGAACTCGTACAGCCGCACCGGGCGCATCCAGTTGACGTTGCGGCCGAACTGCTGCTCGCCGTACGCCACCAGCGAATTGCGCAGCTTGCGCATCCGCATCTCGGCAAACTCACCCAGATACCCGCGCGGCACGAAGATCGCTTCCTGGCCGATCTCGCCCGCCGCCTGACAGAAGCCGAGCTGCGCCGATACCGTCGAGAAGCCCGAATAGACCCGCGTCCCGAACTGGTCGAGCGCGGTCTGCCCGGCCTTCGCCGACCCGGCGGTGCGGACGAAATATTTGCCGAGCGTGTCATAGCCCTTCTTCAATTCATCGGCATGGTTGAAGAGCAGCGCGTTGTAATTGCCGAGCGTCAGCAGCGACGGTTCGAACTGACACTGGAGCGCGGCGACGTTCAGCCCGGCGCGCAGGTTCCACATCAGCGCGGCGCGCAATTCCTCGGGCGTGGCGCCGGGCAGGGCCTGGGTCGCGATGCCGGGTTCGGCGCCCGTCACCCGTTCGCCGCTGGTATCATAGGGCTTGAGAAAGAACTGGGCCGACGCCGGGGTCGCCGCGACGGCAACGGCTGTGGCAACGGCCACGGCCAGGGTACGCACTACGCTCATCATGTCCTCTCGTGGGCGCGGGCCGGCGCCTTCATGGCGTTGAGGGGTACGGAATTTTCCGCCGTGGCCCAAGCCGAATTTTACATTGCGGTAACGTTTTGCCGCATGGACCCGAAACGATCGGCGGGGGAGCGGAGCGACATCCCCCAAAAGAAAAAAGGGGCCGCCCGGTCGCCCGGACGGCCCCTTTCCCATCAACCTCGAAAGGTTGATTACATGGCGTTGGTCATGCCCATGTCGTTCGACATCATCATGTCGTTCGACATCATGGTGTCGTTCGACATCATCATGGTGTCGTTGCCCATGGCGCCGTCGACGGCGGTCATGTTGTCGGTCATCGTGCCGTCCATCATGTCGGTCGAGTTCAGGTCGGTGATGGTGGTGTTGTCGGCAGCGGTTTCGGTGGTGCCGCCGCAAGCCGACAGGGCCAGCGCGGCGCCGGCGACGATCGAACCCGTCAGAATCTTCGAGAATGCACGCATGTTAAGCTCCCTAAGCTATGGATAGGCGGCTATCTTCTACCGTTATTACCCAATCCGCGCCGGACATTAGTCGAACGACCGTCCGCCCTCAAGCCTCGTTTTTGGCGACCGTAGACAGCCGGTCGAGGAAGTCCGCAAACCCTTGCGCCAGCGCGGCATCGAACGCCCCGGGCGTGATCGGTTTGCCCAGTGCGGCCGCACTCGTCACCGGAAATTCGGCGATGCCGCAGGGCACGATTCCGCCGAAGTGACTGAGATCGGGCGATAGATTGACCGAGAAGCCGTGCAGCGTGGCCCAGCGCCGCACCCGCACGCCGATCGCGCCGATCTTGGCTTCGGTGCCACCGTCGGCGGTCCAGATGCCGATGCGATCGGGCACGGCATAGGCATGGATGTCGAAGGTCCGAAGCGCACCGATCACCCAGTCCTCGACCGCGTGGACGAAGCGCCGCACGTCGCGCCCGTGCCGGGTCAGGTCGAGCATCAGATAGCCGATGCGTTGCCCCGGCCCGTGATAGGTATAGCGCCCGCCACGCCCGGCGGCATGGACCGGAAACCGCGGATCGAGCAGTTCGGCGGGATCGGCGCTGGTCCCGGCGGTATAGAGTGCGGGATGTTCGAGCAGCCAGATCAGCTCGCCCGCCTGGCCGTCGGCGATCGCCGTGGCGCGCGCCTCCATCGTCGCCAGCGCGTCGGGATATTCGACCGGGCGGGGCGCGACCCGCCACTCGATGGCGGCGGCAGGCGATTGGGGCGGGGGGGAAGGGGGATCGGTAGCCATTTTCATTCGGGTTCGACGCGGGTAGAGCACTCCAATCGGACAAACGGGGAGCGAGCGCAACGATGGTGAATATCGGCACGGTCTGGGACAGGACGGTGGATTTCGTTCGCGACCATCTGGGCTCGGTGACGGCGGTGGTGCTCGCGACGCAATTCGCGCCCTCGGTCGTCAGCGGCAGCCTCGAACGGCTGCGTGGCGAGGCGACCGGCGGTATGGCGGCGGTGTACGGGATCGTCACCTTGGCCGCGACGCTGATCGCGCTGTGGGGTGCGCTCTACCTGATTGGCTATGCCGCGCAGACCACCGGCCGCGAACAGGCGGCGGAGGCGCGGCGGATCGCGACGGGCCGGTTCCTGCCGCTGATCGGCGTGTCGCTGATCCTGCTCGTCGGCTTCTTCATCCTCGCGCTGCCGGGCATCGTGCTGGGCGCGACCAGCGGGTTCGATTTCGTCGCGGCGATGAACGGTACGACGCTCACGCCCGAGCAATATGGCGCGCTGGGTCCGGCGATCCTCTATTTCGCGCTGCTCACGCTGGTCGCGATCTGGGTGTTCGCGCGGTTGCTGACCGTCAATGCGGTGGTCGCGATGGAACGGCGCGGGCTGGGTGCGATCGCACGCGGCTTCGCGATGACGAAGGGCATGGCGCTGAAACTGATCGGCCTGCTGATCCTCTATGGCATCATCACCGGCGTCGCGGTGTCGGCGGCGCGCTTCGTCACCGGCGCGATCTTCGCCATCTTCACCACGCCGGGCAGCGGGATCGGCATCGGCGATGTCGCCGTCGCCGTCGCCACGGCGGCGGTCAGCGCGGTGCTGGCGCTGTATCAGGCGGTGTTCATCGGCAAGCTGTACCGCGCCATCGTCGGTGAGAAGGATGATGCGGACGTCTTTGCATGAAAATTGATATTGGGGCCGCGTGCCGCGAGGCGCTCGGCATCTGGCGGCGGGACCGCGACATGATCGTCGCGGTGTCGGGCGTCTTTTTCTTCCTGCCCAATTTCGCGCTCGCGCTGTTCCTGTCGCGCGGCGACGATCTGGCCGCCGCGCAGCCGGGCGACCAGCAGGCGATGGTTGATGCGTTGCAGGCCTATCTGGTCGGCAACGCCCATTGGCTGGTGTTGCAGGCGGTGGCCGAACTGGTCGGCATCGCGACGCTGCTGGCGCTGGTGCTCGATCCCGCCCGCCCGAGCGTGCGCGAGGCGCTGCTGGCCGCGTTTCGCCGCCTGCCGCTGCTGATCGTCGCGATGCTGCTGATCTACGCGGCCAAGCTCGCCGGGCTGCTGCTGTTCGTCCTGCCGCTGCTCTACGTGATCGGGCGGGTGTTCGTGGTGCTGCCGGTGCTGATCGCCGAGCCGCAGCGCCGCTTCGGCGATGCGATGCAGCATGCGATCACGCTGACGGCGGGACAGGTCGTGCCGCTGCTCGCGCTGTCGGGGCTGTTGTATTTCGGTGCGCAACTGGTCGTGCTGCTGCTCAGCGGCACGGCGGGGGCGATCTCGTCGGGCGGGGGCAATCCGGTGACGCTGGCGATGCTGTCGGCGGCGGTCGCGGCGGTCGGCGCGGCGATGTCGGTCGCCTTCACCCTCGTCCGCGCGACCGTCTACCGGCGCTTGTCCAGCAAGGGGTAATGCGGCGCCGCGTCGGCCGGCAGGATGCCGGTCGCGCGCGGATCGGCGAAGGTCTCGATCGTCCGCTGATAGGCCACAAACCCCGACCGCCGATAGACGCCCAGCGCACGCGGGTGGTCGAGCGTGCAGGTATGTACCCACACCCGCGTCACCCCCGGCCCCCACGCGAGCGCCAGCGCGTGCGCCATCAGCCAGCGGCCATGGCCCTGCCCGGCCAGCTCGGGGATCAGCCCGACATAGGACAGCTCGCACGCGCCCGCGCTGCGATCGTCGAGTTCGAGCATCCCGACCTCGAGTCCCGCCCGGTCGACCACCGCCCAGACGCGCACCCTCGCATCGTTCAGGATCGCCGTCAGCGCGTCATCGGCCATCACCAGCCGCGAGAACCACAGCCACGGCCCGCCCACCCGGCGGAACAACGCGCGGTAGCGATCGACCCCCGGCCGCTCCCACCGCACCAGCCTGAGCGGCGATTCCGGCATCGGCGCGGGGCGCGGCCGCCGCGTCATCTCCAGCGAGGTGACGATCGTCGCCACCTCGCCCGGTTCGACCGGGATCAGGCCCACCGCGTCAACTCCATGTGGCGAGCGGCGGCAGGCTCATCAGGATCGCGTCGATATTGCCGCCGGTCTTGAGCCCGAACAACGTGCCGCGATCATAGACGAGGTTGAACTCGGCATAGCGCCCGCGCCATTCCAGTTGCCGCGCGCGATCGGCATCGTCGAACGCCTGCCCCATCCGCCGCCGCACCAGCGCCGGATAGATGCGCAGGAACGCCTCGCCCACATCGCGGGTGAACGCGAAGTCGCGCGCCCAGTCGTCCGACAGATGATCGTAGAAGATGCCGCCGACGCCGCGATGCACCTGCCGATGCGGAATGTAGAAATAGTCATCGGCCCATTGCTTGAACCGGGGGTAATGCGCCGGGTCATGCGCGTCGCACGCCGCCTGCATCGTGGCATGAAAGTCGGCGGTATCGGCGTCATAGGGAATCGGCGGATTGAGGTCCGCGCCCCCGCCGAACCAGCGCTTGGTGGTACACAGGAACCGCGTGTTCATATGCACGGCGGGCACATGCGGGTTGGCCATGTGCGCGACCAGACTGATGCCGGTCGCGAAGAACCGCGGATCGTCGCCCGCGCCATGGATCGACTTGGCGAACTCGCCCTCGAAGGTGCCGCCGACCGTCGAGACGTTGACCCCGACCTTCTCGAACACCTTGCCCTTCATCACCCCGCGCACGCCGCCACCGCCCGCCTCGCCCGACGGATCGACCCTGTCCCACGGGGTATAGACGAACCCCGCGTCCGATCCCGCCTCGCGCTCGATACCCTCGAACGCGGCACAGATCCGGTCGCGCAAGTGTTCGAACCAGCTACGGGCGGCGGCTTGCTGTTCGTCGAGCGGCTTCATGGCCAGCGCTGTGGCGGCTGGGGGCAGGGGGGTCAATGGGGCGGATCGTCCCGCACCCCCACCGGCACGATCATCGGTCCCTCCGCACTCTCCCCGAACCACGCGCGGATGCCGAACACCCCCGCCAGATTGGCCGGCGTCAGCACCGCGGCGGGCGGTCCGTCCGCCACCAGCCGGCCTTCATCCAGCAACAGCAACCGGTCGCACATCCGCGCCGCCAGCCCCAGATCGTGCAGCACCGCCACCACCAGCGTGCCCGCGTCCGCCTCGGCACGCAGCAGCGCCGCGACCTCGAGCCCGTGGCGCGGATCGAGCGCGGCGAGCGGCTCGTCGACCACCAGCGCCGTGCCCCCTTGCGCCAGCGCCCGCGCCAGCAGCACCCGCGCGCGCTCGCCCCCCGACAATGTCGTCGCATCGCGCTCGCGGAGTGCGGAAACATCGACCCGCGCCATCGCCGCCTCGACCGCCGCCCGATCCGCCGCGCCCATCCGCGACATCGGCGCCAGATGCGGCAACCGCCCCAGCGCCACCACCCGCTCGACCGACAGTGGCCAGTGCAGCACCTGCCCCTGCGGCAGATACGCCACCCGCCGCGCGATCTCCGCCGGGCGGAGGTCCGCCCGCCCGTCGATCGTCACCCGCCCGTCGACACGCACCAGCCCCAGCAGCGCGCGCGCCAGCGTCGATTTGCCCGCCCCGTTCGGCCCCAATACCCCGACGAGGCTGCCCGGCGCGAGTGTCACCGAGACGTCGTGCAACACCCGCCGCCCGCCCAGCGTCACCGACAGCCTGTCGGTCGCGATCGTCACCATTGCCGCCGCTCCCGCAACAGGTGGACGAGGAACACCGGCACCCCCATCAGCGCGGTGACGACGCCGAGCTTCAGTTCGGTCGGCGTCGGGATCAGCCGCACCGCGCTATCCGCCAGCGTCAGCAACACCGCGCCCGCCAGTGCGGAGGGCACCAATGTCGCCGAGGGCGAGCGGTCGGTGAACGGCCGCACGAAATGCGGCACGATCAGCCCGATGAAGCCGATCGCGCCCGACACCGCCACCGCGCCACCCACGCCGATCGCGATGCCGCCCAGCAATCGCAGCCGCACCCGCCCCAGATCGACTCCCAGCGCCCGCGCGCCATCCTCGCCCAGCGTCAACGCATCGAGCGCGCGCGCATCGACCAGCAGCAACCCCGCCCCGATCGCGACACAGGGCAGCGCGATCCACACATGCTGCATCGAGCGATCCTCGATAGACCCCAACAGCCATGTCGCGATCTCCATCGCCGCGAACGGATTGGGCGACAGGTTGAGCGCAAGGCTGATCCCCGCACCCGCCAGCATCGACACCGCGATCCCGCCGAGGATTAGCGTCAGCGCACTCTCGCCGCACCCGGCGAGCAGGAACAACAGCACCAGCGCCGCCAGCGCCCCGACGATCGCCATCCCCGGCAACGCCAGCGGCCAGACCGCCGCCCACCCGAAATACAGCGCGACGACTGCCCCCAGCGCCGCGCCGTTCGACGCGCCCAGCACCGCCGGCTCGGCCAGCGGATTGCGCAGATAGCCCTGCAGCGCCGCCCCGCCGATCCCGAGCATCGCCCCCACCAGCAGCGCGACCAGCGTGCGCGGCAGGCGCAACTGGAACAGGATCGTCGCGGCGGTCGCATCCTGCCCCGCTACCGCCGCCGCGACACGATCGACGCCCAGCGCCACCGGCCCGACGCACAGCGAGAGCAGGGCCGCGGCGATTACCGCCAGCATGAGGACTACCCGCATCACCACATCCGACGGCCCCCGCCCTTGCCGAGGTTCCGTACCCTCAAGCCCTCACCGTATCCCCGCGCAGGCGGGGACCCAGAGCCACAACCACGGGCCGTAGTTTCCTGCGGCCCTGGACCCCCGCCTTCGCGGGGGTACGGCAGGCAGCGACGCACACCCCTCCCTCGCCCCCGGCAGAGGGAGAGGGATGCGCAGACTTGGTCCTTGCATAGCAAGGGCCTAGTCGAAGCTGGGAGAGGGGCCTGCGCTCGTACCAGCGAGCGCGCGAGCCTTCGGCTCGCCCAACCGCAGCTAGCCAGCAAGCTGGCAAGCTGCGGTATCCCTCTCCCCTTGTCAGGAGAGAGGGCAAAGCCGACGCACCTGGACGCCAGCCAACACCTACCGCTTGCCTCGAAGCCGTATTCCCCGCCAATGGCGCGATGCGTCTCGCGATCCTGCCCCTGTTGCTCACCGCCTGCACCGCCGCCCCAGCACCGCCGCGCCACGACCCGCCACGCCGCATCGTCTCGCTCAACCTGTGCGCCGACCAGCAACTCCTGGCACTCGCCGACGACGATCAGATCGCCGGTCTCACACGCCTGTCGCGCGACCCCGCCATGTCCGCCGGCGCGAAGCGCGCCGCGCACCTGCCGGTCATCGACGCCACCGCCGAGGACCTGCTCCAAATCCGCCCCGACCTCGTGCTCAGCGACGCCGGCTTCCCCGCCCCCGCATTGGCAGCATTGCCGGACACGCAATTCCGCACCGTCCCCCTGAACTGGGTATCGCGCTACGACGACATCGTCGCGCAACTGCGGCAGGTCGGCGATGCGGTCGGCCACCGCGACCGCGCCGACCGGCTCGTCGCCCGCATGGACGCCGCCCTCGCCCGGATCGACAAGGCGGCGGGCAGGGGACAGGTCGCCGCCGACTATCAACGACGCGGGTTCCTCACCGGCAGCGGGACGTTGGTCGACGAACTGATGGGCCGCGTCGGCCTCGTCAATCTCGCCACCCGCCTCGGCAAGCCGGCCCTGTCGCAACTCTCGCTCGAGGAAATGGTCGCGGCGCATCCCGACCTTCTCCTGCGCAGCGAATCGCCCAAGGTGATCGATCGCGGGACCGAGCTGCTCGCCCATCCCGCGATTGCCGACCTCGCCCGCGTCGATCTGCCGCAGGCGTGGACCGTGTGCGGCGGTCCCGCCTATGTCCTCGCCGCCGAACGGTTGGCCGATGCGGTGCGTTCGGCGGCGAGCCATCGTCAGAAGCCGGCGCGGATGCCGGCATAGGCCGCGCGGCCCGGCGTGCGATAGGTGAACACGTCCTCGTACTTGGCGGCGAAGAGGTTCTCGACCCGCGCGAAGGCGCGCAGCGCCCCCATGATCCGTGCATCGGCGGCGAAGTTCACCAGCGTATAATCGTCCAGTCGCACGCGCGGCCCCAGCGGCAGGTTGGTGAAGTTCGAATCGAAGCTCTTGCCGTTATAGCGCGCGGTCAGCGTCGCGCCGAACGCATCGCCCGCCGCTGCCCAGGTCAGGTTCGCCGATCCGATATGCGGCGGCCGGCGCACTTCCTCGCGCCCCGCCTCGATCGCGTCGAGATAGGTATAGGCGAGGTCGGCAACGAAGCCGTAGCCCAGCGGCGCATGCGCGAACAGCTCGACCCCGCGCTGGCGCGAGCGCGTCGTCCGGTTGGCGGGCGACACGACGAAGCTCGGCGAAAAGGTCGAATAGATCTCGTCGCGCAGCACCGAACGGAACAGCGTCGCGCCCACGCGCACGCCGGCGGCCGGGGTCAGGTCGACGCCGCCCTCGATGCCTTGCGACGTTTCGGGCTTCAGGTTCGGATTGCCGATGAAGCTGCGCGGATCGAAGCCGAACAGTTCATAATTGGTCGGGTTCTTGATGCCCGATCCAGCGGCGGCGCGGACGCGCACCAGCGGCGACAGCGCATAGCTGCCACGCACCCGCCACGTCGTCGCATCCTCGAACCGGTTGTTCAGGTCGCGGCGGATCGACGCGCCGAAGCCCGCCTTGTCGCCGACGCGCAGGTCATATTCGCCGACGATGCCGGTGTTGTCGGTGCTGCGGCCGAGGTTGGCGGGCGAGGGCGCGAACACCGCGACCGACCGGAACCGCTCACGCTCGAAATCGGCGGCGACGGTAAAGGCGTGGGTCAACGTGCCCGCGACCAGTCGATAGGTCGAATCATACGCCGCCTTGAACCGCTCGCCGCGATTGTCGGAGGTCAGGTTTCCATCGGTGCGGCTGTTGCGATGGGTGTCGTTCAACTGGACGGTCGCCGCCTGCGTCCACGCCTCGTCCATCAGATCGAGTTCGGCGCGGGCCAGCCCCAGGAAGCTGCGCGAGGTCGTGCTGTCGCTGCCGTCGACCACGAAGCCATAGGTGGGCGAGGTGAAGTCGAAATCCTGCGGGTTGGTATCGGCCTGCAACCGCGCATAACGGCCCGTCGCGAACAGGCGCAGATTGGGGGCGAGCTCATAGGCGAGCTTGCCCGCGAGCTGGCGGTTGCCGGCGCTCAGGTCACGGTCGCCGATGCCACGCCGCGCCGATGGCGTGCCGTCGGTGTCGAGGAACGCGCCCGACAGGACATAGTCGAGGCCGCTCGCCACGCCGCCGATCCGCGCCGCGCCGCTGACGGTGCCGAACGACCCGCCCTCGATCCGCCCGCGCACGCCCGGCGCGTCGGCACCATTGGCGGTGATGTAATGGATCACGCCGCCGATCGCGTCCGAGCCATAGGTCGCCGACTGCTGGCCGCGCAGCACCTCGATCCGGGCGACGTCGTCGGCGATCAGTGTCGAGAAATCGAACTCGCCGAGGAACGGGTCGGACGCCTCGATCCCGTCGATCAGGACCAACGTGTGGTTCGCCTCGGTCCCGCGCAGCCGCACCTGGGTGAAGCCGCCGACCCCGCCCGACCGGCTGACCGCCACGCCCGGCACGTCGCGCAGGATGTCGCTGACGACACGGGTCTGGCGGTTCTCCAGATCCTCTGCGCCCAGCAGCGTGTAGCTCGACCCAAGCAGGTCGGCGGGCGTGCCATCCAATGCGCGGGTGCCGGTGACGATGATCGGGTCGGCCTCGTCGACCGGCGTATCGCCCGGCAACGCCTGGGCAAAGGCGGACGCGCTGGCGAGCAGCGCGGTCAGGGTCAGCGTGGTCTTCAACATCTGGTCTTCCCCGGGGATGCGCAGGAGCGACACGGCGGGGCGGGCCGCATCGCTGCGGCCATGGGTGGCGCGGCCGACGGCACCCCCCTGGCGCGCGGACCCACGACCAACCCCGGTGCGGCCCCCGCCGCGCATGGGTTCGTCGCTCCACACGGAGAACCGGCCCCGGCCTCCACTGGGCCAAAGGCAGAAGCGACCACGCGCCGGCAGGTCTCCTGGCTCGCGGGTCGTCGCGCGGGTCTGACGCCTTCCCGGGAAACCCCAGTGGCTGTCGATCCCTGTTCGGGGACCAACGTGCAGTCGCGCTCACCGCTCACAGTTGCAGGGACAGCCGCGGTCTTGGGGACAGGTCCCCGCACCGCATTCCCGTTTTAAGCTCCCGAAGGAACACCGGCGTGCATCGGCCCCGGATTTTGCCGGAACCGGCGCGGCCTCTACGCGGCCGGCCCGGCCATGGCAAGCAACCGGCCGGGGGCAGTTTGGGGAAACCGGTGTCAGAATCGCGAAGTTGAACACGCGCATTTCACCGGTTTTGGAATTTTCTGTTCGCATTGTGGAAGCGGAGTTCATCCATCGGAATTTACGCCGTGGAATGCCACAAATCGCGGATTTCCAACGATCTCCCGAACGACGGCCGGACGCTCCGCAAAAACCGGTCGACGCGGGCGGCAGGCGGCATTAGGACAGGGTTTATCGAGTTCAACGCACAGCGCCGGCAGCGGGGAACACCCCGATTGATACCGGTTTCCCACGTCAGGAGAGAGCCATGTTCGACCGCACCTATTACGCCACCCATCCCGACATGATGGAATGCGTCTCGAACGAGGAATTGCGCGACCGCTATCTGATCGAAGGCCTGTTCCGTGAGGGCGAATGCGTCCTGAACTACACCCACGCCGACCGTTTCGTGATCGGCGGCGTCGCGGTGGGCGATGCTCCGGTCAAGCTCCCGACCCAGACCGAACCGAAGTCGGCGGAGGGGCATCCGTTTCTCGAACGCCGCGAAATGGCGGTGGTCAACGTCGGCGACGCCGAGGGCACGCTGACCGTCGACGGCGAGAGCTTCACGCTCGGCAACAAGGACTGCGTCTACGTCACCATGGGTGCGACCGACGTCGAATTCGGCGGGCAGGGCGCGCGCTTCTACATCGCATCGTGCCCGGCGCACAGAGGCTTCACCACCCGCAAGCTCGGCATCGCCGATGCCAATGCGCTGGAGCGCGGCAGCCTGGAGGAATCGAACGAGCGGACGATCTTCCAGCTCGTCATCCCCGGCGTGTGTGATTCGGCGCAGCTCGTCATGGGCCTGACCGTGCTCAAGCCCGGCAGCGTGTGGAACACCATGCCCCCGCACATCCACGAGCGCCGCAGCGAAATCTATTTCTACTTCGAACTGCCGACCGAGAACGACAAGGTGTTCCACTACATGGGCGAAGGCGAAGCGATGCGCCACATCGTCATGGGCAACGAGGAAGCCGTCATCAGCCCGCCATGGTCGGTCCACATGGGGTCGGGCACCCGCGCCTATGCCTTCATCTGGGCGATGGCCGGCGAGAACCAGGACTATACCGACATGAAGGTCCTCGACATCTGCCAGCTCGCGTAAAGGGTTGAGAACGATGGTAAACCCCTTCGACCTCACCGGCCGCGTCGCGGCGATCACCGGAGCCAACACCGGCATCGGCCAGGCAATCGCGCTGGCGCTCGCCGCCGCCGGGGCCGATGTCGCGCTGATCGGTCGCACGCCCGCGACCGACACGGCGAACAAGGCGCGTGCGCTCGGGCGCAAGGCGGAAATCGTCTCCGCCGACCTGTCGACCATCGCGCCCGTACAGGGTGTCGTCGAGCAGACGCTCGACACGCTCGGCGGGCTCGACATCCTCGTCAACAACGCCGGCATCATCCGCCGCAACGACAGCCTCGACTTCACCGAAGAGGACTGGGACGCGGTCATCGACACCAACCTCAAATCGGTTTTCTTCCTCAGCCAAGCCGCCGGCCGCCATATGGTGGCGCAGGGGCGGGGCAAGGTCATCAACATCGCCTCGATGCTGACCTTTCAGGGCGGGGTGCGCGTGCCGAGCTACACCGCGTCCAAATCGGGCATCGGCGGCCTCACCAAGCTGCTGGCGAACGAATGGGCGGCCAAGGGCGTCAACGTGAACGCCATCGCGCCCGGCTATATCGCCACCAACAACACCGCCGCGTTGCAGGCGGACGAGACGCGCAACCGCCAGATCCTTGAACGCATCCCGGCGGCGCGCTGGGGCGATGCCGGCGATCTGGGCGGGGCGGCGGTATTCCTTGCCTCGGCTGCCTCCGACTATGTAAACGGCCATGTCCTGGCGGTCGATGGGGGGTGGCTCGCGCGATGATCCTGTGTTTCGGGGAACTGTTGCTGCGGCTGACCGCGCCGGGCCGTGAACTGCTGATGCAGAGCGGCCGCTTCGACGTGAACGTCGGTGGGGCGGAGGCGAATGTCGCGGTCGGTCTGGCCAATCTCGGCCATGCCACCGCCTGCGCCAGCGCAGTTCCCGACAGCCCGCTCGGGCGCGGTGCCGTCTCGGCGATGCGTGCGCAGGGGGTCGATTGTTCGCGGGTGCTGACCCGCGACGGCCGGATGGGGCTGTATTTCCTGAGCGTCGGCGCGGGGCTGCGTGCCTCCGACATCGTCTATGACCGCGCCGGATCGAGCTTCGCGACGACCCCGGCCTCGGCATGGGACTGGGACAAGCTGCTCGACGGCTGCACCCGGTTGCACCTGTCGGGGATCACCCCGGCGCTTGGCCATGAAACCGCCAACGCCGCCATCGCCGCCGCCGAGGCCGCGCGCGCCAAGGGGCTGACCGTCTCGTTCGACGGTAACTACCGCGCCCGGCTGTGGGACGCATGGGACAGTGATCCGCGCGCGGTACTGACCCGGCTGGTGGGCCTCGCCGACCTGTTGTTCGGCAACCACCGTGACGTATCGCTACTGCTCGGCGAGCAATTTTCGGGCGATGGCGAGGATCGCCGGCGCGAGGCGGCGCAGGCCGCCTTTGCCGCCTTCCCGAACCTCAAGCACATTGCCTCGACGGCGCGGCACGTCGACGACGCCGACCACCACCGGCTGTCGGCGCGGATCGACACGCCGACCCATGCCGTCCAGACCGCGGAAGTCGCGATTTCGGGCATCGTCGACCGCATCGGCGGCGGCGACGCCTTTGCCAGCGGCGTGCTCCACGCGCTGATCTCAGGGCAGGACGAGGCGACCGCCGCGAGCTGGGGCCTTGCCGTCGCCGCGCTCAAACACTCGCTACCCGGCGACGCCAGCCTGTTCCGGCAGGCGGACATCGATGCCTTCCTCGAAGGCGGCCTCGACGTCCGGCGCTAAACCGGTTTCCGGGTAAAAGCCCATCCCGAACCGACGCTTGTGCCGGGACAGGCGAACCGGCAAGGAACGGGCGGGGGAAACCCGCGTTTCTGGACCGATGCGAGGTGACGTGAGCGATAGCGAGGGCGCGACCGGACCGGCCGCACGCGAGGACCGGCGCATCGCCCGTGAGATCGCCGGACTGGCGGGGGGCACCGACCCGTTCGTCGCGGCAGTGCGCGCCACGCGCATGCCGATGATTATCACCGACCCGCGCCTGCCCGACAATCCGGTGGTGTTCGCCAACGACGCCTTTTGTCGCCTGACGCAATATACCCGCGACGAGATTATCGGCCGCAACTGCCGCTTCCTGCAAGGCCCCGACACCGATCCGACGAGTGTCGCGCGCATCCGCGACGCCGTCGCGAACCGGACCTCGATCGAGATCGACATCCTGAACTATCGCAAGAACCGCGATCCGTTCTGGAACCGCCTGCTGCTGGCCCCGGTCGACGATGCGAACGGCGACCTTGCCTATTTCTTCGCCAGCCAGGTCGACGTGACGATCGAGCGTGAGCGACTGGAAGGACTGGAGACGAGCAACGCCGCGCTGATGGCCGAACTCGCCGGGCGGTTCCGCGAGCAGGAGGAGCGCGAGCGCGAGATGCACTTCGCGCTGGAGGCGGGGCGGTTCGGCACTTGGGCGCTGGAGCGCGGGACCTGCCAGCTCACCATGTCGGACATCTGCCGGGCGAACTGCGGTTTTCCGACGGACTATCCGCCGTCGCATGCCGAGGTGCTGGCGATCGTCCATGACGACGACCGCGCCGCCCTGCTCGCCGCGATCGAGCGCAGCTTTGCCGGCGAAGCGTTCGAGAATGAGGCGCGTATCCGCACGCCCGACGGCGAGCGTCGCTGGATCGCCAGCCGGGGGCAGCCGACGATCGGTGCCGACGGCGGCGTCACCCGCCTGACCGGCGTGTCGATCGACGTCACCGCCTACAAGCGGCTGGAGACGATGCGCGCGGCGATGGCCGAGCTGAACGACACGTTGCGCCCGCTCGACGATCCGGTCGAGATGACCGTTGCCGCAGCGCGTATCATCGCTGGGGCATTGGCGGTCGACCGCGTGGGATATGGCGTGGTCGACCGCCAAGCGGAGACGATCACGATCGAGCGCGACTGGAACGCGCCCGGCGTCACCACTATCGCCGGGACGCTGCACTTTCGCGATTATGGCAGCTATATCGACGATCTGAAGCGCGGCGAGACGGCGGTGGTCGAGGATGCCCGGCTCGATCCGCGCACCGCCGCCACCGCGGCGCAGCTCGAGTCGATCAACGCGCGCGCGTTCATCAACATGCCGCTGACCGAACAGGGCGGGCTGGTGGCGCTGATCTATGCCAATCATGGCGAGGCGCGGGTGTGGCGCGACGACGAGGTCGCCTTTGTCCGCGAGGTGGCCGAGCGGACCCGCGCCGCCAGCGAACGCCGCCGGGCGGAACGCGATCTGGCGGCGCTGGCCGTCTCGCTCGAACAACAGGTCGCCGATCGTACCCACGCGCTGGTCACGGCGCAGGATGCACTGCGCCAGAGCCAGAAGATGGAGGCGATCGGCCAGTTGACCGGCGGCGTCGCGCATGATTTCAACAATCTGCTGACGATCGTGCGCTCCTCGGTCGATCTGCTGCGCCAGCCGACGCTGACCGAGGCGCGGCGCGAACGCTATCTCTCGGCGATCAGCGACACTGTCGATCGCGCCGCCAGCCTGACCGGGCAGTTGCTCGCCTTCGCCCGCCGATCGGCGCTGCAACCCAGCGTGTTCGACGTGAACGCCGCCATCGCCGCGCTCGGCGACATCGTCCGCACGCTGGCCGGATCGCGGATCGAGGTTGTCGTCTGCCCCAGCGGCGATCCGGCGTTCGTCGATGTCGATCCCAACCAGTTCGATACCGCGATTGTCAACATGGCCGCCAACGCGCGCGACGCGATGCAGGGCGAGGGGCGGCTGACGATCCGGGTGACGTGCGTCGATGCGGTCCCCGGCATGTCCGGACCCGCCGGCGCCCATGTCGCCGTCGCGATCGAGGATAGCGGCGGCGGGATCGACGACGAGGTGCTGGCGCGCATCTTCGAGCCGTTCTTCACCACCAAGGGGCTGGGCAAGGGCACCGGGCTGGGGCTGAGCCAGGTGTTCGGTTTCGCCAAACAGTCGGGCGGCGAAATCCGTGCCGACGGCACGCCGGGCGCGACGGTGTTCACCCTGTATCTGCCGCAGGTCGATGCGCCGGCCCCGACCGGGCAAACGGTGCGCGACGATCCGGGCGACACCAGCGGGCAGGGCTTGCGCGTCCTGGTGGTCGAGGACAATCCGGTCGTCGGCACCACCACCGCGCAGGCGCTGGAAGAACATGGCTTCGTCCCGGTCCATGTCCCCGACGGGCAGGCCGCGCTCGACCGGCTGGCGGCGGAGCCGGGGGCGTTCGACATCATCTTTTCCGACGTGGTGATGCCGCGGGTCGACGGACTGGAACTGGCGCGGCGGGTGCGCGAGCGCTGGCCGGCGCTGCCGGTGCTGTTGACCAGTGGGTATAGCGACGTGATCGCGCGGCAGGGCACCAACGGGTTCGAACTGCTCCAGAAACCCTATACCATCGCGCAGGTCGCCGCCGCGCTGCGCCGCGTCGCCGGACGTTGAGCTTCGCCGCGCCGGGCCGGGGCTTCGTCGCGCTCTATACGCTGGCCTATTGCGGGCTGTTCGTTGCGTTCATGCCGTTCGTCACCATCCTGTTGCAGGTGAAGGTGGCGGCGATCGACCCGGCCGGGCGGGTCGCGCTCCTGGGATGGGTGGTGCTGGGCGGGGCGGTGGTCGCCAGTATCGCCAACGTCGCCGCCGGCTGGATCAGCGACATCGGCTGGCGGCGCAGCGGAACCCGTCGTCCGACGATCGCGATCGGGCTGGTAACGATCGTCATCGCCTTTGCCGCGATCCATGGCGCGACCACGGCGGTGACGCTGCTGGCGGCGGTCGCCTTCTGGCAGGTGGCGCTGAACCTGATGTTCGCGCCGATGGTCGCGGTGCTGGCCGACGAAGTGCCCAACCGCGCCAAGGGGCAGGTGAGCGGGCTGCTTGGCATCTCGCACCCGGTCGGCGTGCTGTCGGCATCGGTGGTGACGTTGCCGCTCTTCGCCGATGCCGCCGCGCGCTACACCGCCAATGTCGTGCTGATGGTGGCGATGATCGTGCCGTTCCTATGGGCCGCGCGCGAACGGGGAATGGGGAGCGACGCCGGGCCGGACACGATGATTTCCACCCCGCCGGTCGGCCGGGCCGATCTGATCCGCGCATGGGTCGCCCGCCTGGCAATGCAGGCGGCGGGCAACGGCCTGACCGCCTATGCCTTCTTCCACTTCGCCGATCGCTGGCAGGGCGGCGGCGATGCGGCGGGGCCGGTCGCGCGGGCGATGGCGGTCGTCACCGGGGTCGCGGTGGTCGCGACGATCCTTGCCGGGCGCTGGTCGGACCGCATGGGGCTGCGGCGGCCGTTCCTGGGGCTCGCGACGTTGCTGGTCGCAGGCGGGCTGATCGGCATGGCACTGTCGCAGGGGTTCGTCGGGGTTAGCGTCGCCTATGGCGTCTGCACCATCGGCCTGTCAGTGTTCCTCGCGCTCCACTCCGCGCTGGCAATGCAGTTGCTGCCGTCGCCCGCCACGCGCGGACGCGATCTGGGCGTGCTGAACCTCACCAACACGCTGCCCGCCTGTGTTCCCCCGCTGCTCGCCGCGATCGTCCCGCCGGGAAGCGGGCTGGGGCCGGTGTTCGTCGCGCTGGCCGGGGTCGCGGCGGTCGGCGGTGTGCTGGCATTGTCGATCCGCAGTCGGAATTGAGCGACGGATAAACTTCCCGCCGCCCGGTGCGTTACTGCGCGATCGACCATGGTGGGGGTGCCCGATGATCCGTCTGTTCCACGTCAGCGACGTCCATTTCGGCGCGGAGGACAGCCAGGCGATCGCGTGGTTCGATGAGGCGGTGCGCCGCGAACAGCCCGACGCGATCATCATGACCGGCGACCTGACGATGCGCGCCCGCGCCGCCGAGTTCGAGGCGGCGGCCGAATGGCTGGAAGGGCTGGGCCGTCCGGTGACGGTCGAGGTCGGCAACCATGACCTGCCGCTCTACAATCTGTTCGCCCGCTTCGTCCGGCCGTACAAACGCTACAAGCGGCTGGAGCGGATGATCGAGCGTCCGCTGGAGATCAAGGGCGTGGCGATCGTGCCGCTCAAGACCACGGCGCGGTTCCAGTTCCGCTGGGACTGGTCGAAGGGCTATGTCGGGCCCAAAGCGCTGGCCCGGACGCTGAAGCTGATCGAGCGGGTGCCCAAGGGCGATCTGGTGTTCATCGCCGCGCATCACCCGTTGGTCGATGTCGGCACGCGATCGAGCGGCGAGACGCGCGGTGGGCCGGCGGCGCTGGCGGCGGTGGCGGCAGCCGGCGCGCATGCCGTGCTGTCGGGCCATGTCCATGACCCGTTCGACGTGCCCTATCGCAGCGGCAAGGGGCTGTTGCGCATGGTCGGGGCGGGAACCCTGTCCTGCCGGACGCGCCAAGACCCGCCCTCGTTCAACGAGATCCGTATCGAGGGCAGAAGCTTCGAGACGATCGCGCGCAAGATGGGCGTGCCCGACGAGCCGGTGACGCAGTGATTGCTCCCCTCCCTGACAAGGGAGGGGCTGGGGGTGGGTCGGTTCGTGGCGGGCGCTACATTCCCTCGCGGGCCCACCCACCCCCGACCCCTCCCTTGTCAGGGAGGGGAGGAAATCAGGAAAGCCGCTCGCCGATCAGCGTGCCCTTGGTGCCGCGGTTGACCAGTTCGAAGCGGAAATTGGGCCAGCGACGCCGCCAGCGCTGCGCCACCACGCGCTCGCCGGGGCGGGCGCCGTCGTCGAGCATCACCACGCCGCCGACCGGCAACCGGTCGAACAGCGTTTCGGCGGCACCGCGCACATAGGGGTGGATGGTCCACGGCGGGCCGTCGATCAGCAGCATGTCGACGCGGTCGGGCAGCGCGCCGATGTCGTACCACACGCCCGGCCAGTCGCCGGGTGATTCGACCAAAGGTGCCGCGCGCAGATCGGCGGCGATGCCGTGTTCGGCCAGCCATTCGCGCGTCGCATCGACGAAGCCGGCATGCTGGTCGAAGCTGATGAGCTGTCCGCCGCCATGCTTGGCGAGCGCCGCGCCGGTCACGAGGCTCGACGCACCGGTGCCGAGTTCGACGACGGTGCGCGGGCGATCGGCGGCGATGCGGTCGACGATCAGCGAGAGATAGCCGGTATCCGCCTTCCAGCTCCCCAGATTGGGCAGCGCATCGGGGGCGAGACCCAGATCGGCGATCAGCTTCGCCTTCACCGACCGCTTGCCGCCCGACAGGCTGCGCAACAGCCACGGCCACTGGATCGCGCCGAAGGCGATGGTGAACAGCTTGTCGGAGAGCGAGCGACGCAGCTCCTCGGGCCACAGGTCGCCATCGGCAAGGGGGAGCAGCGAGGTTTTGGCACGCGAGGTCATGGCAGCTCTTTGTTTCGGTACCGCCAGCGTGCGGACGCGACTGTCGCTATACGGTTACGGATCAAACGAAAAGGGCGGCCCGATACCGGACCGCCCCAATTCGTTCGCGACTGGCCGCAAAGGAGGAACTTTTCGTGCTCCCCTGCGTGCGAAAGTCTTCGCCCGAAAGCGGTACCGGCCCGCTCCCCCTCCCGGCCACCCAATCAGGATACGCTGTGGGTGGCCGGGAGGGGGAGCGGGCCGGTACCGCGAAACGCGCCCAATTCGGGCGCGTTTCCAAACAGACGCTTAGCGCTTCGAGAACTGGAAGCTGCGGCGGGCCTTCGCCTTGCCGTACTTCTTGCGCTCGACCGCGCGGCTGTCGCGGGTCAGGAACCCGGCGGCCTTGACCGGCGCACGCAGGACCGGCTCGTAGCGGGTCAGCGCCTGGCTGATGCCGTGCTTGACCGCGCCGGCTTGACCCGACAGGCCGCCGCCCTTGACGGTGCAGATCACGTCATACTGACCATTGCGGTCGGCGACGCCGAACGGCTGGTTGATGACGAGACGCAGCGTCGGGCGCGCGAAATAGACTTCCTGATCGCGACCGTTGATCGTGATCTTGCCCGAACCCGGCTTGATCCACACGCGGGCGACGGCGTCCTTGCGGCGGCCGGTCGCATAGGCGCGGCCATAGGCGTCGATTTCCTGCGGGCGCAGCGGCATCGTCGGGCGCGGCGGCTCGACCGGGGCGGTGGGGGCATCACCCTCGAGCGCGGCGGTCTGCGGCGCCGAACCCTGCGGTGCGTCTGCCGGGGCCGGCTGACCGGTCAGACCGGCGAGGTCGGAAAGGGACTGGCGGTTGTCGGACATTATGCGCCCACCTTGTTCTTGCGGTTCATGCCCGCGATGTCGAGAACCTGCGGGTTCTGCGCTTCGTGCGGATGCTCGGTGCCCTTGAAGATGCGCAGGTTGCGCATCTGGTCACGACCCAGCGGGCCGCGCGGGATCATCCGCTCGACGGCCTTTTCCAGAACGCGCTCGGGGAAACGACCCTCGAGGACCTTCTCGGCGGTGACGGCCTTGATGCCGCCGGCATAGCCGGTGTGCTTGTAATAGGTCTTCGTCTTCGCCTTGTTCGAGGTGAAGCGAATCTTGTCGGCATTGATGACGACGACGTTGTCACCGCAATCGACATGCGGGGTGAACGACGTCTTGTGCTTGCCGCGCAGGACGTTGGCGATGATCGACGCAGCGCGACCGACCACCAGGCCTTCGGCATCGACGATATGCCATTTCTTCTCCACCTCGTGCGGCTTGGCCGACTTGGTGGTCTTCATGAGCGCCTTCATGGGCGTTGGACCTTTCGGATATATCACGCAGCCGCACCGTGATGGCGCGCTGCGAACGTCGGCCAATTGCCCGCGCGGACGCGATAAGTCAAGCAAACCGCGCCTTTGCTGACGGGTATTGGGATACCCTATGCCCTGCGGCGGCCGATCGCGTGCAGGTTCCAGGTGACGACGACGACCAGCAGCGCGCCCACTAACTGGTGCAGCGCCGCGACTTCGATGCGAACGCCGGTCACGACGGTCGCGATGCCGAGCAGGATCTGCGTGCCGAACGCGATGTGGAGCGCGCGGGCGACCTTCGGGTGGCCAGCGCGTTTGGCGGCGCGGGCCAGCAGGACGAGGCACACGACCGCAACCCACGCCCACCAGCGATGGACGAAGTGGACGACATACGGATCGTTGACCAGCGCGTCGAGTGGCGCGCGCAGCGACCATTCCTCCGCCGGAAAGAAGCGCCCGTTCATCAGCGGCCATTGATCGGTGACGAGGCCGGCGTTCAGCCCGGCGACCCATGCGCCATAGAGCAACTGCACGAACAGCGCCGCGCCGGCGAGCACGCCGACCGTCCGCAACCGCGCAGGACGCGCGGTCGGTTCCTGCACCAGTTCGCGCAGGTCGAGCGCGGTCCACACCGTGCCGGCAAGGATGAACAACGCGGTCAGCAGATGCGCGGCGAGCCGCAGGTGCGACACGTCGGTCCGCTCGACCAGCCCCGAGGCGACCATCCACCAGCCGATCGCCCCCTGCAATCCGCCCAGCGCCAGCAGCGCCAGCAACCGGCCCTTGTACCCCGCAGGAATCGCCCGGCGGACCCAGAACCACAGGAGCGGCAGGGCGAAGGCCATGCCGATCACCCGGCCCAGCAGCCGGTGGACATATTCCCAGAAGAAGATGCCCTTGAACTGCGCGAGCGTCATGCCCTGGTTCAGCAACTGATATTCGGGGATGCGGCGATAGGCGGCGAATTCGGCGTCCCATGCGGCGGCGGTGAGCGGGGGCAGGGTGCCGCTGACCGGTTTCCACTCGGTGATCGAAAGCCCCGATTCGGTCAGCCGGGTGATGCCGCCGACGACGACCATCAGGACGATGAGCGCGGCGACGCTCCACAGCCAGCGGACGAGCGCGGCGGGGCGGGCGGAGGGGGCGAGAATGGCCATGGCGTCGCTGTACGCCGGTGCAGGGCGTGGCGGAAGGGCTGGCACTGGACCAAGGCGGGCGAAAGCCGCAAGGTGCGGCGATGCGGATACCCCTGTCTTGACGATCGAAGCGCTGGTCGCGCGCTATGGCCTGATCGCGCTGTTCTTCGGCGCGGGGATCGAGGGGGAGACGGTGGTCGTGCTCGGCGGGATCATGGTCCATCGCGGCGCGCTGCCCTATGCCGGGGCGATCGCGGTGGCGGCGATCGGGTCGTTCGTCGCCGACCAGTTGTTCTTCGCCGCCGGCCGGCGCTTCCGCGATCATCCGCGCGTACGGCGGCTGGCGGCGCGGCCGGCGTTCGCCAAGGCATTGGCCGCGTTCGAGCGGCGGCCGACGCTGTTCGTCTTCGCCTTCCGCTTTCTCTACGGCCTGCGCACCGTCAGCCCGGTCGCGATCGGGACGACGCAACTGCCGACAGGGCGGTTCATGGTGCTGAATGGCGCGGCGGCGGCGGTGTGGGCGACGATCTTCGTGTCGATCGGCTACTGGTTCGGCCATGGCCTGAGCGAACTCGTCGTCCCCTGGCTGCCGTCGTGGCAGGTGCTGGCGGCGGGCGGCGGCGCGATCGTATTGCTGGGCGGGGTCGGCTGGCTGGTTCGTCGGTCGCGTCGGGGTGATCGACAACCGTCCTCCCCTCCTTGACAAGGGAGGGACCGGGGGTGGGGCGGCCGGTTCTGGCGCGCTTACCCTCCCTCGCAGGCCAACCCACCCCCAAACCCCTCCCTTTTCAGGGAGGGGGAGGCGCCCAGCCTTCAGGCGTCGCCTTTGCGGCCCAGCTTCTCGACGCGCGCTGCCACTTCGTCGCGGACGGTGCGGGACACGAAGCGGTCGATCGCCCCGCCGTACATCGCGATTTCCTTCACCAGCCGCGACGCGATCGGTTGCAGCGAGACGTCGGCCATCAGGAAGACCGTTTCGATCCGGTCGTTCAACTGCTGGTTCATGCCCGCC
The DNA here is from genome assembly GCF_920939515.1 of Sphingomonas sp. Leaf4. Classification (NCBI taxonomy): domain Bacteria; kingdom Pseudomonadati; phylum Pseudomonadota; class Alphaproteobacteria; order Sphingomonadales; family Sphingomonadaceae; genus Sphingomonas; species Sphingomonas sp. Leaf4. The sequence goes on along the minus strand of NZ_CAKLBB010000012.1, from coordinate 91,912 downwards.
ATCTGATATTCATACTCGAAATCGGCGACGGCGCGCAGGCCCCGCACGATCACGCTCGCCCCCTGCCGTTCGGCGAAGGTCATCAACAGCGCGTCGAACGCCACGACCGCGATGTCGCCGCCGACATCCGCTACCTCGCGCTCGACCATCGTCAGGCGTTCGGGCAGGGTGAACATCGGCGATTTGGAAGGATTGGTCGTCACGCCGATCACCAGTCGGTCGACAAGCTTCGCCCCGCGCCGGATGATGTCCATATGCCCGCGGGTGATCGGATCGAAGGTGCCGGGATAGACGCCGATCCTCACCGGTCGCGCTCCAGCACGTAGCGGGCGATGGCGCGCAGCAGATCGGCCTCATGGCCATAGTCGCGCAGATGTTCGATCGATTGTTCGACCAGCCGCCGCGCCTGTTCGCGCGCGCGGGGCAGGCCGAGCAGCGAGAGGAAGGTTTCCTTGCCCGCCTCGCCATCCTTGCGCAGCGCCTTGCCGACCGAATGTTCGTCCCCTTCGACGTCGAGGATATCGTCGGCGATCTGGAAGGCGAGGCCGATGTCGCGGGCATAGCCGCGCAGGCCGGTACGCTGGTCGGCGGGCAGGCGGCCGAGGATCGCACCTGCCTCGACGGAACAGGCGATCAGCGCGCCGGTCTTCATCGCCTGCAACCGGGTAACGGTGTTCAGGTCGAAATTGGTGTCCTCCGCCTTCAGGTCCATCGCCTGACCGCCCGCCATCCCCGACGGGCCGGAGGCGCAGGCGAGGTCGGCGATCAGCTCGACGCGGACGCGCGGATCGGGATGGGTCGCTTCCTCCGCCAGAATCTCGAACGCCAGCGCATGGAGGCAGTCGCCGGCGAGGATCGCGGTCGCCTCGTCGAATGCCTTATGGACCGTCGGCTTGCCGCGCCGCATGTCGTCGTCGTCCATCGCCGGCAGGTCGTCGTGGACGAGGCTGTAGACATGGATGCACTCGATCGCGAGCGCGGCGCGGGCGGCACGCGCCCGTTCGACGCCGAACAGCCGGGCGGTGGCGAACACAAGCAGCGGGCGCAGCCGCTTGCCGCCGCCGATCGCGGCGTGGCGCATCGCGCGGTACAGATCGGCGCGCGGGTCCTGCGGCACGGGGAGCAGCGCGTCGAACTGGCGGTCCATCTCCGCCGACACTTCGCGGAGCGCGGCGGCGAGCGACACCGGTGGGGCGATCGTCGCCATTATTGCGCGTCGAACGGCTGGGTGGTGGCGCGTCCTTCGGCATCGACGCGGATCGCCTCGATCCGGGCCTGCGCCGCATCGAGCCGCGCGGCGCATTGCGCGCGCAGCAGGTCGCCGCGCGCGTAAAGATCGATCGCGGTCTGGAGGTCTTCCTGACCCGTCTCCAGCCGGCTGACGATCCCTTCGAGTTCGCGCAGCGCATCTTCAAAGGACAGGGCGGAGACTTCGGCTTCTTCGGACATGCGCGATGCTATGGGCTAAGCGGCGGGGCGATTGCAACCGGGGAGGTTGGGCAAATCCGCAGCCGGCGCCGACCGACCCTTATGACCCGGTCGGACCACCGCCGCGCCGCTTCCGCTCGGCGGCGGCCTGATGCAGTTGATCGACGATCGCGCGGTTCGTCGCCGCGCCCGCGAGATCCTGCGCCAGCGTGCCATATCCCTCGCGGCGCAGCGCCTGACGGATATGGTTCACCGAGATGAAATCGCCCGACGCGGCGAGTTCGAGCGCGCGCGTCAGCGCCGGGGTGTCGCGGGTCATGGCTGTCGCTCGCGGTCGCGGTTCAGCCGTTTCGGACCCAGGGGGTGCGGACGACCTTGCCGGTCAACAGCTTCTTGCCGAATGCCTTGCGCATCGTGTCCGCGCCCTCGCCGTTCAGCATCACGACATGGGTTCCACCGGTATGCAGCGTTTCGATCGCGCTGATCGCGGCACCATGTTTGCCGCACAGCGCAACCACATCGGCCTGCGCGATGCTGACGTTCATCGCCCGCGACGCCGATGTTCCGGCGGCGGAACCATATCGCCAATTGTCCTGCATGTATTTCCTGACGCATCGTTCGAGGTTGGCGGACCATTCCGGGCCACGCGAAAGGAAAAGACCGGCCGGTGCCGGCAGTAGCACCGCCCTTTAGCAAGGGCGGGATGTAGATCGTATATAGGTACGCCGCCGTTACAAACCAGACGGACGCGAAATTATTGGATGCGTCAGCGGAGGTGGCCGATGATCCGTAATCCTTCCGGTGTTCGCACAATCGGCAATTGCCTGCCCAGTGCCGCCAGCGCGGTATCGACGGCGTCAATATCCTGGGACTGACGCACAGCAGCGACGCCGTCGACACGCGGGAAAATCGCAACAGCCGGGACCTCGATCCATTCGATCGCGATCAGCGGAAACGGACCGAACTCGAAGCTGTCGACGAAGCCATGCGGCGCGTGAAGCCACGGCAGGCCCATCGATCGAATATCGTCGCTATCGGTAAATTTGATCTGGATTTGTTGTAACGCGGGACGAGCCTCATCAAGCACCGTCAAAACTGCGCGCCATTTGCTGTTCGACATCAACGATGCCGCATAATCGCGCCGCGCCAGCAGGCGATCTCGCCGCAGATCGTCGGACAGGTCCGGTGCCATAGGCGGTCGTGCGATATAGGCAGATCGATTGCAATCGAGGATGGAACGTCAACGGTTTATACGGGGCAGTCGCAAATCAAAGATGGGCAGCGATCGCATCCCACGCTGCCTGCTTCGCCGCCACCCCCACGGTATGCAGCGGGCTGCTCGACGGCAGTTGCAGTGTCGCGATGTCACCCACCAGCGCGCGGCCGTGCTTCCACGCGGTTCCGCCGTTGAACGCGACCAGTCGCAGGTCGGGCAGCGTCGCCACCAGCGCCGCGACGTCGTTCGCCGCCGCGTCGCGGATCGCCGCATCGCTGCTGCCGGGGCGGGTGGCGCTGGCGACCACGTCCCAAAGGCCGATGCCCGCGTGAAGCAGCGCCACCAGCCGTGCGTCATAGGGCAAGGTGGTCAGGTCGACGCCGACTACCGGTGACAGCAGTCGCCAGAACTGGTTCTGCGGGTGGGCATAATAGCGTGCCGCCGCGAGTGACGCATCGCCGGGCAGGCTGCCGAGAATCAGCACGCGCGTGGTCGGTGCGACCACCGGCGGGAACGATGCCTTGCGGCTCACACCGCCTGTCCCGCCACCCAGCCGCTCGACCATGCCCATTGGAAATTATAGCCCCCTAACCAGCCGGTCACGTCGACCGCTTCGCCGATCGCGTACAGGCCGGGCAGATGCTTCGCCGCCATCGTCTTCTGGTTCAGCGCGTCGGTGGCGATGCCGCCGACCGTGACTTCGGCCTTGGCGAACCCTTCGGTGCCGTTGGGGAGGAACTGCCACGCCGACAGGCGGCGCTCGATCTCGCTGAGCGTCGCATCGCGCAGGTTGGCCATTTCGGACGGCGCATCGATCCGCGCCGCCAGCGCTTCGGCCAGCCGGTCGGGAAGCGCCGCGCCCAGCACCGAGCGCAGCCCGGCGCGGGGCCGCGCGCGCTTGGCGGCGAGGAGCCAGCCCGGCGACTGATCGGGCACGAAGTCGATCGTCACCGGCTGGCGATGCCGCCAGTAGGACGAGGCTTGCAGGATCGCAGGGCCGGACAGGCCGCGATGGGTAAACAGCGCCGCCTCGCGAAAGCCGGGACCGTCGCCACGCGCCACGACCGTTGCCGCTACCCCGGACAGTTCGCGGAACAGCGCTTCCTCGCCGGGCAGGGTCAGCGGCACCAGTGCCGGGCGCGGCTCGACGATCTTCAGGCCGAAGCGGCGGCCGAGGTCATAGGCGAAGCTGGTCGCGCCGAGCTTGGGGATCGATGGCCCGCCGGTGGCGATCACCAGCGACGGCGCGGTGGCGTGGCGATCGCCGAATACTACGGTGAACTGCCCGTCGGCATGGGTCACGTCGCGGATCGCGCTGCCCAGCGCGATCTCGGCACCCGCCGCTTCGTGCAGCAGCATCGCCACGATCTGTCGCGCCGATCCGTCGCAGAACAACTGGCCGAGCGTCTTTTCATGCCACGCGATGCCATGCGCGTCGACCAGCGCGATGAAATCCTGCGCGGTGTAGCGGCCGAGCGCCGATCGGGCGAAGCGCGGATTGGCCGAGACATAGCGGTCCCAGCTCGTATCGACATTGGTGAAGTTGCAGCGCCCGCCGCCCGAAATGACGATCTTGCGCCCGGGTTCGGGGGCATGGTCGATCACCAGCACGCGCCGTCCGCGCCGTGCCGCGATACCGGCGCAGAACAGCCCCGCGCCGCCTGCGCCGAGGATGATGACATCATGGGTTTGCGCCATCGCGCGCCCATCGCACGATCCGCGCCGAAAAGCGAACGCCGCCGGCAGGGGGGGCCGGCGGCGTCGCAGAATGTTCTACACGGAGGCAGCCTTTAGGCCGGATCGATACTCGGCATTCTCTTGCGTCACCCCGGACCTGTTCCGGGGTCCACCGCTCGGCAATCGGCATAGCTTGAGCTTCGATCGATAGCATTCGCGGCCAAGTGGACCCCGGAACAAGTCCGGGGCGACGACGCGCGACTGAATGCCGATCGGCCTCAGAAGTTCATGCGCGCGACGATCGAATAGCGACGGTCGTTGACGTACCACTGGCGCGGCACGCGGCGGATCGCCTGGTTCTGGTCGACCACCGCCGCTTCGGTGACGGTCATCGAGTTGGTGAGGTTCACCCCCTGGACACCGATGCGGAACTGCGGCGTCACCTGGACGAAGGCCGATGCGTCCATCTGGCCATAGGCGCGCTGGAAGATCGGATCGAACGGGGTGATGACGTCGCGCAGCGTCAGCAGATAATCCGAGCGCCAGTTGTACGACGCACGCAGCGACAGCGGGCCCACGTCGATGAACGGCGTGACGTTGAACTGGTGCTTCGAGAGCCCCTGTAGCGGGAAATTGTTGCCGGTGATCGTCGGCTGCTGCCCCGCCGCGACGGCGGGGTCGGTCGCCGAGAGCGTCGCCTGCGGCACGCCCGAGCTGCTGATGAACGTATAGTTCGCCTGAAGCCCCAGACCCTTCAGGAAGCCCGGCAGGAAGTCATAGGTCTGCTGATAGCCGACCTCGACCCCGCGAATATGACCGACGTCGTCCGAATTGACCGGGGTGGTCACGATCGCCTCGAACGTCTGGCCGTTGTTCGTGAACGACGTGCGCTGGGTATCGTTGGTCAGCACGTTGGTCAGCCGCTTGTAGAAGCCCGACACGGTGATCGATCCGACGCGCGAGAAATACCATTCGCCGGTCAGGTCGAAGCTGTCGGCCTCGGTCGGGAGCAGATACGGGTTGCCGGCGTTGAACTGGCCGAGCACCTGCACCTGATTGGCCGGGATCGACCCGTCGGCGTTGACGACGATCGGGATCTGTTGCCCCGCGCCGTTGACCCGCGCCTGGGTGGTGAGCGCCACGACATAATAGTTGCGCACCAGACCCGGCGAGGGCGGGGCGACCCCCTTGGTATAGGCGCCGCGGAACTGGATGCCGTTACCCACTTCCAGCTTCACGTTCAGGCTGGGCAGCCAATAGTCATAGGTGATGTCGACGTTGTTGGCGACGGTCGCGCCGTTCAGGAAGCTGCGATAGCTCGTCTGTTGCGCGCCGGTGAGCGCGCAGAACGGCGACAGCGATGCCCCGGCCACGCCGGTCACGACCTGCTGGACCTGCGTCGCGCACTGGGCGGTCGTCGGCAGCGAGGTCACGGTCGGGAACGACTGGAACCCCTGGCTGATGCGCTGGGTGTTGGTGTAGCGGACGCCGACGTTGCCGTTCAGCTTCCACCCGTTGCCGAATTCGGTGTCGAAGCGCGCCATGACATAGCCGGCCCGGTTGCGTTCGGTCTGCGGGTTGATTTCGCCGGGCAGATAGGTCGATCCCGGGATCACGTCGCAGCGTTCGGACAGCGGGTTCCAGCCGCCGTTGACGGTGCGGCCGTTGCCGTTGGCGCAGGTGATCCGTGCCTGCCATTCCTGGTTGATGCGCGACGCATAGGCGCGATACTCGGCCACATTGGCGGCGGTCATGCCCGAATAGAACAGCCGGCCCGGCCCGAACGGGCTGGCGGTGCGGCCCTGCAGGAAATTGTCGAACAACACGGGCTGATAGCCCTGCGGCGGGGTGCCGCCGTTGGTCGTCGGGCTGCCGTCGACATTGTCGCTCAGCCATACCGGACCGCCGTTGCCCCATTGTTCGGACAACACGCCCCAGTTGTAGGCCGAGAAGCGCGCCTCGGTTTCGCGCTGCGCGAAGCGGCCGCCGGCGCGGATCGCGCGCAGGAACCCGGTTTCGGGGAAGCTGTATTCAAGGTCGAGGCGGACCGCATCCGAATTGCCGGTCGATTCCTCGCGGTGGTCCATCGCCGAGCGATAGAAGCTGTTGTACGGATCGAGATAGCTCTGCCGGCCGGGACCGAAATAGCCCGAATAGGTGCTGGCGGCGCCCGGCGTACCGGTGCAGATGCCGTTGCAGTTCTGCGGCGACAGGAACTGCACGTCGGGGATCTTGCTCCCGTTCATGCGGATCTGCGCGTCCTGATAGGTCGAGGTCCACAGGCCGTTGTCATCGATCTTGCTCGATGAATCGACGTGCTGATAATCGAGGTTCAGGCCCAGCCGGCTGGTGACGTCCCACTTGAAGTTGAACGAATAGTCGCTGGTGACGATCTTCGAGACCTGCTGGCGCGAGATGTTGTTCGACTGGAGGCCATATTCGGGGGTGCGGCGGTCGCCCGCCGTGTTCTGGTCGGCGCGCCAGCCGGTCGGGCCGGTGATGATGCCGTTTTCAAACAGGCCGCTGTCGTCGAAGTTCAGCGTGGTGCCGGTGCGTGCGCGCGAATCGCCGTTGGCGGTGACGTTGTCGGTCGCGATCTCGACGGTGCGCTCATCCCATGTCTGGCGCGCGTCGGAGCGCAGGAACTGCGCGGTAGCCTCCATCGATCCGTCGTTCGAGCGCCACTGGGCGGCCGCCGAATAGCCATAGCGTTCGCGGTTGAAGTCCTGGCTGCCGGCGACGGCGCCGCGCGGGAACAGGCCGCTGCCCTGCCGCGTCGCGCCGGTGAAGGGCACCACATCGGTGCGCGTGCCGTTGCTGTAGAGCGGACGCACGCGGAACGACGAGATGCCGAGACGGTCGGCGCGGGTGTAGAGCTGCGAATAGCTGATCGAGCCGAGCAGGCCGAATTCGCCGATCCCGGTTTCCCAGCGGTTGCTGACCAGCGCCGAGAGCGACGGTGCGCCCTTCTTGGCGAACTCGCCATAGTTCATCTCGGCATTGGCCGAGAGGAGCAGACCCTTCTGGTCGAACGGCTTGCGCGTGCGCAGGTTGACCACGCCGGCGATGCCGCCTTCGATGCGGTCGGCCGAGGGCGACTTGAACACGTCGACGCCGCCCAGCAGTTCCGAGGGCACGTCGGAGAAGCTGAGGCCGCCCGAATTGCCCGCCGAAAAGGCGTCGCGGCCGTTGAATTCGGAGCGGACATAGGTGAGACCGCGCACGACCACGCCCGATCCCTCGACCGAGAAGTGATCGGGATCGACGCCGGCGGCGAAACGGTTGATCGACACGCCGGGAATACGCTGGAGCGTTTCGGTGACCGAGCGGTCGGGCAGCGCGCCGATGTCCTCGGCGGTGACCGAATCGACGATCACGTCCGAATTGCGCTTGATCCCCTGCGCGCTCGACAGCGACTGGCGAAAGCCGGTGACGACGATGTCGGGACCGGCCGCCGGGTCGGTTTCTTCCTGAACATTGTCGGTGTTGCTGGGGCCGGGCTTGGTGCCGGGCGTGTTGATGGATTGTTCGACGTCTCCGGCGGCGGTCTGCGCCAGCGCGGGAAGCGCGGTGCCGGCAAGGCACAAGGCGGCGAGCGATGCGCCCGCCTTCAACGAAATGGCAATCGACCGGCCGAACGCGGCCGACGTGGAATTGCGGTAGAGCATCCCCCGAAACCTCCCCTGTTGTTAGCGCTATCATGTCGACGCGCCATCTGGTTGACCGGGATGTACTGTCGATTGCCCCATGAAATCAATGGCGGAATTCGGGGGCTTTGCGACTCAAGCGACTGCCATAGACCAAAGTATGATAGGCCGTGCTTCCGATGAACGGGCAAGATAGGGCCGAAAATGTTGCGAGCGCTAACATCGCACGGTGGAGAGGATATGCAGGTCCCGCTCATTCGGCGGATCGTGATCGTCGGCGGTGGCACCGCCGGCTGGATGACCGCTGCCGCGCTGTCGGCGAAACTGGGAAGCGGTGTCGCGATCACCCTGATCGAATCCGAGGCGATCGGAACGGTCGGGGTGGGCGAGGCGACCGTGCCGCACATCCGCCATTTCAACGCGGCACTCGGCATCGACGAAGCCGATTTTCTCAGCCGCACCAACGCGACCTTCAAACTCGGCATCGAGTTTCGCGACTGGGGCCGGATCGGCGACAGCTATATCCATCCCTTCGGCGCCTATGGCGCGCCGATCGACGGGGTCGATTTCCACCAGCATTGGGTGCGGTTGCACAAGGCGGGGCAGGCGGCCCCGTTCGAGGCGTTCTCGCTGCCGATCCGGGCGGCGCGTGCCGATCGTTTCGCCCATCCCGACCCCGATCCGCATTCGCTGCTATCGACCTATTCCTATGCCTATCAGTTCGATGCCGGGCTGTACGGCCGCTATCTGCGCGCGTTCGCCGAGGCGCGCGGCGTGATGCGTCAGGAAGGGCGGGTGGTCGATGTCGCGTTGCGGAACGACGGTTTCGTCGAATCGGTCCGGCTGGATGACGGCCGGACGGTCGGCGGCGACCTGTTCGTCGACTGTTCGGGATTTCGCGGGCTGCTGATCGAACAGGCGCTGCACGCCGGCTATGACGAATGGACCCGGTGGCTGCCGTGCGACCGGGCGATCGCCATGCCCTGCGCCACGACCGGGCCGATTTCCCCCTATACCCGCGCCACCGCGCTGTCGGCAGGCTGGGCATGGCGCATTCCACTCCAGCACCGCGTCGGCAACGGCCATGTCTATTCGAGCGGGTTCATCGATGATGATGCCGCGCTGGCGGCGTTGCTGGCGGGGCTGGACGGACCGCCGATCGCCGAGCCCAACCGGTTGCGCTTCACCACCGGGCGCAGGCGGCGGCAATGGATCGGCAATACCGTCGCGATCGGGCTGTCCGCCGGCTTCCTCGAACCGCTCGAATCGACCTCGATCCATCTGATCCAGTTGGCGATCGGCCGGCTGCTCGACCTGTTGCCGCAAGGGGACTGGGACCCGCGCGACGCCGCCGAGTTCGACCGGCTGATGGCGCGCGAATATGACCGGGTGCGCGACTTCCTGATCCTGCATTACCACGCGACCGAGCGCGACGATTCGCCCTTCTGGAATCATTGCAGGACGATGGACGTGCCCGACAGTCTGGCGACGCAACTGGCACTTTTCCGGGAACGTGGCGTCGTTGCCCCCTATGCCGACGGCATGTTTCTCGAACCGAGCTGGCTGGCGGTCTATCTCGGGCAGCGGGTGGTGCCGCATCGCGTCGATCCGCGCGTGCTGACGACCGGGGAGGGGGAGGCCGCCGCGCTGCTGGCCGCGATGGCGTCGCGCTATGGCGCAGCGGCCGACGGGTTGCCGGGTCATGCGGCGGCACTGGGGCTGGCGGCATGAGCGGTCCGCGATCGATCGTGATCGTCGGCAACGGTCTGGGCGCGGCGCTCGCGGCGGCGATGCTCGCGCTGCGGACGAAGGACAGCGCGCGCATCATGGTCTTGCCCGGCGGGGACGACGCCCATGGGCTGGGACCGGTCGGCGCGACGATCGCGACGCGGCCGGCGTTCCGCGCGGTGTTGGCCGAACTGGGGCTGGCGGAGGACGCGGTGCTGGCCGCGACCGGCGGCGCCTTCTCGCTGGGGCAGGCGTTCAGCGGGTGGCGCGGTGCCGCCCATGGCTGGATGTTGCCGCACGGTGATATTGGCGCGCCGATCGGATCGGTGGCGTTCCATCATCTACTGCACCGCTGGCGCAGCGAGGGGCACCGCGCCACCCCGGCCGACTTCGCCATCGCCGCCGTTGCCGCCCAGTCCGATCGCTTCGCCCGGCCCGGCGACGACCCCGCGTCGCCGCTGTCGGCGCTCGACCATGGGCTGACGTTCGACAGCGACCGGCTGGCGACGCTGTTCCGGCGACAGGCGATGGCGCTGGGCGTGCGGTTCGATACCGTCCCGGTCGCCCAGGTCGAACGACAGGAGCGGACCCGCCTGCGGCTGAACGACGGACGGATCGTGACCGGCGACCTGTTCGTCGACCTGACCGGCGCGCAGGCGTTGCTTGCCGCCGGCCATGGCTGGCACGACTGGCGGCGCTGGTTCCCCTGCGACCGGGCGCTGGTCGGCGTCGCGCGCGATCCGCAACCGCCGATGCCCTTCACCCATGGCGGGGCCACCGCCACCGGCTGGCGATCGAGCGTCGCGATCGATGGCGCGCGGGGCGACGTGCTGTTCGTGGCGAGCGGATTTGGTCCACGCGATGCCGCCGCGCGCGACCTTGCGCTGCCGGTGCTCGACGAGATGCCGGTGCGCGCCGGGCGGTGCGAGCGTTTCTGGGACGGCAACGTCGTCGCGATGGGTGCGGCGGCGGCGGGGATCGATCCGCTTCACCCGGTCGCGCTCGACCTGCTGGCGGCCGGTGTCGAACGGCTGCTGGCGCTGTTTCCCGAACGGGCGCACGAACCGCTGCTCGCCGCCGAATATGACCGCCGGATGGGAGCGATGGTCGAGCGGACCCGCGATTTCGCGCTGCTGCACTATGCGCTGGCCGATCGCCCCGAACCGATGTGGCGGGCGGTAGCCGATGCGCCGTTGCCCGATGGCGCGGCATGGAAGCTCGACCAGTATCGCAGTCGCGGACGGATCAGCCGGCTCGACGACGAAATGTTCGCCGATGGCGAATGGGCGATGTTGTTCGACGCGAACGGCGTGGTCGCCGAGCGGCGCGACGCGCTGACCGATCATCTGCCGCCCGAACGGCTGGAGCGACATTTCGCGCGACTGCGCGAGGCGATCGTGCATAGCGTCCGTGCCATGCCGACGCATGGCACGGCGCTGCGCGCGATCCATGACCGGAGACAGGCTTCGTGAACGACCAGGCGATCCGCCGCATCGTCATCGTCGGCGGCGGCACCGCCGGCTGGATGGCGGCTTCCACCTTCGCGCGGCTGCTGGGGCCGAACTATTGCGAGATCCACCTCGTCGAATCCGACGCGATCGGCACGGTCGGGGTGGGGGAGGCGACCATCCCGCAGATGGCGACGTTCAACCGGATGCTGGGCATCGACGAGAACGAGTTCCTGCGCGAGACGAAAGGCACCTTCAAGCTCGGCATCGAATTCGTCGACTGGACGCGGATCGGCCACCGCTATTTCCATCCGTTCGGCAGCTACGGCGTCAACATGAACGGCATCTCGTTCCACGCCTATTGGCTGCGGCTCCATGCATTGGGTGAGGCGCCGGCGATCGAGCCATGGTCGTTGCAGGCGGTGGCGAGTGCCGACGCCAAGTTCATGCGCGCGATCGATGCGGGCAATTCGCCGCTCAGCGACATTCCCTATGCCTTCCATTTCGATGCCGGCCTCTATGCGCGCTACCTGCGTCGCTATGCCGAGGCGCGCGGCGTGGTGCGCCACGAAGGGAAGATCGAGCGGGTCGAGCTGCGCCCCGAGAACGGCTTCATCGACGCGGTCGTGCTGGACGACGATCGCCGGATCGAGGGCGACCTGTTCATCGACTGCTCGGGGTTTCGCGGGCTGTTGATCGACCAGACGCTGGGGGCGGGGTTCGTCGACTGGTCGCACTGGCTGCCGTGCGACCGGGCGGTCGCGGTGCCGTGCGCGGGGGGCGAGAGGCTCGATCCGTTCACCCGGTCGACCGCGCGGGCAGCGGGGTGGCAATGGCGCATTCCGCTGCAACACCGCATCGGCAACGGCCATGTGTTCAGCAGCACGCATATGAGCGACGACGAGGCGACGGCGATCCTGCTCGCCAACCTCGACGGCGAACCGCTGGCCGATCCGCGCTTCGTGCCGTTCCGCACCGGCCACCGCGATCGGGTGTGGATCAAAAACTGCGTCGCGATCGGGCTGTCGTCGGGGTTCCTCGAACCGCTCGAATCGACCAGCATCTGGCTGATCCAGTCGGGGCTGTCGCGGCTGATGGCGATGTTCCCCGACCGCCGCTGCGATCCGGCCGAGGTGGCGCGCTACAACCGCATCCTCGCCACCGAATATGCCGAGATCCGCGACTTCCTGATCCTGCATTATCACGCGACCGAGCGCGACGATTCGGCGTTCTGGAACCACTGCCGGACGATGGATATTCCCGAGCGGCTGGCCGAAAAGATGCGCGTGTTCCAGAGCCGCGGCCGCACGTTCCGCGAGAATGAGGAACTGTTCAACGACACAAGCTGGTTCGCGGTAATGCAGGGCCAAGGGCTGCGGACGAACGGCCATGACCCGATCGCCGACACGCTGACGCTCGACGAGACGCGCGAACGGCTGCGCCATATCCGCGAGGCGATCGCGGCATCGGCGGCGTATATGCCGACGCACCGGGAGTTCATTCGCGCGAACTGCCAAGCGGGATAGCTGCTCCCCTCCCTGACAAGGGAGGGGCTGGGGGTGGGTCGGCCTGCGAGGGAATGGATCGCCCGCCACCAACCGACCCACCCCCGACCCCTCCCTTGTCAGGGAGGGGAGTGGCACTCAGCGGACGGTCAGCGTCGTCGCTTTGAGGCTGGTCGAGCTGTTGCCCGCGCTGATGGTGAAGGTGCCGGGTTCGATCACGCGCTGCATCGCGACGTTCCACAGCGACAGGTCGGCCGGCTTGATGTCGAACGTCACCGTCCGCCGTTCGCCGGGTTTCAGCGTCACCCGCTGGAAATGCTTCAACTCCAGCACCGGCCGCGTCACGCTCGCCTCGTCGTCGTGGATATAGAGCTGGACCACCTCGTCGCCCACGCGCGCGCCGGTGTTGGTGACGTCGACCGCCACCTGCACGCTTTCGTTCAACCCGATCGTCGCCTTGGCGAGGCGCGGTGCGCCGACGTCGAACCGGGTGTAGGACAGGCCGTAACCGAACGGGTAGAGCGGGGCGGTGCTGTCGAACAGATAGCCGCGCCGCGACGTCGGCTTGTGGTTGTAGAAGATCGGCAACTGCCCCTCGCTGCGCGGGACCGATACCGGCAGCTTGCCGCCGGGATTGGCGCGGCCGAGCACCACGTCTGCCACGGCGTTGCCGGTCTCCTGCCCCAGATACCAGCCTTCGAGGATCGCCGGCGCGGTCGCGTCGATGTAGGTCGCCGCCAGCGGCCCGCCGTTCAGCAGCACGACCACCACCGGCTTGCCGGTAGCGAACAGCCGCCGGGCGAGTTCGTTCTGCGATCCGATCAGGTCGAGTTTCTGCCGGTCGCCCAGATGCGCGTCGGCCCATGCCTCGCGGCTCAGTTGCTCGTTCTGGCCCAGCACCAGCAGGATCGTGTCGGCCTGCGCCGCCTTGGCCACGGCTTCCTCGATCAGCGGCGCGTTCTCGGCTTCGGGGACCAGTTCGACCTTGTCGGCGGCCCATTGCCGGCTGCGGGTCAGGCGGACCCCCTCGGCATAGTCGACGGCGAAGCGGCCGGCGGCGGCTTTCTGCATGCCCTCCAGCACGCTGACGACATGGCGCGGCACGTCCGAATAGCCGCCGATCGGGGTGTCGCGGGCATGGGTGCCGACGACCAGCATCTTGCCCACCTTCGCCGGATCGAGCGGCAACAGGTTGTTCCGGTTCTTCAGCAGTACCAGCGAGCGTACCGCCGCCTCGCGCGCCAGTGCGATCGCGTCCGGCGTCGCGGTCTTCGCATCGGCGGTGCGCGCGTCGACATAGGGATTTTCGAACAACCCCATCTGGAACTTCATCGTCAGGATACGGCGGACGGCGGTGTCGACCTGCGCCTGCGGGACCTGCCCCGACTTCACCATCGCCGCCAGCGTCGACCAGCCATCGGCATCGGGCAGTTCCATGTCGACCCCGGCGTCGAGCGCGCGGCGGCCGGCGGCGGCCATGTCGGTGCCGTACAGCTTGTGCCGGGTGTTCAGCTCCTTGATCGCGAAATAGTCGCTGACCACCGACCCCTTATAGCCCCATTCGCCGCGCAGCACGTCGCCCAGCAGCCATTTGTTCGCATGGCTGGGGATGCCGTCGATCTCGTTGTACGACGCCATCACCGCCTGCACCGGCAGTTCCTTCACCGCGCGTTCGAACGGCGGGAAGAAATTCTCGCGCAGCGTGCGTTCCGAGATGTTCGCCGGGCCGACGTTGGTGCCGTTCTCGGGCTGGCCGTGGCCGGTCATGTGCTTCAATGTCACCATGACCTTGGTCGGCGCGAGCGGGAGGGTGGTGCCCTGGAATCCCTTGATCGCCGCCAGCCCCATTTCGGACACGAGATGCGGGTCCTCGCCGTACGTTTCCTCGATCCGGCCCCAGCGCGGATCGCGCGCGACATCGACGACCGGGGCGAGCGCGAGATTGGCGCCGCGCGCGCGCATCTCGCGCGCGGCCACGCCGAACACCCGTTCGACCAGCGCCGGGTCCCACGACGAGGCGAGCGCGATCGACTGCGGAAAGCTGGTCGCGTCGCGCGCGACATAGCCGTGCAGCGCCTCTTCGTGCAGGATGAGCGGGATGCCGAGCCGGGTCCGCTCGACTGCCCAGCGCTGCGCGGCGTTGGTGTAGTCGGCGGTTTCGCGCGCCGTGCGGTTCACCTGATTGGCGGCGACACCGGCGGCGTTGTTGCCGGCGGTGACGCCGCGCTTGTCGGAGGGGCGGGTGATCTGGCCGACGCTGTCGGGGAAAACCCGGCTCGCCTTGGCGGGATCGAAATCGCCCGCCGCGTTCTGGATGTCGCCCTTCTTTTCCCAGATGCCGATCATCTGCGCGACCTTTTCCTCCAGCGTCATCCGCGCCAGCAGGTCCTCGACCCGGACGTCGACCGGCTGCGAGGCGTCCTTGTAGCGTGGCCGTTCACCCTGCGTCGCGCGTGGCTGGGCGACGAGTGGTACGGCGGCGGTGGTGGCGAGCAGGCAGGCGAGCGCCAGAGCGACAGGCGCGGTGCGAAGGGGCATCAACTCTCTCCCGGATCATTTCGGCGCGCGGCGTTGGTGCCGCGTCTATTGGTAGCGCTATCAACTATCTGCGCCACAACAGGGCGTCAACCGATGCCGCGATTGCAATCGGCGGCGGCAAGTCATACGCCTGACTGGGAAGGAGCCACAGCCGACCATGGACAAGCCGAGCCGCCGCAGTCGTGGGAGCGTTACCGTACAGGATGTGGCACGGGCGGCGGGCGTGTCGGCGATGACCGTGTCGCGCGTGGTCAACGGCGGCGTGAACGTCCGCGAATCGACCCGCGAGGCGGTCAACGAAGCGATCGAGCGGCTGAACTATTGGCCGAACAGCGCGGCGCGCAGCCTGGCGGCGGGCGATGCGACGCAGATCGGGCTGCTCTATGCCAACCCGTCGCTCGCCTATCTGTCGAACTTCCTGATCGGCGCGCTGGAAGGCGCGCGCAAGGTCGGCTGTCACCTCGTCCTCGAACCCTGCGAGGGCGAGAGCGCCGAGGCGCAGGCGGAGGCGACGCGGCGTTTCGCCTCGACGGCGGTGCAGGGGGTCATCCTGCCGCCGCCGCTGTCCGATTCGGCGCCAGTGCAGGCCGAACTCGACGCGGCGGGCATCCCGTCGGTCGCGGTGGCGATCGGCGTGGCGCAGCCGGGGCGGCTGGCGGTGCGGATCGACGATTTCGCGGCGGCCAAGGCGATGACGCGGCACCTGCTCGATCAGGGGCATCGCCGGATCGGCTTCATTCGCGGCAATCCCAACAACGGCGCCAGCGGCGAACGCTGGCGCGGCTTCGTCGCGGCGATCGAGGCGGCGGGGCTCGACCTTGCCGACATGCCGGTCGAGCAGGGCTATTTCACCTTCCGTTCGGGGATGGTCGCGGGCGAACGGCTGATCGACCGGCCGGATCGTCCGCAGGCGATCTTCGCCAGCAACGACGACATGGCGGCGGCGGTCATCAGCGTCGCGCACCGGCGCGGACTGCACGTTCCCGATGATCTCAGCATCGTCGGGTTCGACGACACCTCGCTCGCGACGACGACATGGCCGGAGATCACGACGGTGCGTCAGCCGATCGCGGCGATGGCCGAGGCGGCGGTCGAACTGCTGCTCGCCCGCATCCGCGACCAGCGCGCCGGCCAGTCGCGCGTCGCCGAGGAACGCATCCTCGACCATGAACTGATCGTGCGCGAGTCCGCCGGCCCCGCGCCGGTCCCGCAGGCCGACGCCGTGCCGCCCAAACGGCGGGTCGTCGCAAAGCGGATCGCCGCTGCGCGCTGACGCTTGCATTTGTCGGAATAATTCGCCACCGTTACCGCTAACACGCTGTCTTGAGCAGCGGTGATGCAGGGAGTGGATGGGGATGGTGCAGGCGAGCGGGGAGCGCGTGAATATCGCGCTCGTCATCGCGATCGTCGCGGTGGCGACGATCGGGGGGCTGTTGTTCGGCTATGACAGCGGTGCGGTCAACGGGACGCAGGAAGGGCTGAAATCGGCGTTCAACCTGACCGAGAACGGCCTTGGCCTGACCGTCGGGTCGCTATTGGTCGGGTGTTTCGTCGGCGCGTTCCTTGCGGGCAAGCTGGCCGACACGATGGGCCGCCGCAAGGTCATGATGCTCTCGGCGATCCTGTTCCTGATCGGCGCGATCATCCAGGGGTTCAGCCACGTCCAGATGGTGTTCATCGTCGCCCGCTTCATGGGCGGCATGGCGGTCGGCGCGGCATCGGTGCTCTCACCCGCCTATATCTCCGAAGTCGCCCCCGCGAACATCCGCGGGCGGATGACGACGATCCAGCAGATCATGATTATCACCGGCCTCACCGCCGCGTTCGTCGTGAACTATTATCTGGCGCAGGCCGCCGGATCGTCGACCGGCATCTGGTGGGGCGGCTATGAAGCATGGCGCTGGATGTACTGGATGCAGGCGATCCCGGCGGCCGTGTTCCTCGTCGCGCTGACCTTCATTCCCGAAAGCCCGCGCTTCCTGGTGCAGAAGGGGCGGCTGGACGAGGCACGGATCGTGCTGACCCGCCTGTTCGGCCCGGCATCGGCGCAGCACAAGCTGGGCGAGATCGCGGCGAGCTTCGACAAGGATCACCGTCCGCGTCTGTCGGACATCAAGGACGCGAAGGGCGGCATCCGCCCGATCGTGTGGGCCGGGCTGTTGCTGGCGGTGTTCCAGCAGTTGGTCGGCATCAACGTGATCTTCTATTACGGCGCGACGCTGTGGCAGCTCGCCGGCTTCACCGAGGACCAGTCGCTCCAGATCAACATCGTGTCGGGCCTCGTCTCGATCGCGGCGTGCTTCGTCACGGTCGGGCTGGTCGACAGGATCGGGCGCAAGCCGCTGCTGCTGATCGGGTCGGCGGGCATGGCGGTGACGCTGTTCGCGCTCGTCTATTGCTTCCACAACGGCACGCTGGACGCGGCGGGCAAGCTGCAATTGTCGGCGGGCCTCGGCACCACCGCGCTGATCGCCGCCAACCTGTATGTCGTGTTCTTCAACGTGAGCTGGGGCCCGATCATGTGGGTGATGCTCGGCGAGATGTTCCCGAACCAGATCCGCGGATCGGCGCTGGCGGTGTGCGGTTTCGCGCAGTGGTTCGCGAACTTCGTCATCACCTGGACCTTCCCGGTCATGGCGGCGGGGCTGGGCCTCACCATCACCTATGGCTTCTACGCCACCTTCGCCGCGATCAGCTTCTTCCTCGTCCTGCGCTTCATTCAGGAGACGAACGGCAAGGAACTGGAGGAAATGCGCGGCTGACGGCTCGGACCCGACCCCGTCGCTAGTGTAAACTTTGTAAACTTTGGCCCCGCTGCGGCGGGGCCACCTTCTGATGCGAGTAGCCCACATGACCCGCACTCCCGCCCGTCCGTTCCGATCGCGCGAATGGTTCGCCGCACCCGGTCGGCTCGACATGGCCGCGCTCTATCTCGAACGGTTCATGAACTATGGCATCACGCCCAAGGAACTGACGAGCGGGCGGCCGATCATCGGCATCGCCCAGTCGGGATCGGACCTGACGCCGTGCAACCGCATCCACCTGGAGACGGTCAAGCGGGTGAAGGCGGGGATCGAGGCGGCGGGCGGCATTCCGATGGAATTCCCGACGCACCCGATCTTCGAGAACTGCCGCCGGCCGACCGCCGCGATCGATCGCAACCTCGCCTATCTGGGGCTGGTTGAAATCCTCAACGGCTATCCGATCGACGCGGTCGTGCTGACCACCGGGTGCGACAAAACCACGCCGTCGGCGATCATGGCCGCCTCGACGGTCGATATTCCGGCGATCGTGCTGTCGGGCGGGCCGATGCTCGATGGGTGGCACGACGGCGAACTGGTCGGATCGGGCACGGTCATCTGGCGGTCGCGGCGCAAGATGGCGGCGGGCGAGATGACCGAGGAGGAATTCCTCGAAGCCGCCACCGCGTCGGCACCGTCAGCGGGGCATTGCAACACCATGGGCACCGCATCGACGATGAACGCCATCGCCGAGGGGCTGGGCATGTCGTTGCCGGGGTGCGCCGCCATCCCCGCGCCGTATCGCGAACGCGGGCAGATCGCCTATGAAACCGGCCGCCGCATCGTCGAGATGGCGTATGACGACCTGCGCCCGTCGAAAATCCTGACGCGCCAGTCGTTCCTGAACGCCATCGCGCTCATCACCGCGATCGGTGGATCGTCGAATGCCCACCCGCACCTGCACGCGATGGCGCGCCATGCCGACATTGAGCTGAACCCGTCCGACTGGATGGACTATGGCTATGATCTGCCGCTGCTGGTCGACGTGCAGCCTGCCGGGCGCTTCCTCGGCGAACGGTTCCACCGTGCCGGCGGCGTGTCGGCGGTGCTGTCCGAACTGATCGCGGCGGGGAAGGTCGACGGCAGCGTCGCGACCGTGACCGGCCGGACGCTGGGAGAGAACGTCGCGCACCGACCCGTCACCGACCGCGAAGTCATCCGCCCCTATGACCAGCCACTCAAGGAACAGGCAGGGTTCCTCGTCCTGTCGGGCAATCTGTTCGACGTGGCGATCATGAAGACGAGCGTGATCGGCCCCGATTTCCGCGAACGCTATCTGTCGCGTCCCGGCCACGAAGGCTGTTTCGAGGGCCGCGCGATCGTGTTCGACGGGTCGGACGATTATCACCACCGGATCGACGATCCGGCGCTCGACATCGACGAGAACTGCATCCTCGTTATTCGCGGCGCGGGCGTGATCGGCTGGCCCGGCTCTGCCGAAGTCACCAACATGCAGCCGCCCGCAGCCCTCCTGCAACGCGGAATCCAGAGCCTGCCGACGATCGGCGACGGGCGGCAATCGGGCACGTCGGACAGTCCGTCGATCCTCAACGCCTCGCCCGAAAGCGCGGTCGGCGGGGGCCTCGCGTGGCTGCGCACCGGGGATACGATCCGCATCGATTTGAACCACGGCCGCTGCGACATGCTGGTCGAGGCGGACGAGATCGAACGCCGCAAGGCCGACGGCATTCCGCCGGTTCCGCCGAGCCAGACGCCGTGGGAGGAAATCTACCGCGAGAAGGTCGGCCAACTGGGCGAAGGCGGCGTGTTCGACCTCGCGCTCAACTATCGCCGGACGTCGGAAACGACACCGCGCCACAACCACTGAGGAAGCACGACCATGAAGACCGAACATGCCGCGCGGATGCTGCCGGCCGATCATGACCAGGCGCTGCTCGTCGGGCGGATGCAACTGGCCGACGGACCGACCCCGGTCGTCGTGAAGCAGGGTAAGGTGATCGACGTGTCGGCGCACGCCGCGACCGTCGCCGACCTGCTGGAGCGCAGCGACGTCGCTGCGCTCGACGGTCCGGTGGTGTGCGACACGGCGGCGCTGGCCGACCCGGCGGGCGAGCATCCGCCGATCCTGTCGCCGATCGACCTGCAGTGCGTGAAGGCGGCGGGCGTCACCTTCGCCGTCTCCGCGCTGGAGCGGGTGATCGAGGAACGCGCGCGCGGCGATGCCGATGCCGCGCAGGGCATCCGTGGCGAGCTGGAAGCGCGCATCGGCGGCGGCATCCGTTCGGTGAAGCCGGGATCGGCCGAGGCGGCCGAACTGAAGGCCGCGCTGATCGAGGCGGGCATGTGGTCGCAATATCTGGAGGTCGCGATCGGCCCCGATGCGGAGGTGTTCACCAAGGCACCGGTGCTCTCGACGATCGGCTGGGGCGGGGACGTCGGCATCCGTTCGGATTCGTCGTGGAACAACCCCGAGCCGGAAATCGTGATCGTCGCCACCAGCGACGGCAGGTCGGTCGGCGCGACGCTGGGCAACGACGTCAACCTGCGCGATTTCGAGGGGCGCTCGGCGCTGCTGCTCGGCAAGGCGAAGGACAACAACGCCTCGACCGGCATCGGTCCGTTCATCCGCCTGTTCGATGGCGACTTCACGATGGACACGGTGCGCGACGCCGTCGTCGACCTGCGCATCGACGGTCCCGAGGGCTATGTGCTGACCGGCACCAGCACGATGCGCGAGATCAGCCGCGATCCCGAGGATCTGGTGCGCCAGGCGCTGTCCGAGCATCAATATCCCGACGGTTTCGTCCTGTTCCTCGGCACGTTGTTCGCGCCAGTGCAGGACCGCGACGAGCCGGGCCGCGGCTTCACCCACAAGCCCGGCGACGTGGTGCGGATTTCCACGCCGTCGCTCGGCGAACTGGTCAACACCGTTACCACGTCGAAGGCGGCCGCGCCGTGGGGCTTCGGCATCCGCGACCTGATGCGCAATCTTGCGCGCCGTGGCCTGATCGCCGCCTGACCCCCTCTTTGCTGGAAACTTCCATGTCGCCTGACGATTTCGCCTACCCGATCGCGCCCGAAGCCCGCGCGTCCTTTCCCTCGCTTGGCGGCAAGCGCGTGCTCATCACCGGCGGCGGATCGGGGATCGGGGCAGGCGTGGTCGAAGGCTTCGTGCGGCAAGGCGCGCATGTCACCTTCTTCGACATCGCCGAGGAGGATTCGCGCGCGCTGATCGCGGAACTGGCCGGGGCCGGGCCGACTCCGGCGTTCAAGCGGGTCGACCTGACCGATCTTGCCGCGCTCAAGACCGCGATCGCCGATGCCATCGCCGAGGGCGGCGAGTTCGACGTGCTGGTCAACAACGCCGCCAGCGACGATCGCCACACGATCGAACAGGTCGACGAGGCCTATTGGGACAACCGGATGGGCGTGAACCTGCGCCACCTGTTCTTCGCCGCGCAGGCGGTGATCCCCGGCATGAAGGCCAAGGGTGCGGGTGTGATCGTCAACATGGGGTCGATCAGTTGGCACCTCGCGCTGGAGGAACTGACGCTGTACCAGACCGCGAAGGCGGCGATCGAGGGGCTGACCCGGTCGTTCGCGCGCGAGTTGGGCGGCGACGGCATCCGTTCGGTCTGCGTCATTCCCGGCAACGTCCGCACGCCGCGCCAGCTCAAATGGTACACGCCCGAGGGTGAAGCGGAGATCGTCAAGGCGCAATGCCTGAACGGTCGGCTGGTCGCCGGGGACATTGCGGCGATGATCCTGTTCCTTGCGTCGGACGATGCCCGGCTGATAACCGGGCACAGTTTCTTCGTGGATGCAGGATGGCGATAGGATGAGCAAGGTACAGCGCAGCGAACCGGTCAGCGTTTGGGATCTGCATGCCCCGCTGCTCGAAGGGCCGATCTGGGTCAATCGTGACGCGGCGCTGTGGTTCGGCTGCATCAAGACGCCGCGCGTCCACCGGTTCGATCCGGCAAGCGGCGAACGGCGGAGCTGGGCCGCGCCGGCGCAGTGCGGCTTCGTGCTGCCGTCGGCCGACGGCAAGTTCATCGCCGGGTTGCAGACCGGGCTGCACCGCTTCGATCCGGTGACGGGCGGGTTCGAGCTGCTGGTCGATCCCGAACCGTCGCTGCCGACCAACCGGCTGAACGACGCGACGGTCGACCGGTTCGGCCGGCTATGGTTCGGCACGATGGACGATGGCGAGAGCGCCGCGACCGGGGCGATCTATCGCCTCGGCGCCGATGGCAAGGCGGTCGCATCGACGCCGAAGGTTTCTATCACCAACGGCCCGGCGGTGTGCCCCGATGGCCGGACGCTGTATCACGTCGATACGCTGGGCGGCATCGTCTATGCCTGCACCATCGCCGACGACGGGTCGCTGACCGATCGCCGGGTGTTCGTGACGATCCCGAACGAGGAAGGCTATCCCGACGGTCCCTGCGTCGATGCGGAGGGTTGCGTGTGGATCGGTCTTTACGCCGGGTGGGGCATCCGCCGCTATTCGCCCAAGGGCGAGTTGCTCGAGACGATCGCCATGCCGGTCGACGCGATCACCAAGGTCGCGTTTGGCGGGCCGGACCGCAAGACCGTGTTCGCGACGACCGCCAACAAGCATCACGATGCCGATCAGGCGGCGGCGCAACCGCTGGCCGGCAATCTGTTCAGCTTCACGGTCGACGTGCCGGGCGTGCGCGGGACCGAGATTTCGGTCGGTATCTGACCGCCTCAGGCGGTCCGCAGCCCGCGCCAGTTGCCGACATGCGCCATCGCCAGCGCGAGGCTGCCGGCGACGGTGCAGGCGGTTTCGATCGCCGGCGTGCTGGCGAGCGCCACGCCGCCGGCCAGTGCCGCCAGCCCGACCGTGCCGAGTGCTACGGGCACGATCCGGCCATGCGCACGGTAGCCGCCGACCAGCGCGACGCCGCTGACGGGCAGGGCGGTGAGCAGCAGCACGACATGCACCCCCTCACCGACCGGCAGGACGCTGGCGAGCGCGGGCAGCAGCGCGATCAGGATCGGCAGGCCGATGCAGTGGAGGAGGCACAGCAACGAGGTGCCGACCGCGACACGGTCGAGAAACGGGCGATGGTTCATGTCGGCGTAAATGATACTTTGTATCATTGTGCGCAAGGGGCCTGAGCGGGATCGACGTTCACGCTCCATCGTCACCCCGGAACAAGTCCGGGGTGACGATGCGGATGGCCTTTTCGGTCAAGAACAAAACCAGGAATAGCTGACGATCGATCGACTCTAGCTCGATTTGCGGACGACCAGATCAGGGCGCAGCAGTACCGGCTCTGTCTCGCGCCGGGCGACGCGACGGATGAGCATGTCGACCAGCAGTTCGCCCGCGCGCGCATAATCCTGGCGGATGGTGGTCAGCGGCGGCTGGGCAAGGCTGGCGGCGGGGATGTCGTCGAAGCCGACGATCGCGACGTCGCCCGGCACGGTGCGCCCCGCTTCGCCCAGCGCGCGGACCGCGCCCAGCGCGATCATGTCCGATGCGGCGAAGATCGCATCGAAGGCGATGTCGCGTGCGATCAGCCGCCGGGCCGCGTCATAGCCCGACGCCTCGCTCGACAGTGCATCCACCTGAAGCCCCGGATCGACCGCCAGTCCCGCCTCGCGCAGCGCCGAGGCCAGTCCCCGGTAGCGGTCGCGCGATTCGGGATACTGGCTCGACGCATCGCCGAGGAAGGCGATCCGCCGGCGGCCCCGCGCCAGCAGATGTGCGCCGGCATCGCGCCCGCCGGCGATATTGTCGCAGCCGACCACGCTGCCCGGATGCGCCGGATCGGGCGATCCCCAGCGGACGAAATGCGTTCCCTGCGCCACCAACTGGTCGAGCCGTCGCGAATAATCGTCGAAGTCGCCATAGCCGAGCAGGATCAGCCCGTCGGCCTTGCGGCTGTCCTCGTAATCGACATGCCAGTCGGCGGACAATTGCTGGAACGAGGTTAGCAGATCATAGCCGCGCGCGCCGCAGGTATGCAGGATCGACCCCAGCATCGACAGGAAGAACGGGTTGATCCGCGATCCGTCCGGCGCCGGATCGTCGAAGAACAGCAGCGCCAGCGTCGAGGTGCTGCCGCGCCGCAGCGCCGAGGCGTTCTTGTCGACCTTGTAGTTCAACTGGCGCGCGATCGCCTCGATCCGCAGGCGGGTGGCGGCGCTGACCGACCGGTCGCCGCGCAGCGCCCGGCTGACCGTCGGTTGCGACACCCCGGCCAGCGCGGCGATGTCGAACGAGGTCGGCTTGTCGCCCACCGCCATGAAGCATCCTCTCCCGTATCCCGGCCCCGTCTACCCCCGGTTCGCCCCGAGCGGAAGCGTGGATTGAATACGTATGTCATCCGCTTCCCTTTGATGGCCTGAGGTTTCAAAGGACGGGTACGGACGAACCGGACGAAAGAGCCGGGGAATCAGGCGATCATGGAGGGGAAGTAAAGATGCGGTATTCGTCGCAAGCGCCGGCGTACGCCAGGCTGGCACGCAACGTCAGCCGGGGCGCGTTGATCGCCGGTGCATGGTTCGGCGCGACGGCTGCCTTCGCGCAGACCGCGACGACCACCCCCAACCCCGATACGACGCAGACCGACGCGACCGACGAAGGCGCCGACATCGTCGTCACCGGCTTCCGCGCCAGCCTCGAGAATGCCGTCGCCGAAAAGAAGAACCGCGACATCGTCGTCGAATCGATCTCGGCGGAGGACATCGGCAAGCTGCCCGATGCATCGATCGCCGAATCGATCGCCCGCCTGCCGGGTTTGACCTCGCAGCGCGTCTCGGGCCGCTCGAACGCGATCTCGATCCGCGGTTTCGCGCCCGACTTTTCGACCACACTGCTCAACGGCCGCGAACAGACCTCGACCGGGGACAATCGCGCGGTCGAATACGACCAGTATCCCGCCGAAATCATGAGCCAGGTGCTGGTCTACAAGACCGGTCAGGCGAACCTCGTCGGGCAGGGGCTGTCGGGCACGGTCGACCTGCGCACCGTCCGGCCGCTGGAATATGGCCGCCGCGCGATCTCGATCGGCGGGCGCGGCACCTATGCCGATATGGGCGCGCTGAACGAAGGATCGCGCGACAAGGGCTACCGCGTCTCGGGCACCTATATCGACCAGTTCGCCGACGAGACGATCGGCATCGCGCTGTCGGGCAATTATCTCGACGAGCCGTACCAGATCCAGGAATTCAACGCCTGGGGCTATGCCGGTTTCAACGGGCAGGGCGTGATCGGCGGATCGAAGTCGTACGTCACCTCGACCCGGCTCAAGCGCCTCGGCCTGTCGGGCACGCTCCAGTACAAGCCGGTGCCGAACCTGACCGTAACGCTCGACGGCTTCTTTTCGGATTTCAACGACGACCAGTTGAAGCGCGGCATCGAACTGCCGCTGGGCTATGGTCAGGACTTCAACCAGGCCGACAAGCCCAACGGCGTGAAGCTGACCAACACGACCGCCAACAGCGACGGGTTCGTCACCGCCGGCACGTTCGGCAACGTCGAGGGCGTGGTGCGCAACGATGCGTTCGAGCGCAAGGCCAAGCTCTATTCGTTCGGCTACAACATGGCGTGGCGCGGCGACGACGGCTGGAACGCGACGCTCGACGCCAGCTATTCCAAGACCGACCGCGAGGAGATCATCCTCGAAAGCTATGCCGGCACCGGCTATGGCCAGAATGTCGGCGCGAAGGACACGATCCGCTTCACCAGCGGCGAAACCGGCACCCGGTTCCAGCCGACGCTGAACTATTCCGATCCCAACCTGATCCTGCTCACCGATCCGCTCGGCTGGGGCGGCAGCAATCTGCAGGCGGGCTATTTCAACGACCGCGTGGTCAAGGATCGCATCGCCCAGTACCGTTTCGAGGTTGAAAAGGAACTTGACGGCTTCTTCGGCGCGGTGAAGGCCGGCCTCAACTACACCGATCGCGACAAGTCGCTGAGCCCGAACGAATCGCTGCTGGTGTTGGCTGGCGGGCAACGCCAGTTGCGCCTGCCCGACCAGTATCGCAAGGAATCGACCAGTCTCGATTATCTGGGGCTGGGGCCGATGCTCAGCTATGATCCGCGCGACCTGCTGGGTGGCGGCATCTATTCGCTCAGCCGCAACATCAGCCCCGACGTCGCCGCCAAGGCGTTTCGCATCGCCGAGGACCTGATGACGATGTACGCCCAGGCGGACATCGATCAGGAGATCGGCGCGTCGCAACTGACCGGCAATCTCGGCGTGCAGGCGGTAGCGACCGAACAAAAATCCTCGGGCCTCGTCGCGGCCAACGGCGCGCTGCTGCCGACCATTCGCGGGACCGATTACTGGGACGTGCTGCCGAGCATCAACCTGTCGCTGCGGACGCCGGGCGACTGGGTGTTCCGCGCCGGTGCCGCGCGGCAGGTGCAGCGCCCCCGGCTCGACGACATGCGCGTGTCGCAGGGCTATGGCTATAACGTGGCCGAACGGATCATCACCGGCGGTGGCGGCAACCCCTATCTCCGCCCGATCCGGTCGAACTCGTTCGATCTGACGGTCGAGAAATATTTCGGCCGCGCGGGCTACATCGCGGTGCAGGGCTTTTACAAGGACCTGAAGTCATTCGTCTATAACCAGACGATCCCGTTCGACTTCGGCGGGTTCCCGACGCCGACCGGCACGCCCGCCGGAACGCCGACGCTCGGCCGGTCGGACGTGCCGATCAACGGCGAGGGCGGCAGCATCTATGGCGTCGAACTGGCGACCACCCTGCCGCTCGGCACCATCATCGGCGCGCTCGACGGCTTTGGCGTCACCGGTGGCGGATCGTGGACCAAGACGCAGATCCGCCCGACCCCGACCAGCGCGGCGGAGGACATTCCCGGCTATTCGAAATGGGTCATCAACGGCACCGCCTATTTCGAGAAATGGGGGTTCAGCGCGCGCGGATCGGCGCGGTATCGCTCGACCTTCGTCGGCGAACTGTCAGGCTTCGGTGGCAACCGCCAGCGTCGCCGCGCATTGGACGAAACGATCCTCGACGCGCAGATCGGCTATGACTTCCAGAAGGGCACCGCGCTCGAAGGATTGTCGGTGTTCGTGCAGGGCCAGAACCTGACCAACGAACGCTTCGCCACCGCCGATCCGTCCTACGATCTCGCGATCATCGACTATCAGACCTATGGCAGGCGCTTCCTTGCCGGGGCATCCTTCCGGTTCTGATCGATCGCCCCGCGCGTTGGCGGGCGGGCGGGGCAATCACCAAGGGAGGCGGCGATGACGATCGGGCAACAGTCGATAGCAACGGTCGCGATCGTCGGCGGCGGATCGGCCGGCTGGATGACGGCGGCGGCGCTCGCCCGCTTCCTGCCCCCGGAGGTCGAGGTGACGCTGATCGAATCCGACGCGATCGGCACGGTCGGGGTGGGTGAGGCGACGATCCCGCAACTGCGGCTGTTCAACCAGCATCTTGGGATCGACGAGGATGATTTCGTCGCCAAAACCGGCGGCAGCTTCAAGCTGGGGATCGAATTCGCCGGATGGAACGGGGAGGGCAGCCGCTATCTCCATGCGTTCGGTACGATCGGACGGTCGCTAGGGCTGGTGCCGTTCCATCATTACTGGCTGGCCGCCGGCGGCGCGAGCGATCCGGCGTCGCTGTGGCGGCACAGCGCCTGCGCCGCCGCTGCGCAGGCCGGTCGCTTTGGGCGTGATCCCGGCAGCGCGCAGGCACCAAGCGGGTTGGCGTGGGCCTATCATTTCGATGCGGCGCGCTATGCCGCCTATCTGCGCGCGCTGGCCGAACGGGGCGGCGTCACCCGGGTCGAGGGGCGCGTCGTCGATGTCGCGCCGTCGGGCGGCGATACGATCGCCGCCGTCATGCTGGCCGACGGACGGCGGATCGCCGCCGATTTCTTTATCGACTGTTCGGGCTTCGCCGCGCTGCTGATCGAGCGGATGCCGGGCAGCGCGTGGGACGACTGGTCGTCGCTGCTGCCGTGCGACCGCGCGCTGGCGGTGCCATGCGCCGCGACCGCGCCGATCACCCCCTATACCCGTGCCACCGCGCGTGCGGCGGGATGGCAATGGCGCATTCCGCTCCAGGGCAGGACCGGCAACGGGCTGGTCTATGCCAGTGAGTATCTGTCCGACGACGCGGCGCTGGCGACGCTGCTCGGCAACCTCGACGGTGCGGCGTCGGGCGATCCCCGGCCGTTGCGCTTCACGACGGGGCGCAGGCGGTCGCCGTGGATCGGCAACTGTGTCGCGCTGGGGCTGGCGGCGGGGTTTCTCGAACCGCTCGAGTCGACCTCGATCCATCTCGTCCAGTCGGGCATCGCCCGGTTGCTGGCGCTGTGGCCGAGCGCGCCGCCACGCGCCGCCGACATCGCCGCATTCAATCGCCAGTCGGAGCGCGAATGGCTGGCGGTGCGCGACTTCCTGATCGCCCATTACGTGCTGAACGGCCGCGACGAGCCGTTCTGGCGCGACCGGCGGGCGACGCCGCTGCCCGACAGCCTTGCCGAGCGGATCGAGCTGTTCCGCGGATCGGGCCGCATCCTGCGCGACGAGCATGAATTGTTCGCCGAGGTCGCGTGGCTGCAACTGCTGATCGGGCAGGGGGTGATGCCGCAGGGCCATCATCCGCTGGTCCGTTCGCTGCCGACGGCACGACTGCCCGAATTCCTGTCGCTGTCCGCCACCCATGTCGAGTCGATCGTCGCCCGCATGGCGACGCATGACGAGTTCCTCCGCGCCCATTGCCCGGCGCCGCAAACGAAGGTTGCCGCGTGATCCGAACCCTGTTCCTGTCCCTGCTGGCTGGTGTGGCCGCGCTTCCCGCCACCGCGCAGGACGTGCGCCAGCGACTCCCCGAAGACGAGGTGATCTATTTCGTCCTGCCCGACCGGTTCGAGAACGGCGACCGCGCCAATGATCGTGGCGGGCTAACCGGAGACCGGCTGGTCACGGGCTATGATCCGACGGCGAAGGGTTTCTATCACGGCGGCGACCTGAAAGGGCTGACCGCGCGCCTGCCCTATATCAAGGCGCTGGGCGCGACCGCGATCTGGGTCGGCCCCATTTTCAGGAACAAGCCGGTGCAGGGCGGCCCCGGACAGGAGTCGGCGGGCTATCACGGCTATTGGGTGACGGACTTCACCCGCGTCGACCCGCATCTCGGCACCGATGCCGACTTCAAGACGCTGGTCGATACCGCGCATGCGATGGGCATGAAGGTTTATATGGACATCATCGCCAACCACACCGCCGACGTGATCCAGTATCGCGAATGCGTGGGCAAGACCGAATGCGTCTATCGCAGCCGAGCCGACTATCCCTATGCTGCCAGCGGCAAAAATCGCGGCTTTGCGGGCGACGGCGTCCAGACGACGGAGAATTTCGCGAAGCTGACCGATCCGTCGTTCGCCTATACCCCGTTCGTCCCGGTGGGCGAACGGTCGGTCAAGGTGCCGGCGTGGCTGAACGACGTGATGCTGTATCATAATCGCGGCGACACGACCTATCGCAACGAAAGCTCGACCATGGGCGATTTCGTCGGGCTGGACGATCTGATGACCGAAAATCCGCGCGTGGTGGCGGGGATGATCGACATCTTCGGCGGATGGATCGACCGGTTCGGCATCGACGGTTTCCGCATCGATACCGCGCGGCACGTCAACCCCGAATTCTGGCAGGCGTTCGTGCCCGCGATCCAGGCCCGCGCGGCGGCGCGCGGCATTCCGAACTTCCACATCTTTGGCGAAGTATCGCGCCATTCGGTCGATTCGGGGTCGCTGGCACAGCATACGGTGGTCGACCGGTTCCCGGCGGTCCTCGACTTCGCGTTCCGGGAAGCGGTGGTGCAAACCGTTGCGGGCACCATGGGCACCGATGCGTTCGAGACGCTGTTCGCCGGTGATCCGCTTTATGCGAAAGGGTTCGACACCGCGCGCCAGTTGCCGACCTTCACCGGCAACCATGACGACGGCCGGTTCGCCATGGTGGTTCGCAAGGCGTTTCCGCAGGCGAGTGATGCCGAAATCCTGTCGCGCGTGATGCTGTCCAACGCGATGCTGCTGAGCTTGCGTGGCGTGCCGACCATCTATTCGGGCGACGAACAGGGGTTCGTCGGCGACGGCAACGATCAGGACGCGCGCGAGGACATGTTCGCGTCGCAGGTCGCGTCGTACAATGACAACAAGCTGGTCGGGACCACCGCGACCACCGCCAAGACGAACTTCACGCCCGGTCATCCGCTGTATCGCCAGATCGCCGCACTCGCGAAGCTGCGGACGTCGACCCCGGCGCTGACGCGCGGACGGCAGTTGCTGCGCGCGCGCGAGGAAAAGGCGGGGCTGCTCGCGATCTCGCGGTTCGATCCGACGAGCGGCGGCGAAGTGCTGCTGGCGTTCAACACGTCGGACGCGCCGATCACCCGCAACGTACAGATCGATACCGCTTCCATCCGGTTTCGGGCATTGGCGGGCGAATGCGGCAGCGTGACCGAGACCGGCGCGATCCGCCTGACCCTTCCCGCCTTTGGCTATGCGGTATGTGCCGCGGAGACTGACAAATGACCGACGCCGCCCGATCGATCCTGCCCGAACCGGCCGCCGCCCGCCCATGGTGGCATGGCGCAACCATCTACCAGGTATATCCACGCAGTTTCGCCGACAGCAATGGCGACGGGATCGGCGATCTCGCCGGGATCACCGCGCATCTGGAGCATGTCGCATCGCTCGGCGTCGATGCGATCTGGCTGTCGCCGTTCTTTACCTCGCCGATGAAGGACTTCGGCTATGACGTTGCGAATTATTGCGATGTCGATCCGATCTTCGGCACGCTGGCCGATTTCGACGCACTGATCGCACGTGCCCATGCGCTCGGCCTGCGGATCATCATCGATCAGGTCTGGTCGCACACCAGCGAAGAACATCCGTGGTTCGTCGAGAGCCGGTCGAGCCGGACCAATTCCAAGGCCGACTGGTATGTCTGGGCCGATGCAAAGCCCGACGGTTCGCCACCGAGCAACTGGCAATCGGTATTCGGCGGCCCGGCATGGACATGGGATGCCCGGCGCGGGCAGTATTATCTTCACAATTTCCTGAAAGAACAGCCGCAACTCCATGGCCATAATGGAGATTTGCAGGAGGCGCTGCTCGACATCGCGCGCTTCTGGCTGGATCGCGGGGTCGACGGTTTCCGGCTCGATGCGATCAACTTCGCGATGCACGACCCGGAATTGCGCGACAATCCGCCGATGCCCAGCAACGGCAAGACCCGCACCCGCCCGTTCGATTTCCAGCGCAAGCTCTACAACCAAAGCCACCCCGATATTCCGGCGTTCCTGCAACGGGTGCGCGCGGTGCTCGACGGCTATGACGGCGACCGTTTCACCGTGGCCGAGATCGGCGGCGACGATGCCGAGCGCGAGATGAAGCTGTTCTGCGGCGGCGGCGACAAGCTCAACACCGCCTATGGTTTCGACTTCCTCTATGCGCCGGGCTTCACCCCGCGCGTGATGCGCGACGCGCTCGATAGCTGGGGCGAGGGCGATCCGTGGCCGAGCTGGGCATTCGAGAACCACGACGCGCCGCGCGCCGTCTCGCGCTGGATGCCGCAGGGCGCCGATCCGGCGGCGTTCGGGCGGTTGAAGATGCTGCTGCTCGCGTGCCTGCGCGGCAATATCTTCCTTTATAACGGTGAGGAACTGGGGCTGCCGCAGGTCGACATCGCGTTCGAGGATCTGCAGGATCCCGAGGCGATCGCCAACTGGCCGCTCACCCTG
The DNA here is from genome assembly GCF_920939515.1 of Sphingomonas sp. Leaf4. Lineage (NCBI taxonomy): Bacteria > Pseudomonadati > Pseudomonadota > Alphaproteobacteria > Sphingomonadales > Sphingomonadaceae > Sphingomonas > Sphingomonas sp. Leaf4. The sequence continues at coordinate 60,190 of NZ_CAKLBB010000012.1, read as the reverse complement.
TCGCGTGACGGCGCGCGCACGCCGATGCCGTGGGCCGCCGATGCCGAGAATTTGGGCTTCGGTGCGGGCAAGCCATGGCTGCCGACCGGCGAGGCGCATCGTCCGCTGGCGGTCGACGCGCAGGAGGGCGATCCGCAGTCGCTGCTGAACTTCACCCGCCGGGTGATCGCGCTGCGCAACGCTCATCCGGCGCTGCGATCGGGGGCAATGACGATCATCGAGGCGTCGGACGCCATCCTCACCTTCGAGCGCGCGCTCGAAGGCGAACGGGTCCGGTGCAGCTTCAACCTTACCAATGCGGTGCAGGCGTTCGCCCCCGAACCGGCGGCGCGCATCCTCGAAACGCTGGGCGAGGTCGGCGACGACGCGCTTGGCCCCTATGCGGCGCGTGTCGCGCTGCTGTCCTGACATACGGAGCGATTTGGTCATGCGGATGATGAAACTGGCGCTGGGGCTGATGGGCATGACCGCCTTCGCCTCGCCCGCCTTTGCCGAAGTGGTGGCGCGCGCCGCCTCGCCCGACGGGTCGCTGACGGTGGCGATCAGCCTCGATAATGAGGGGCGGCCAAGCTATGCGGTCGCCAAGGGCGGCAAGCCGGTGCTGAACGACAGCCGGCTGGGTTTCCTGTTCACCGACGCGCCGAAGATCGAGCGCGGGCTGGTGGTGGCGAATACCAAGCGCGACCGGTCGGATGCGACATGGACCCAGCCGTTCGGCGAGTGGAAGACGATCCGCGACAACCACACCGAACTGACGGTGACGTTCCGCGAGGCGAAGAACCTGAAGCGCGAGATGGCGGTGACGTTCCGCCTGTTCGATGACGGCGTCGGCTTCCGCTACACCCTGCCCAAACAGGCGAACCTCACTACCGCCAACATCGCCGACGAGCTGACGCAGTTCGCCTTCGCCGAGCCGGGCACCGCATGGTGGAAGCCGGCGTTCGAGTGGAACCGCGAGGAATATCTCTACAACAAGACGCCGCTCGACGCGGTCGGCACCGCGCAGACGGTGATGACGGTGAAGCTCGCCAGCGGTCGCCATGTCGCGATCCATGAAGCGGCCCTGACCGACTATTCGGCGATGAACCTCGCCCGGGCCGAGGGCACGACGTTCCGCGCGGTGCTGACCCCCGGATCGACCGGGCCCAAAGTCACGCGCGCTGCCGGCTTCTCGACGCCGTGGCGCACGATCGCGATCGCCGACGATGCCGCCGGCCTCTATGCCGCCAGCCGGATCGGTCTGAACCTGAACGAACCGAACAGGCTGGGCGAAACCGCAAGCTGGATTCAGCCGGGCAAGTTCGTCGGCGTGTGGTGGAATATGATAAAGGGCGACTGGAGCTGGGCGCGGGGGCCGAAGCACGGTGCGACCACCGCCAACGTCCGCCGCTATATCGACTTCGCCGCTGCCAACGGCATTGCCGGCGTGCTGGTCGAAGGGTGGAATATCGGCTGGGACGGCGACTGGCTGGGCAACGGCAACGACATGAACTTCAGCCAGCCGACCGAGGATTTCGACGCGGCGACGCTGGCCGCTTATGCGAAGTCGAAGGGCGTGCGGCTGATCGGTCATCATGAAACCGGCGGATCGGTCAGCCATTACGACGCACAGCTCGACAGCGCGTTCAAATGGGCGGCCGATCATGGCGAGCGGGTGGTCAAGACCGGCTATGTCACCGACGCCGGCCAGATCGAGCGGGTCGACGCCGATGGATCGAAGCATCGCGAATGGCACGAGGGCCAGTGGATGGTGAACCACCACCAGCGCGTCCTTGACGCCGCCGCGCGCTACCGCGTGTCGATCGACAGCCACGAGCCGGTCAAGGACACGGGGCTGCGTCGTACCTATCCCAATTGGATGAGCCGCGAGGGCGGGCGCGGCATGGAATATAACGCATGGGAAGGCGGCAAGAACCCGCCCGAGCATGAGGCGAACATGGTGTTCACCCAGTTTCTGGGCGGCCCGATGGACTTCACGCCGGGCGTGCTGAGCCTGACCGGCAGCAACGGCAGCGCGATCAAGTCGACGATCGCCAAGCAACTGGCGCTCTATGTCGTACTCTATTCGCCGGTCGTCATGGCCGCCGATACGCCGGAGAATTACGCGCGCTACCCGGCAGCGTTCAAGTTCATCCGCGACGTGCCGACCGACTGGTCCGACACCCGCGTGCTGAACGGCGAGGTCGGCGATTATGCGACGATCGCGCGCAAGGCGGCGGGCAGCAACGACTGGTATCTTGGTGCGGTCGGTGACGAGGAAGCGCGCAGCTCGACGGTGACGCTCGACTTCCTCGACGCGGGCAAGACCTATACCGCCGAAATCTATCGCGACGGACCCGGCGCCGATTACCGTACCGACGCCCGCCATTCGATCACGATCGAACAGCGGCAGGTGAAGAAGGGCGACACGCTGACGATCGCGCTGGCCCCCGGCGGCGGCGAGGCGATCCGCTTCGTCGCGCCGGGCAAGCGCAGGTAAGGCAATGCACACCCGCCCCACGCTCGGCTTCGCCAAGCTCTGGAACATCTCGTTCGGCTTCTTCGGCATCCAGATCGGCTTCGCATTGCAGAATGCGAACGCCAGCCGCATCTTCCAGTCGCTCGGCACGCCGCTCGACCAGTTGGGGCTGATGTGGATCGCCGCGCCGCTGACCGGGTTGCTGGTCCAGCCGCTGATCGGTCATTATTCGGACCGGACGTGGGGGCCGCTGGGGCGCAGGCGGCCCTATTTTCTGGTCGGCGCGATCCTGTGTACCTGCGCGCTGTTCTTCATGCCCAATTCGCCGTCGATCCTTGCGGCGGCGATCACGCTGTGGATTCTCGACGCCTCGCTCAACGTGTCGATGGAGCCGTTCCGCGCCTTCGTCGGCGACATGCTGCCCTCGAAGCAGCGGCCCGCGGGCTATGCGTTCCAGACATGGTTCATCGGCGCGGGCGCGGTCGTCGCCAGTATCGCGCCGTTCGTGCTGGAGAATGTCTTCGGCGTCAGCAACAGCGCGCCCGCCGGCCAGGTGCCCGATGCGGTCCGCTATGGCTTCTACTTCGGCGGGGCGATGTTGCTCCTCGCCGTGTTGTGGACCGTCATGACGGTGCGCGAATACAGCCCCGAGGAACTGGCGGCATTCGGCGAGGCGTCGAGCGCGGTCGAGGACAGCACGCCGCCGGCGATGCCGCGGCATGGCTTGTGGTGGATCGTCGGGGGCGGCGTCGTCGCGCTGCTGATCGCATGGGCGGAGCGTGGCGGTGCGCTCGACAGCGGGCGCGAGGCCTATTTCGTCGCGGGCGGCGTGGCGCTCTATGGCGTGGCGCAACTGGTGTCCGCCGCGCTGATCCGGGGCGGGCGCGGCAACAATGTGCTCAGCCATATCGTCGGCGACCTCATCACCATGCCTGAGACAATGCGGCGGCTGGCGTGGGTGCAGTTCTTCACGTGGGGGGCGCTGATCCTGCTGTGGGTCTATACCACGCCGGTCGTCGCGCAGCAGGTGTGGGGAACGATCGATCCGGCGGCGGACGGCTATAATCAGGCGGGAAGCTGGGTCGGCGTGCTGTTCGCCATCTATTCGGGCGTCGCGGCGCTGGCGGCGTTCGCGCTGCCGGTGCTGGCCAAGGCGATCGGTGCGGCGCGAACCCACCTGCTGTGTCTCGCGATCGGGGCGGCGGCGTTCGTCGGCATTTTTGCGACGCACGATCGGCTGGGGATGATCGTGCCGATGATCGGGATCGGCATCGCGTGGGCATCGGTTCTGACCATGCCCTATGTGCTGCTCGCCGATGCGTTGCCGCAGCGCAAGCTGGGCGTCTATATGGGTATCTTCAACTTCTTCATCGTGCTGCCGCAGTTGATCGTCGCCACGGTGATGGGGGGTGTCATCAAGACATGGTTCCCGGGGCAGCCGGCCTATACGATGCTGATCGCGGCGGCGGTGATGGCGCTGGCGGCGGTGGCGATGTTGCGGGTTCGGGTGCAGGTGAAGTAGAAGGTTGGTTCACGCGGAAGCGCGGAGGCGCGGAGGGGTTGCGGCTCACGATCGTGTCGCGCCGAATGGCGCTGTCGCTGGGCGCGGCGTAGCTGGGAGCGACGCTGCCGCGTCCAAATCATCTCCGCGCCTCCGCGCCTCCGCGTGAACCAACCCTTCTTCTACCCGAGCGTAACCCGCCGCGCCGAACGATCGACCCGGACCACCGCCCCGTCCAGATGCAGTTCGAACCCCGGACAGTCATAAGCTTCCCAAGCTTCTGCCGTCATCGCCCGTCCATCCAGCGTCCGCCACTCCGCCACCAGAGGCACCGTGCGATCGACCACCACCGGCCGCGCGCGTCGCCATGCCGCGCAGTCCGCGACGAACGCCTCCAGCGCCGTGTTCCGTGCCGCCCAGTCGACCCACGAGATCGCATTGTCCTGCGCATAGCCGTTGTTGTTGCCGCGCTGCGTCCGGCCGAACTCGTCGCCGGCGGTCAACTGGATATGCCCGCGCGTCGCGAACAACGTGGCGAGCAGCGCGCGTAGATCGCCCTCGCGCGCCGCCCGGATCGCCGGATCGTCGCTCGGGCCCTCGACGCCGTGGTTCCACGACAGGTTCTCGCCATGCCCGTCGCGATTGTTCTCGCCATTGGCATGGTTGTGCCGATCGACATGCGACACGAGGTCGGCGAGCGTGAACCCGTCATGCGCCGCAAGGAAATTGACGCTGCGGGTCGGCGATCCGAACACGTCGCTCGACCCCATCAGCCGCGTCGCCAATGCCCCCGCGCCGCCATCGCCGCGCCAGAAGCGGCGCACGTCGTCGCGGTAGCGATCGTTCCATTCCAGCCAGTCCGACGGGAAATTGCCGAGCTGATAACCGCCCGGCCCGATGTCCCATGGCTCGGCGATCATCTGCCGCGCGGCCAGCAGCGGATCGGCGGCGATCGCGGCGAAGATCGGCGCCTGCGCATCGAACCCCGGCGAGCGGGCGATCACCGGGGCCAGATCGAACCGGAAGCCGTCGACGCCGGCACACGCGAAGTGCCGCAGCGATTCGACGATCAGGTCGCGCACCCCCGCATCGCCGGCGTCGAGCGTATTGCCGGTGCCGGTATCGTTGATGAGGCTGCCATCCGGCGCATGGGCATAGCTGCGATCGTCCAGCCCGCGCAGCGACAGGACCGGTCCCTCCGCGTCGCTCTCGCCGGTGTGATTGAAAACGAGGTCGAGGATCACCGCGATCCCCGCGTCGTGCAATGCGGCGATGGTGTCGCGCAGTTCGGCGATGCCGCCGGGGGCCAGCCCCGGATCGATCGCCATCGGCACGACCGGATTATAGCCCCACGCATTGCTCAGCCCGAGCGGGGCGAGATGCCGCTCGTCGATCCACGCAACGACCGGCATCAGCTCGATCGCGGTGACGCCGATCCGCTTCAGATGCGCGACGATCGCCGGGTGGGCGAGCGCGGCGATCTTCCCGCGCTGTGCTTCGGGAACGTCGGGGTGGAGCATCGTGAAGCCGCGCACGTTGACTTCGTAGATCAGCCCCGCCGGATCGATCGGCACCGGATCGGGAATCGCGGCGGGCAGGGGGGACGGCACGATCGCACGCGGCACCAGATGCCCCGTCTCCGCGCCGAAACCGGCAAGCGCCGCATCCCACCCGAACCGGCGATCGAGTTCGACCGCATAGGGATCGACGAGCAGCTTGGCCGGATCATGCCACAGTCCGCGATCGGGTGCCCATTCGCCTTCGGCGCGATAGCCATAGCGCTGCCCCGGCCCGACGCCCGGCACCTCGACCACGAACCAGTCGCCGTCGCGCGTCATCGCGACGCGGCGTTCGTCGTCGCCGTCGAACAGGCACAGCCACACCGCATCGGCCCGCCGCGCGCGCACCGCGAAGGCGGTGCCGCCGGGCATCGGACTTGCGCCGGGGATCACGCCGCGATCAGGCTGCGATAGAGTGCGGCATAGCGCGCGCCGCTGCGCGTCCAGCTAAAGTCGGCGCGCATGCCCTGCCGCTGCATCGCGCTCCACAGTGGCGGCTGGCGATACAGGTCGATCGTCCGGCGTAGCGCGTGGACCAGGCCATCGACACTGACGTCACCGAACTGCACGCCGGTGGCGACACCCGCCGCGACCGCCGCCTCGTTGGCGTCGATTACCGTATCGGCGAGGCCACCGGTTCGCGCCACCACCGGCACGCAGCCATAAGCGAGACCGTAGAGCTGCGTCAGCCCGCACGGCTCGAACCGCGACGGGATCAGGATCGCATCGCCGCCGCCTTGCAACAGATGCGACAGCGCCTCGTCATAGCCGATCCGCACCCCGATCGCGCCGGGATGCCGCCGGGCGGCGTCAAGAAACGCGGCTTCGAGCGCGGCGTCGCCCGATCCGAGCAGCGCCAGCCGCCCGCCCAAGGCCACCAGCGTGTCGAGCGTGTCGGCGAGTACGTCCATGCCCTTCTGCCATGTCAGCCGGCTGACCACGACGAAGATCGGGCCATCGCCCCGCGCCAGATCGAACGCCGCCTCAAGCGCACGCTTGTTGGTGCGACGGCGGGCGAGGGTACGGACGGAATAGGGCGCAGGCAGCGCCGTGTCGGCGTGTGGCGACCACACCGCCGGGTCGATGCCGTTGACGATGCCGCTCACCCGGTCGCGCCGGACCTCGATCAGTCCTTCCAGCCCCATGCCGAACGCGGGCCTCCGGATTTCCTCGGCATAGCTCGGCGACACGGTGGTGATCGCCGAGGCGGAAGCCAGCCCGGCTTTCAGCAACCCGACCCCGCCATAATATTCGACGCCGTCGAGCGCGAACGCCGCGTCGGGCAAGCCGAGGTCGGCGAAGACCGTCGCGTCATAATGCCCCTGAAACGCGATATTGTGGATGGTGACGACGCTCGGCACCGCGCTGTCGTCATAGCGCAGATAGGCCGGGGTCAGCGCCGCCTGCCAGTCATGCGCGTGTACCAGATCGAAGTCGCCCGCGATGTCCGCCGCTGCGCGCGACAGGGCCGCGAACCGCCGCCAATTGTCCGCCCAGTCGCGGCCGGTCGCATCGGCATAGGGGCCGCCGTCGCGTGCGAACAGCGTCGGCACGTCGAGCACCAGCAAGGGATGCCCGTCGATCGTGCCACCCAGCAGCCGCGCCGGCTCACCCAGCAGATCGTCCCATGTCCGCACGACCTTTGCGGTCGCCGCCTTCATGACCGCCGGATAGCCGGGCAGCAATGTCACCGTCTCGATCCCGTGCGGGGCGAGCGCGGCGGGCAGGGCGCCGACGACATCGGCAAGGCCGCCGGTCTTGACCAGCGGATAGGCTTCGGACGCGACCGACAGAACGCGCATCGACCGCCCTACAGCCGGTCGATCATCGGCTGGGTGATGAGGCACACCCCGCGTTCGGTCCGGCGGAAACGATGGGCGTCCATCACCGGATCCTCGCCGATCACCAGTCCGTCGGGGATCGTCACCCCGGCGTCGACCACGCATTTGGTGAGCCGCGCGCCACGCCCGATCCGCGTCATCGGCAGCACCACCGATTCGTCGATACTGGCGAAGCTGTGCGCGCGCACCCCGGTGCTGAGCAGGCTGCGATGCACGCTGGCACCCGACACGATGCAGTCGCCCGCGATCAGGCTCGACACCGCGCTGCCGCGCCGCCCGTCGAGGTCATGGACGAACTTGGCGGGCGGGGTGATTTCCGAATAGGTCCACAGCGGCCAGCTCCGGTCGTACAGGTCGAGCTGCGGCACCACGTCGGTCAGATCGATGTTGGCTTCCCAATAGGCATCGACCGTGCCCACGTCGCGCCAGTAGGACCCCGGCTCGTCGGCCGAGCGGACGCAGGAGGCGGAGAAGCGATGCGCCTGCGCATGGCCGTGCCGGACCAGCCACGGGATCAGGTCCTTGCCGAAATCGCGCGACGATCCTTCCTCATCGGCGTCGCGGCGCAACTGTTCGAACAGCAATTCGGTGCGGAAGACATAGATGCCGAGGCTGGCGAGCGCCATGTCGGGATTGTCGGGCATCGCCGGCGGATCGGCGGGTTTCTCGACGAAATCGATGATCCGGTCGGTGCCGTCGACGTGCATCACGCCGAAGCCGGACGCCTCCATCCGCGGCACTTCCATACAGGCGACCGTGACGTCGGCTCCCGTATCGCAGTGCTGCTGAAGCATCAGCTCGTAATCCATCTTGTAGATGTGATCGCCCGCCAGGATCACCATATATTCGGGGCGATAGCTCTGGATGATGTCGATGTTCTGGTAGACGGCGTCGGCGGTGCCCTCATACCACTGGAACTCGCTGATCCGCTGGCTGGCGGGCAGGATGTCGAAGCTTTCGTTGCGTTCGGGGCGCAGGAAGTTCCAGCCGCGTTGCAGGTGGCGGATCAGGCTGTGCGCCTTGTACTGTGTCGCCACGCCGATGCGGCGGATGCCTGAATTGATCGCGTTCGACAGCGCGAAATCGATGATCCGGCTCTTGCCGCCGAAATAGACCGCCGGCTTCGCGCGCGTATCGGTCATCTCGAACAAGCGGCTGCCACGTCCGCCGGCCAGCACATAGGCCATGGCATCGCGTGCCAATGGTTGCCCCCTACGCTCCATACATCCTCCCCGTTTATCGTTCTAATCGAAACCACATTGTCGCGAGCGGCGGCAGCGTCAGCACGACGCTCCCGTCCTTGCCCTCGACAACGCCCAGATTGCCCAGTCCGCTCCCGCCATAGGCGGACGCATCGCTGTTCAGGATTTCGCGCCAGCGCCCGTTCGCCGACACCGGCACGCGGTAGCCGTAACGCGGCACCGGCGTCATGTTGGCGACGACCAGCACCGGCGGCTCGCCCGGTGCACGCCGCTCCCACGCGAACACCGACTGCGCGGCATCGTCGACAACTGCCCAGCAGAACCCGTCACCCTCGCAATCGCGCGCATGGAGCGCGGGGGTGTCGCGGTAGCGATGGTTGAGATCGCGCACCAGCAACGACACGCCAGCATGGGCCGGCGCTTCGAGCAACTCCCAGTCGAGTGCACGTTCCTCCGACCATTCGCGCGCCTGCGCGAACTCCTGCCCCATGAACAGCAGCTTCTTGCCGGGATAGCCCCACATCAACGCATAATAGGCGCGAAGATTGGCGAATTTCTGCCATTCGTCGCCCGCCATCTTCGTCAGCAACGATCCCTTGCCGTGGACGACCTCGTCATGGCTGAGCGGCAGGACGAAATTCTCGGCGAAGGCATAGGTCAGGCCGAAGGTGATGTCGTCATGGTGGTGCTGCCGGTGGACCGGTTCGCGCGCCATGTACGACAGCGTGTCGTGCATGAAGCCCATGTTCCATTTGAACCCGAAGCCCAGCCCCCCTTCATGCGCCGGACGGCTGACGCCGGGCCACGACGTCGATTCCTCGGCGACGGTGAAGACGCCGGGATGCTCGCGGTAGATCGCGCGGTTGGTGGCGCGCAGAAAGTCGACCGCTTCCCAATTCTCGCGCCCGCCATCGGCATTGGGAATCCATTCGCCCGGCTCGCGCGAATAGTCGCGGTAGAGCATCGAGGCGACCGCATCGACGCGCAGGCCATCGACATGATAATGTTCGGCCCAGAACAGCGCGTTGTTGACGAGGAACTGCGACACCTCGCGCCGCCCGAAATTATAGATCGCGGTCTGCCAGTCGGGGTGGAAGCCCAACCGCGGGTCTTCATGTTCGTAGAGCGCGGTCCCGTCGAACTGCGCGAGGCCATGCGCGTCGACCGGGAAATGCGCCGGCACCCAGTCGAGCAGCACGCCGATCCCCGCCTTGTGCGCGCCGTCGACGAAACGCGCGAACCCCGCCGGATCGCCGAAGCGGGCGGAGGGGGCATAAAGGCCGGTCGTCTGATAGCCCCATGACGGATCATAGGGATGCTCGCTGATCGGCAGAAATTCGATATGGGTGAAGCCCATCGCGATGACATAGGGAATCAGCCGGTCGGCCATCCGGTCCCAATGCAGGAAGCCGCCATCGTCCTCGCGCTGCCAGCTTCCGGCATGGACCTCGTAGATCGAGATCGGCACCCGGCGCGGATCGATCGACGCCCAATGCGCGCGGTGCGCCGCATCGTGCCAGTCGTGATCGATCGGCGCGGCGGTGCGCGACGCGGTGGCCGGGCGCAATTCGCTGGCGAAGGCGAACGGATCGGCCTTCAGCGGCAGCAATTGCCCGTCCGGCCCCCGGATGGCGAATTTATACGCCTGCCCTGGTCCGACGTCGGGCAGGAAGATTTCCCACACGCCCACGTCGCCGCGCCGGCGCATCGGGTGGCGCTTCGCGTCCCACCCGTTCCAGTCGCCGACGACGCTCACCACCTGCGCATTGGGCGCCCAGACGGCGAAGTGCATGCCATCGGCGCCTTCGTGGCGAATCGGATGCGCGCCGAGCTTGTCGTGGAGGCGCAGGTGCGTCCCCTCGGCAATCAGGAAATCGTCGGTGGGGCCAAGGACGGGTCCGAAGCTGTACGGGTCCTTCACCCACCATTCGCCGCCGCCGCCGCGCGCGTAATACCACAAGGGCCGGGGCGGGCCGGCGACGATCCCCTCGACCATGCCGTCGCCGACCGGCTTCAACTCGCCGAGCACCGTGCCCGACAGGTCATGCGCCAGCACCTTCTGCGCACCGGGCAGCCATGCGCGCACGAAGGTGCCGGCGGGGCCGGCATGCGGCCCCAACAGGGCGAACGGATCGGCTTGCCTGCCTTCAAGGAGCGCGGCGATCGCGTCCGCCGAAGGCGTCACATCACGCCCCAGATGTCGCGGGCATATTCGCCGATCGTGCGGTCGGACGAGAACCAGCCGACGCCGGCCACGTTGCGGATCGCACTGGCATTCCACCCGGCACGGTCTTGCCAGCGGCGGTCGACGTCGCGCTGCGCGGTGGCATAGCTGTCGAAGTCGGCGGCGCACAGGAACCAGTCGCTGTTCTCGATCCCCTCGATCAGCCCGACATAGCGGGTCGGATCGTCATGGCTGAACACCCCGCCCTTGATCGCCGCCAGCGCCTGCGCCAGTTCGGGCGACGCGGCGATCGCCTCGCGCGGGTCATATCCGGCGGCGCGCTTCGCCGCGACCTCGTCGGCGGTCATGCCGAAGATGATGATGTCCTCGGCACCGACATGGTCGCGGATTTCGACGTTCGCCCCGTCCAAGGTGCCGATGGTCAGCGCGCCGTTCAGCGCCAGCTTCATGTTGCCGGTGCCCGATGCCTCCATCCCGGCCGTGCTGATCTGTTCGGACAAGTCGGCCGCCGGCATGATCTTCTCCGCCAGCGACACATTGTAGTTGGGGATGAATGCGACGCGCAGCAGGTTGCCGACCGCCGGATCGGCGTTCACCCGCCGCGCCACGTCGCCCGCCAGTTTGATGATCTGCTTGGCGTTGTGATAGCTCGGCGCGGCCTTACCGCCGAACAGCTTCACGCGCGGGGTCCAGTCGCGTTCGGGATGGCTGCGGATCTGGTCGTACAGCGCCACCGTCTCGAGGATGTTGAGCAACTGGCGCTTGTATTCGTGGATGCGCTTCACCTGCACGTCGAACATCGCCTGCGGATCGAGCCGGACGCCCATCGTCTCGCGCAGATGCTGCGCCAGCCGCGACTTGTTCGCGCGCTTCACCTGCTCGAACTTTTCGCGGAACGCGGCATCCTCGGCGAAGGGGCGCAGATCGGCCAGTTTCGCCGCATCGTCGAGGAAACCGTCGCCGATCGCCTCGCGAATCAATGCGGTGAGCGCTGGGTTGCTCTCGAACAGCCAACGCCTGGGGGTGATGCCGTTGGTCTTGTTGTTGATCCGCGTGGGATACAGCCGGTGGAGATCGGCGAAGACCGTCTGCTTCATCAGGTCGGTATGCAACGCCGCCACGCCATTGACGCTGTGGCTGCCGACGAACGCGAGGTTGGCCATCCGCACCCGCCGCTCGCCGCCCTCGTCGATCAGGCTGATCGACGAGATCGCGCCGTCGTCGATCCCCTTGGCGCGCGCCTCGCGCAGCACCTTGGCGTTGATCGCGTAGACGATCTGCATGTGTCGGGGCAGCAGCCGCTCGAAGAGGGGGAGGGGCCAGCTTTCCAGCGCCTCGGGCAGCAGCGTGTGGTTGGTATAGCCGAACGTTGCCTTGGTGATCGTCCATGCCTCGTCCAGATCGAGCGCATGTTCGTCGATCAACAGCCGCATCAGTTCGGCGACCGACACCGCCGGATGCGTATCGTTCAACTGGATCGCCGCCTTGTCCGCCAGCGTGCGGATGTCGCCGGAATATTGGACGTGGCGGCGCACGATGTCCTGGATCGAAGCGGAGGAGAAGAAATACTCCTGCCGCAGCCGCAGCTCCTGTCCGGCGGGCGTCGCATCGGCGGGATAGAGGACGCGAACCAGCGTTTCGGCACGCACCTGTCCGGCCAGCGCGCCTTCATGGTCGCCGGCGTTGAACCGGTCGAGCCGGATCGGGTCATAGGCGCGCGCGGTCCACAACCGCAGCGTGTTCACCCGCGCCCCGCGCCAGCCGATCACCGGCGTGTCGACCGCCATCGCCTCGACCATCTCGGCCGGGTGCCAGTGGACCGCGCCATTCTCGTCGCCGGTCACTTCGCCGCCGAAGCCGACCGGATAGGCGCTCTCGCGCCGCTCGAACTCCCACGGATTGCCGTGCCGCAGCCACGTTTCGGGCAGTTCGACCTGCCAGCCATTGTCGATCCGCTGGCGGAACATGCCGTTCACATAGCGGATGCCATAGCCATAGGCGGGCAGATCGAGCGTCGCGAGGCTTTCCATGAAGCACGCCGCCAGCCGGCCGAGGCCACCGTTGCCGAGCGCGGCATCGGGTTCCTCGTCCTCCAGCGTCGACAGATCGACGCCGAGCGACGCCAGCGCCGCGCGCACCTCGTCGCTGCGCGACAGATTGGCGATCGCGTCGCGCAGCAGCCGCCCGATCAGGAATTCGAGGCTGAGATAATAGACCCGCTTCGCGCCATCGGCATGCGCCTGCTTGCTCGACGTCATCCAGCGTTCGATCACGTCGTTGCGGACGGTCAGGATCGTGGCGGCCAGCCAGTCGTGCGGCAGCGCGGCCTGCGCGTCCTTGCCGATCCGGTGGATCAGCGTGTCGAGAATGGCATCGGCGAGCGGTGGCGTGGGCGAAGCGGCGGCGGCAAGGGCAGGCTGGGTCACGCGGGCTCCTGAATCGGACAAGACGACAGTATCGATTGCGAAACGCTTGTCACGCGCAATACGTATGCGTGATGACGCTCGTTCCGACCGCAGAACAAAATATGCGGCGGTGCAACGATATTGGCGGTTTTCAGCCGATCGTAATGCTATCCGGCGTCGTCGGGCCGCACCCCTGCCGTCGACTATCCGACCAGCACGACATGCAGGAACCGTGGCCCATGCGCGCCGCGGACATATTGCCCTTCAATATCGGTCGTCCCCGACACGCCCGTCACCCAGTAATGCGCGCGGTGCCCGGCCAGATCGGCGGGAATATCCTCCAGCCGGTCGACCAGCGTGTCGGCCGCCAGCACGACGATGTGGTGCAGCGTCAGGAAGTTGGGCAGCATCGGTGCATCGGGCGCGGTTTCGAACACCAGCGACCCGCTTTCGGCAGCGCCCGCCTTCGCCACCGCCAGCGCCGCCGGCTGATCGGGCAGCGCGGCATCGGTGATCGCGAAGCCCGACCAGTCGAGCCCGAGCACCGCCGGATCGGGCGGCAGGTAGAGCGCCGGCGCGAGGCCGGCCTCGCCCAGATAGCGCCCGACCGCCGCCGGCAGCGCGTCCAACGCCCCGATCCGCTCGATCGTCGCCGACACGCTCGGTGCCGCCAGCCGGCCGGCGAATCGTTCGGCGAGCGTGCCCGCCGGTTCGGGTGGCCGCTCGTTGCCGCGCACCAGCGCTGCCGCCTGTTCGGCGAGGTCCGCCGGCACCGCGCGGCGCAGCTTGTCGAGGATCGCGTCGCGCGCGCTCATCGCCGCTTGCCCCTGGCATATTGCGCCATGAACGTGCCGCCTTCCGGTGCCGGCATGTCGCGGTGCGCGGTCCATGCCCCGGCCAGCGGCAATTTGGCGATCCAGCCGCGCTTCGCCAGCAACCGCATCGACTGCACCGCCGCCGCGCTCGCCAGCCGGTAGAGCCTGGGCCGCAGCACCAGCCGTCGCCACCAGCCCAGCCCCTGCCGCATCGTCACCGGCTCCAGCCCCTCGCGCCAGCTCTTCTCGCGCCAGCCGCGCAACAGGGTGGGGAGGGGGATGTTGACCGGGCATACCTCCTGACACCGTCCGTTCATCGTGCAGGCGTGCGCCAGATCGCGGTTGGCCGACAGCCCGTCGAGCGCCGGGGTCAGCACCGCGCCCATCGGCCCGGGATAGGTGCCGCCATAGGCATGGCCGCCGACCTGCCGGAACACGACGCAGTGGTTCATGCACGCCCCGCAACGTATGCAGCGCAGCATGTCTTTCAGCGCCGCATCGTCGCGCATCGCGCTGCGGCCGTTGTCGACCAGCACGATGTGCATTTCCGCCGGTCCGTCGCGGTCGCCGGCGCGTTTCGGCCCGGTATAGAAGGTCGTATATTGGGTCAGCGCCGCGCCGGTCGCCGATCGCGCCAGCATCCGTAGCATATGGATCGCATGCGGCATCGCCGGCACCAGTTTCTCGATCCCCGCCGTCACGATATGGACGCGCGGCGGCACGATCGACAGTTCGGCATTGCCTTCGTTGGTGACGGTGCAGATGCTTCCCGTATCGGCGATCAGGAAATTGGCGCCCGAGATGCCGACATCGGCCCCGAGCATGCCGACGCGCAAATGCCGCCTGGCGCTCTCCGCCATCGCGGCGATGCTTTCCTCGACATGCGGATCGGCGTGCTTCGCGCGGAACAGCTCGGACACCTGTTCGCGGGTCTTGTGCATCGCCGGCCAGACGATGTGCGACGGCCGCTCGCCCGCCAACTGGATGATGTGTTCGGCCAGATCGGTTTCGATCCGCTCGATTCCCGCCTCCGCCAGCGCGTGGGGCAGGCCGATCTCCTCGCCCAGCATCGATTTCGAGCGCGCGACCGATTTCGCCCCCGCCTTGCGGCACAGATCGATGACGATCTTGGCGGCCTCGTCGGCGGTCTGCGCCCAATGGACCTGCGCGCCCGCCGCAATCGCATTCGCCTCGAACTGTTCCAGATAATGGCCGAGGTTGGCGATCGTGTGATCCTTGATCGCCGCCGCCCGCGCCCGCGCATCCTCGAACGCCGGAAACGCTGCCACCGCCGCCGCGCGCTTGGCCTCGGCGGTGCCGGCGGTGCGTTCGACCGCGATCTTCAGGATCGGATCGGCCAGCGCCAGCTCGACCCGTTGTCCAAAGCTCATCGCGTTTCCCCGATCGCCGGGCCATCGCCCATGCCCGCCAGCACCTCGACGGTGTGGAACGCGCGCACCCCGCTGCCGCGCCGGTGCAGCTTGCCCGCCATGTTCATCAGGCAGCCGAGATCGCCCGCCAGCAGCAGCGCCGCGCCGCTGTCCTCGATCGCCTGTGCTTTTTCCTCGACCACCGCGTTCGAGATGGCGGGATATTTCACGCAGAAAGTGCCGCCGAACCCGCAGCAGGTTTCCGCGCCTTTCAGCGTCACCTGCTCCAGCCCGGCGACCGCGCCGAGCAGGGCGCGCGGCTGACGTTTGACGCCCAGTTCGCGCAAGCCGGAACAACTGTCGTGATAGGCCGCGCTCGTCGCAAGCGCGACGCCGGCGGGCCGCCAGCCCTGTGCGTCGAGGAACGACAGGATTTCATGCGTTTTGGCCGACACTGCTTCCGCCCGCGCCAACCATGCCGGATCGTCGGCGAACAATTCGGGATAATGGGCCTTGATCGTGCCGCCGCACGATCCGCTCGGCACCACGATCGTGTCGTACGGTTCGAGCGTGGCGATCGTCGCCCTGGCGATTTCCACCGCGCCTGCCCGGTCGCCCGAATTGAACGCCGGCTGCCCGCAACAGGTCTGCCCCTGCGGTACGATCACGTCGAACCCGGCTTCTTCCAGCACCTTGATGCTGGCGAAGCCGATCGATGGCCGCATCGCATCGACCAGACAGGTGACGAACAGGGCGACGGTCGGTCGGGTCACAGTCCGTGCCGCTTCGCCCAGGCGAAGAACAACCGTGTCCACGGGGCCGGTTGTCCGTCGATCGTGACGCCAAAGCCATGGCCACCGATTTCGGGCAGATAGGCTTCGGCCGGCACCTTCGCCCGGCGCAGCGCGGCGAGCAGCGCGAGGCCGTTGTCGACCGACACGACCCGGTCATCGATCGCATGGGCGATGAACGTCGGCGGACTCGCCGTCGTGATCCGCGCGTCGGTGCGGTAACGCAGCGCGACGTCGGGCGCGGGGTCCTTGCCCAGCAACTGGTCCTGCGATCCCCGGTGGGTGCCCGGCACCCCCATCAGCGCGACCGGATAGAGCAGCCCCGCCGCGCGAACGCCCAGCGGCTGGGCATCGGCGGCATCGACCGCGCGGTACGTCTCGTCGCCGCGATACGCCAGCATCGCCGCCAGATGCCCGCCGGCGGAAAAGCCCATCACCCCGATCCGGTCGATCGCGACGCCATTGGCCTTCGCCTCGGCCTTGACGATCCGCAGCCCGCGCTGCGCGTCCTGCAACGGCGCATCGGGTCCCGCCGCCCAAGGATCGCCCGGCAGGCGATATTTGAGCAGATAGGCGTGATAGCCCTGATCGGCGAAGAATTGCAGCAACGCCCGGCCGCCATTGCCGATCGCGACGCGCAGATAGCCGCCGCCGGGGATCAACAGGATCGCCGCGCCATTGGGTTTGGCCGGGGCGACATGCGCCATCGTCGGCGTGGTGACATGGAGGAAGGCGGTGTCGTCCTTCGGACCGGTCGGCGAGCGCGGGATTTCCTGCTCGACCTCGGTCACTTTCTCGCCGCCGGGTGCCTTGCCCGGCCAGATCGGACGATAGGTCAGGGGGGCAGGAGCCTGCGCCGGCAGCGCGGCGGCAAGCCCCAGCGCCACCGTACCGCCCAGCAGCGTCCGCCGTGCGAGGATCACCGACATGCCGTGCTTCCCAGCGGCGTCGTCCGCGTCAGGTCGGGGCGATCCTTTGCCACCTTCGCCGCCACCGGCAGCCCGGTACGCGCCAGATCGGCGGCGATCAGCTCGGCGATGCCGCGTGCGCCCAGTTCGCTGAAATGGGTGTCGTCGGCGATGCCGTCCTTGAACCCTGGCCAGCGTCCCGCCGGATAATGGAGGAACAGCGCCTTGGACGGCTCGATCCCCTTGCCGTCGACCCAGCCGCGCGACGACGCTTCGAGGTCGATCAACTGCGTCCCCGTTGTCGCCGCGATGTCGCGCACCACCGCAGACCATGGGGCGAAGTCCGCCTTGGTCCGGCCGTCCGGCCCGAACGAGCGCCGCGTGACCGGGGTGATGAGGATCGGCGTCGCGCCGCGCCCCTTCGTCTCCCACACCATCCGCAGCAGGTTGTCGCGATACAGCGTCGCCGCCGGAGCATAGCGTTCGGGCTTGTTCTGGCTGGCGTCGTTGTGGCCGAACTGGATCAGCACCACGTCGCCCGCTTTCATATCGGCCATGATCTTGTCCCACCGCCCCTCGGCGATGAAGCTCTTGGTCGAACGACCACCCATCGCCCGGTTTTCGACCTTCACGTCGCCGGTGAGGCCGCACGGCAGCATCTGCCCCCAGCCGGTCTGCGGATAGCGATCCTGCTTGTAGGTTTGCGCGGTCGAATCCCCGGCGATGAAGATCGTCTCGGCGGTGGCCGGCGCGGCGGCCAGCAGCGCGAGGGCGAGTGCGAGCGGCCTCACTGGAGGTTCACGAACATGCCGCCGTCGACCAGCAGCGCAGCACCAGTGACATAGGCTGCCATGTCGGAGGCGAGGAACACAATCGGCCCGACCATGTCCTCAGGTCTTCCCAGCCGGCCGAGCGGCACGCGGCTTTCCATATACTTGCGCTTGCCCTCGTCGGCGAGGTCGTCCTTGTTGATCTCGGTCAGGATCGTGCCCGGCAGCACCGAATTGCAGCGGATGCCGTGCCGGCCCAGCGCAATGGCGGTCGACTGCATCAGCGAATGGACCCCCGCCTTGGTCGGGGTATAATGCGTCTGATATTCGCCGCCGACCAGCGCCGAGATCGACGAGACGGCGACGATCGCGCCGCCTTCGCCCTGCTCGACCATCGCCCGCGCTGCCGCCTGGCACATGTAATAGGCGCCGTGCAGGTTGACGCGCAGCGTCCGCTCCAGCGTTTCCGCGGGCATTTCGAGGAAGCTGTGGAACGGGCAGATGCCCGCGTTCGATACCATCACGTCGACCCGACCGAACTCGGCCACCGCCTTCGCGACGAAATCGGTCGCGGTCGCGGCCTCGGCCACGTCGCCCTTGATCGCGAGGCCGCGCTGACCCGTAGCCTCGATCGCGGCGATACAGGCATCGGCGTCGGCATCGCGGCTGTGATAGTTGATGACGACGTTCGCGCCAGCTTGCGCCGCGCCGATCGCCGCCGCGCGACCGATGCCGGTCGACGCGCCCGTCACCAATACTGTCTTGCCTTCCAACAGCTTCATCACGCTCTCCACATCATTTCCGGCGTCGCTTCTGCAACGCTTGGGTTTCGGGGGACCAGCCGAGATCGCGGCTGATCCGCTCGGCGGTGCCGCGCACCTCGACGCTCAGCGTCGCCATGCGGGCATCGTCCATATATTGCGCGGCGCTCGACACGCTGATCGCGCCGGCGATCCGCCCCGACGCATCGCGCACGGGGGCGGCGACGCAGCGGATTAGATCCTCGTTTTCTTCCAAGTCATAGGCATGGCCGCTGGCGACATAGCCGCGCATCCGTTCCAGCCACACCGCGAAGTCTGGGCGGCGCGTGCCTGGCGGATGTTCCGCCTCGAACACCCGGGTCCAGTGCGCCTCGTCGTCGTCGAGCAGCAGCGCCTTGCCCAGACCGGTCGAGGTCAACGGCTGGCGATCGCCGATCCGGCTGGAGATGTCGACGCGCCGCCGCCCCGGTATCTTGTCGAGATACAGCGCCAGATTATCGTCCAGCCGCCCGAAATGGACGGTATCCTCGCTCTGCGCGGCCAGTTCCTCGATCCGCGGCCGGGCGATCTGCACGATGTCGGCCTGTCCCTGTGCCAGAAAACCGAGCTGCAACAGCTTCGGCCCCAACAGATAGCCCTCGCGCGGCAGGAAGGTGAGGAAACCCCGGTCGATCAACGCATTGGCAAGGCGGTGCGTCGTCGAGCGCGTCAGCCCCATGCGCTGCGACAGTTCGGCCAGCTTCACCGGCCCGTCGATCACCTGATCGAGCAGGTCGAGCCCGCGCACCAGCGTCTGGCTGCCTTGCGTCTTGTTCTCCGGCCTGGTCCCCGTTTCCAGCGGAACGGCGGCGTCGGACGGCGATTCTTCGTTTGACGGGTTCTGTCTCATCTAGTAGCATCCTATCCCATAAAGTGAGAAAGTAAACCAGCCGGAGCGGATGTTTCGCGGCACTTGCCGCAAAAAGGGTTCCAACTATTCGACCATATGCTGACATCGTACCACATGATGGTACGGCTTGGCGTGTGGTTTTCCAGTTCAGTCGGCGGCGGGCAAGTGCGCGCGCCCAAGGATAAGGTGTGGCAATGAAGGCGGCGCTTCCCAGGATCAAACACGTCCGCGCGTTCACCGTGCGTGGCGGCGGTGCGGATTATCACGACCAGCAGGGCTATCACTGGATCGACGATCACATCGCGACGCCGATGAGCCGCTACCCCGAATATCGCCAGTCGCGGCAGAGCTTCGGCATCAACGTGCTCGGCACGCTGATCGTCGAGATCGAGGCGGAGGACGGCACGATCGGCTTCGCGGTCACGACCGGCGGCGAACCCGCCTGCTTCATCGTGGAAAAGCATCTCGCCCGCTTCCTCGAAGGGCGCAGCCCGACCGAATATGAGAAGATCTGGGACCAGATGTACTTCTCGACGCAATATTACGGGCGCAAGGGACTGGTGGTGAACGCCATTTCCGGCGTCGACCTCGCGCTGTGGGACCTGCTCGGCAAGCTGCGCGACGAGCCGGTATACCAGATGCTGGGCGGCGCGGTGCGCGACGAGCTGCAATTCTACGCGACCGGCGCGCGGCCCGATTTGGCCAAGGAAATGGGCTTCATCGGCGGCAAGATGCCGCTGCACCACGGCCCCGCCGAGGGCGTCGAGGGGCTCAAGAAGAATATCGCCGAACTGGCCGAGATGCGCGCGCGCGTCGGCCCGGACTTCTGGCTGATGTGGGATTGCTGGATGGCGCTCGACGTCGACTATGCCACCCGCCTCGCCCATGCCGCGCACGAACACGGCCTGAAGTGGATCGAGGAGGCGATCAGCCCCGACGATTACTGGGGCTATGCCGAGTTGAAGCGCAATGCGCCCAAGGGAATGCTGGTGACGACCGGCGAGCATGAGGCGACCCGCTGGGGCTTCCGCATGCTGCTGGAGATGGACTGTTGCGACATCATCCAGCCCGATGTGGGCTGGTGCGGCGGCGTGACCGAACTGCTCAAGATCAGCGCGCTGGCCGATGCGCGCGGCAAGCTGGTCGTGCCGCATGGATCGTCGGTCTACAGCTATCATTTCGTCGTCACGCGGCATAATTCGCCGTTCGCCGAATATCTGATGATGGCGCCGGAAGCCGACCATGTGCAGCCGATGTTCCACCCGCAGTTGATCGGCGAACCCATCCCCGAAAACGGCCGGATGCGGACCAGCAAGCTCGACGCGCCCGGCTTCGGGGTCGAACTGAACCGCGACCTGCCGATGCACCGCCCCTTCGAGCACTGAGAGACAGCCCATGAAATTCTGCCGCTACGGAACCCAGGGTAACGAGAAGCCTGGCGTCGTCGATAACGACGGCAACATCCGCGACCTGTCGGGCGTGGTGTCCGACATCACCGTCGATGCCATCGCCGGGCTGGACGTCGACATCGACAGCCTGCCCGTCGTCGACGGAACGCCGCGCTACGGCGTGCCGGTGAAGGGCATCGGCAAGATCGTCGCGATCGGGCTGAACTATGCCGATCATGCTGCCGAATCGAACCTGCCGGTGCCGGCCGAACCGATGATGTTCATGAAGGCGCTGTCGTCGTTGACCGGCCCGAACGACGAAGTGATGATCCCGCGCGATTCGACCCACACCGACTGGGAAGTCGAGCTGGCGGTCGTGATCGGCAAGACCGCGCGCTACGTGTCGAAGGAAGATGCGCTCTCACACGTCGCCGGCTTCGCCATCGCCAACGACGTGTCGGAACGCTTCAACCAGAAGCAGCGCGGCAGCCAGTGGTCGAAGGGCAAGGGCCACGACACCTTTTGCCCGGTCGGCCCGTGGCTGGTGACGCCCGACGAGGTCGGCGACCATCAGGACCTCGCCATGTTCCTCGACGTGAACGGTGAGCGGATGCAGACCGGCAACACGAAGACGATGATCTTCGACGTCGCCGAACTGATTGCCTACGTCAGCGAATATATCACGCTGTATCCGGGCGACCTGATGATTACCGGCACGCCGCCGGGTGTGGGTGAGGGCAAGAAGCCGAACGCCATCTATCTGAAGGCGGGCGACACGATGAAGCTCGGCATCGCAGGGCTTGGCGAACAGAACCAGCAGGTCGTCGAATGGCGCAACCTTGGCGACGCGGTGCTCGGATGACCATCTATGAAGGGCGCTTCGCCGGCCGCACCGCCGTCGTCACCGGCGGAGCCTCCGGCCTCGGCCGGGCGACCGCCAGGCGCATCGTCGCGGAGGGTGGACAGGTCGCGCTGTGGGACCTGAACGAAGCCGCGCTGGCGGAGGCGAAGGAGGATGTCGGCGCGACGCATGTCGTGGCGCTCGACATTTCGGACGCCGCCGCGGTCGCGCGGGCCGCGACTGACAGTCATGCCGCGCTCGGCGGCCGGATCGACGTGCTCGTCTGTTCGGCCGGTATAACCGGAGCGACCGTCCCGTTGCATGAATTTCCGATCGATAGCTGGCTGCACGTCGTCAACGTCAATCTGAACGGGCTGTTCTATTGCAACCGCGCGGTCGTGCCGCTGATGCTGGCGGGCGGCTATGGCCGGATCGTCAACGTCGCCTCGGTGGCGGGCAAGGAAGGCAATCCCAACGCCAGCGCCTATTCGGCGACCAAGGCGGGGGTGATCGGCCTCACCAAGTCGCTTGGCAAGGAACTGGCGGGCAAGGGCGTCATCGCCAACGCGCTGACCCCGGCGACGTTCGAAAGCCCGATCCTCGCGCAATTGCCGCAGAGCCAGGTCGATTACATGCGCTCGAAAATCCCGATGGGGCGGCTGGGCGAAGTCGACGAAAGCGCGGCGATGGTCTGTTTCATGGCCAGCGAGGAATGCAGCTTCACCACCGCCTCGACCTTCGACACCTCGGGCGGCCGGACGACGTTCTGACGACCGACCGTACCCCCGCGCAGGCGGGGGTCCAGCGCCAAGCCGAACAACGGCTGGCGATCGTTACCCTGGACCCCCGCCTGCGCGGGGGTACGGGATGCAAAGGAGAGCGAACGCCATGGCCGGGCTGCCCTTCATCGATGCCCATGTCCATCTGTGGGACCTCGATCATCTCCGCTATCCGTGGCTGACGCCGCCGTTCCCGGACGACGGTCCCAACGGCTCGGTCGAACCGATCGCGCGCACCTATCTCCTCGACGATTACCGCGCAGATGCGGGTGCATGGGACGTGCGCGGCATCGTGCATGTCGATGCCGGGGCGGAAGCGGCCGCCGCGCTGGCGGAAACCCGCTGGCTCCAGTCGATGGCTGATACAAGCGGCATGCCGAATGCGATCGTCGCCTTCGCCGATCTGTCCGACCCGCAGGTCGACACGTTGCTGGCCGCCCACGCCGCGCATGCCAACGTCCGCGGCATCCGCCACATCGTCAACTGGCACGCCGATCCGCGCCGCACCTACACGCCGCGCGATGTGACGCGCGACGACGCATGGGCGGCGGGCTATGCCCGGCTGGCGGCGCATGGCCTCAGCTTCGACCTGCAAGCCTATCCCGGCCAGTTCGCCGGTCTGGCGCGGCTGATCGAGCGCCATCCCGAAACGCCGGTAATGGTCAACCACATGGGCATGTGCGTGCCCGGCGAGGAAGCCGAATGGCGCGCCGGCCTGACCGCGCTTGCCGCCTTGCCGCACGTCGCGATCAAGCTGTCGGGCATCGGCTTCACCCACCGGTCATGGACGCTTGAGCAGGCGAGGGGCCTCGTCCTCACCGCGATCGACCGGTTCGGCACCGATCGGGCGATGGTCGCCAGCGACTTCCCGACCGACAGGCTTTTCGGCAGCTTCGCCGCCACGCTCGGTGCGTACGACAAGATCACCGCCGATTTCAGCGACGCCGAACGCCACGCGCTGTTCGCCGGCAATGCCAACCGCCTCTATCGACTGGGCCTGACGCTATGACTCCCAACCCGTTGACCGGCGTGCTCTATCACTGGCTGGGCGGCTTCGCCTCGGCCAGTTTCTACGTGCCCTATCGCGGGGTGAAACGCTGGTCGTGGGAAATATACTGGCTGACCGGCGGCATCTTCTCATGGGTGCTGGCGCCGTGGTTCTTCGCATCGATCCAGACCAACGACCTGCTCGGCGTATTTGCTGCCACCCCGACCAGCACATTGTTGTGGCCGGTGTTCTTCGGCATCCTGTGGGGGTTCGGCGGGCTCGGCTATGGTCTGGTGATGCGTTACCTCGGCCTGTCGCTCGGCATGGCGGTGGTACTGGGGCTGTGCACCGTGTTCGGCACGCTGATCCCGCCGCTGTTCACCGGCGAGTTCGCCGCCAAGCTGCTCGACACGCCCTCGGGCAACATCATCCTGCTGGGGCTCGGGCTGACGATCGCCGGCATCGTCGTGGTCGCGCTGGCGGGGGCGAAGAAGGATCAAGCGCTCTCGCCCGAACAGAAGGCCGCCGCCGTCGCCGAATTCGATTTCCGCAAGGGGATCGTCGTCGCGATCTTCGCCGGGATCATGTCGGCCTGTTTCGCCTTCGGTCTTGCGGCGGGCGAGCCGATCAAGGCATTGTCGGCGGCGGCGGGCACTGGCCCCTTGTGGACGGGCCTCCCGGTGCTGTGCCTCGTCATGTTCGGCGGCCTGTTGACCAACGCGGTGTGGTGTACGATCCTGATCGCGCGCAACCGCAGCGCCGGGCAATGGCTGGGGCGGGGCGAGGCGAAGGGCGCGCCGATGGCGCTCAACTTCGCACTGTGCGCGCTGGCCGGCACCGCCTGGTATTTCCAGTTCTTCTTCTACACCATGGGCGAAAGCCAGATGGGGCGGTACGGCTTTTCGAGCTGGACGCTGCACATGGCGTCGATCATCATCTTCGGCACGCTCTGGGGCTTCGCGCTGCGCGAGTGGAAGGACGCTGCCCCCAAAACCCGCGCGCTGGTGTGGGCCGGGGTCGGCCTGCTGATCCTCGCGACGATCGTCATCGGCTACGGCAACATGATCGGGGGGTGAGTCAGCGCAACGGCCGCACCACTGACGTCTCGCGATCCACCGACAACACCCCGCCGTCCTCGCGCAACTCGGCGATCTGGAGCACGCTGCGCCGGTGCCAACGCGGGTCGCGCGCCGCCTCCGCCTCGCCCGACTGGTGGACGAAATAGACGATGAACGCCCGGTCGCCGACCACGACGATGTCGGGATGCTGCCCTTTTGCCCGGTCGGCCGGCCGCATACCCGTCCCGGCCAGAAGATAGCCCGGCTGCCGGGTCCAGTGCGTCGCATCGCGTGAGGATTGCACCAGCAACCCCCGCCACGCATCGCTCACCAGCCACCATTTTCCACGCCAGCGCACCACCTTCGGCCCTTCGCCCGGCGTGTCGGTCACGGTGCCCTTCACCACCCAGCGCTTCAGGTCGCGGCTGTCGGCATATCTGATCGCCTTGCCCGCGCGCTCGTCGTTGAACCACAGTCGGTAGCGGCGCGGCCCCAGCACCGCGACGCTGGCGTCGATCACCCGGTCCGATCCCAGATCGAGCCGCTCGCCACACTCCCAGCGTTCGAGATCGCGGCTGGTTAGATGGACGAGGAAGCGGGCTGCGTTCCAGTCACGGAACACGCCGGGCACGACGGTCAGCCACATATGCCACCGCCCGCCGATCCGCTGGACCTCGGGCGCCCAGAGCGTGGCGCCGGTGCAGGCGGCAGGGATCGCCGCCGTGCCGCCGTAGCGCCAGCGCACTCCGTCCTTCGACCGGGCGATGCCGATCGCGGTGCCATGCACCCACGACACGTCCTTCTCGTCCGCGAGCGGCAGATCGGCGCGACGGTTGGTGTAGAACATCACCCATTCGCCGGTCCGCGTATCGCGCACCGTGGAGGCATCCGCCGCGCCGTCATGCACTGGATCGCGCCACAGCGGCACCGGCGCAGTCGTCGCCGCCTGCGCCAGCACCGCCGCCCAGATCATCGCGGAGGCTTCGTCACGTCGACGCCGTCCCACACGTCGACATCAGGGTCGAACGGTTCGACATAGTCAGGGTTGGCGACCCGATTTTTGCCCCATAGCTGATGGTGTCGCCAGCCCGACAGATCCTCGACCACTGCCTTGTGCAGCGGATCGGGCGGGGTCGGATCGCCCGAGCGCAGCCGTTCGATCTCTTCCATCAAGATACCGTGCGTCGCCGGCGTCAGCCTGAAGCGTAGCGAGACGATAATGCCCAGCACCAGCACGCCGAGCGTTCCCACACCCAGCAGGACGGCAATGGTGTGAATTGCCTGCGGGGTCTGCACCTGCGCGCCCGACACGAAACCGCCGGCCTGGATGATGAGGCCGACGCCCGCCACCGCCAGCGCCTGCGTGAATTTGCGTACGAAGGTCATGACCCCGGCGAAGCTGCCTTCACGCCGCTGTCCGGTCACGATCTCGTCGACGTCGGCCATGTAGTTGTACGTCGCCCACGGGATATAGTTGAGCGCGCCGCGCCCCAATCCCGCCAGTCCGATCGCCAGATAGATCAGCGGGCTGGTCGCGGTCGTGCCGCCTGCCCACAGCGACAGCAGCACGATCACGCCTAATCCGAACGTCACCGCCGCCAGACGGTAAGCGAAGGCGGGCGAGGCGCGCAGCGCGAGGTTGATCGCGATCACCACCGCGACGAACTGCACGATATACATGGTGCCGAGCAGCCCCGACGCCATCGCCGTGGTTCCGGCCAGCGCGAAGATCACGAAGAAGGTGAAGGCCGCGTTGAAAATGTCCTGGCTGATATAGCCGCCGAGATACATGCCGAGGTGCAGCCGGAACGCGCGGATGCGCATCGTCGAGAACAGGTTGCGGTACAGCGCCTTGAACGCCGATCCGATGCCGCCCTCCTTGCGTGCGCCGGGCAGCGCGTCGAG
Organism: Sphingomonas sp. Leaf4; assembly: GCF_920939515.1. NCBI lineage: Bacteria > Pseudomonadati > Pseudomonadota > Alphaproteobacteria > Sphingomonadales > Sphingomonadaceae > Sphingomonas > Sphingomonas sp. Leaf4. Next base: position 33,776 of record NZ_CAKLBB010000012.1, on the reverse strand, counting down.
AGGCAACGGCCGCTCCCAACTGAAGCGATACAGGAATGCCGCCGTCGCCATGAACAGCACGGCGAAGATGATCCCCATATAGAAGAAGGTCGAGGCGCTGTCGCGGCCAAGGTAGTTGATGAGCCACAGCGGCAGGAAGCCGGCAAGGATCGCCGCCGTCTGCCCGAACAGGATGCGGAAGCCGGCGAACTTCGCCTTGGTCTTGTAATCGGTCGACATTTCCGCCGCGAGCGTCTCGTACGGGATGATGACCATCGCATAGACGAGCTCGAAGCCGACATAGCTGACGAGGTAATACCAGAAGCTCATCCCCGGCAGCCACATCAGCGCAAAGCTGGGCAGCAGCGGGATCGCGGCGAGGATGAAGAACCGCCGCCGCCCGAACCGGCGGCCGAGCGCGGTGGTGCCGAAATGGTCGGAGACATAGCCGATGACCGGCGACGCGATCGCATCGAGGATGCGCGCGACCGCGAAGATCAGCGCCGCCTGTCCGGCGGTCAGGCCGCAGAACTGGGTGTAGAAGATCAGCACCCAGCCCGAGATGACCGCCATCGATCCCGCACCGAGCACGTCGTTCGATCCATAGGCGAGATAGTTTATCAGCCGGACGGGGCGTTTGGCCGGGGGGGCGGAAATCACGCGCGCACTCTCCTATGCACATCCCGGACTTGCGCATCCGGCGTCATCATGCTCATAATGTGAAGCGCTATCATACTATGTGGAACATCTACAAGCGCGAATGGAGAGTGACATGGCGGTGCGATCCTTGTTCGCCGGCGCGGCGATGCTGGCGATGGCGTGCCTGCCGATGGCGCCGGCGGTGGCGAAGCCGGCGGCCGAATGGGTCGATGCGACGACCGGCCACCGCGTGATCCGCATCAGCCGCGTGCCCGACAGCACCAGCCTGTATTTTCATCAGAACAGCTATACGCCGCAGGGCGACCGCATGGTCGTGAGCGTTCCCGGCGGGATCGCGACGATCGACCTTGCGACATGGGAGATGAAGCCGCTCGTCTCCGGCCCCGGCATCACCCTGTTGTTCACCGGGCGGCGCACCCGCACCGCCTATTACGCCACGCAGCTTCGCAACGACGCCAGCGGCCCCTCGACCATCCATGCGGTCGATATTGACACGGGCAGGACGCGCAAGGTCGCCAACGTGCCCGGCGGCTCGATCGGCTCGATCAATGCCGACGAGACGCTGTTGCTGGGGCAGGTCGCGCTGGGGGAAGGCGGCCTGCGCCCCGACGGCACCCGGCAGGACCGCCGCCACACCCCCGGCCGCGTCGTGGGGCCGGGCGAGGCAGATTATCAAGCGACGCGCGCCGACGGCACGCCCTACAGCTTCGCCGAGGCCAAGGAGCGCCGGCTGAACGAACGGCTGGAAGCGCGCATCCCGATGGAAATCTTCACCATCGATCTACGCACCGGGCAGCGCCGCGTCGTCACCGCCTCGACCGACTGGCTGAACCATATCCAGTTCTCGCCGACCGACCCGCAACAGATTCTGTATTGCCATGAAGGGCCGTGGCACAAGGTCGACCGCATCTGGACGATCCGCGCCGATGGTTCGGGGAAGACGCTCGTTCATCGCCGCACGATGAACATGGAAATTGCTGGCCACGAGTTCTTTTCCACCGACGGCAAGACGATCTGGTACGATCTGCAAACCCCGCGCGGCGAGGTGTTCTGGCTGGCGGGCTATGACCTGACCTCGGGCAAGCGGCACTGGTACAAGGTCGACCGCAACCAGTGGTCGGTCCATTACAACCAGATGCCCGGCGGCCGGCGCTTCTCGGGCGACGGTGGGGACGCCGAAATGGTCGCGCACGCGCCCGACGGCAAATATCTCTACCTCTTCACGCCTAGGGCAATCCCCGACGTCGCCGACATCCACGCCGCCGATGCCGACCGCCTGATCGTGCCCGGCACGCTGGAGGTCGAGAAACTGGTCGACATGCGCAGGCACGACTATCGGCTCGAACCCAACATGACCTTCACCCCCGACGCGAAATGGGTCGTCTTCCGCGGCAATTTCGAAGGTGCCACCCACATCTACGCGGTCGAGGTGGCGAAGAAATAGCGGTGCGGGGGGCAGTCGCACCGACAACGCTCCCGCCAGAATCACCACCATTATTTCCGCCGGGCGACCACCCGATCGACCAGCACGCCGCCCCCTGTCGCCGCCAACGTCAACGAATGTCGTCCACCGCCGACGCTGCCCGGCACCGCAACCACGATCCGGTTGTCGAGCACCGCCTGCGCCCACGCCGCATCCCCGGTCGCCCGCTCGACGACAAGCCGCTCGTCGCGCCCATCGATCCGAACCTCGACCTCCAGCGGCGCACCATCGGCATCGGGGTAGGTCGGCAGCAACTCCACTGACAACATCCACTCGCCCGCCGGCAGGTCGACCGAAACCCTTCCCGTCACCCGTTTGCCCGGCGTCGAGGCGAACACCGTCCCGCCGCGACCCAGCCCGGCGACCCGCCGCCACGCACCACGCATCTCGGACAGGTCGATGACCACATCCCCCGATGCCGCCACAGCAGGCGCGGGGACCAGCGGCCCGCCCAGCGCCGGCACCACCGGCGGCATGGTGCGATAGGATCGCCACTGGCCGTCCGCCGGCTCGACCGCCATGAACCCGCGCCACTTGCCGCTGTTGTACCGATCGGTCAGCGCCGCGATCCGCCGGTCGGCCGCCTGCGCCCGCGTTGCCTCGGCCAGCGCGGCGGGCAGGTCGCGGTCGCGCAGCCGGTCGTGCGCTTCGCCGGCGAACACCCGCTCGTTCGCCATCGCCGCCGCCTCGACTGGATAGCGCACCAGTTGGAAGAACGCCTCGCGCCGTTCGGCCGGAACCTGCAGCTCGATCGCGTCGACCCGCGCCACCAGCGCGGCGAACGCCGCCCGCCTTGCCGCCACCTCGTTCGGCGGCATCGCGCTCGCGCGCGCCTTCTGCCCCGGCAGCCACCATTGCAGATGCTCGGGCCGCCGCGCGAAGTTCAGCCGGTGATGCTCGTCCATCACCGCCGCGATCACATCGGCCAGTCCGGGCGCGACAATCTCCGCCGCCCAGTCGCGCACGAAGCCGGCACGCGCCCGTACGCCGATGTCCCAGCCGAGCGACAGGAAATAGTCGGTCGCTAGCTCGGCGGGTTTCAGGTCGCCGACATTGGCGATCCACATCGTGCGCGCGCCCAGATCATAGGCCCGCCCCATCTCCTCGCCGATCAGCGCGGGCGGGGTGGTCGACAGCCACAGATAGCTGAGTGGCGCGCCCAGATACGACAGGTGATAATAGATGCCATGCCCGCCCTGCCGCGCGCGTTCGGACGGCTGGGGCAGGCGGCGGATATAGGCGAAATTGTCGTCGGGCCACATCAGCGTCACATCGTCCGGTACGGCCAACCCGGCGCGATAGATGTCGAGCACCTCCTTGTACGGCGTGAACACCTGTGGCCCCTTCACCCCGTTCAGCATCGCACGCTGATCGGTGAGGATGCGCGCCATCAGCGCGCGCTTTGCGTCCATCGTCGTCGCACCGACGATCCCGCTGTCGTGGATGCCGCGCATCCCCAGCGTCCACGCACTCTCATAGCCGCCGTTGGTCGCCACCCGCTCGCGCCAATAGGCGGCGACTCCGGCCGGGTTGCGTGCATAGTCGAAGTCCGTCGCCGGCGCGGTCCATTCGCCGACGTTGTTGCGCAGCATCGGCTCGGCATGGCTCGACCCCATGACGATCGCATAGCGATCGGCCAGCGCGGCATTGGCCGGGTTCGCGTTGAACGCCGGCGTCACCTTGTGCATCGCCGGCCACAGCATGTTCGCCTTCAGCCGCAGCAGCAGCCCGAACAGCTTGCCATAGGTTTTGGGGCCGATCCCCTTTGCCTCGGGCTCGAAGTTGGTCGCAGCCCATGGGTGCAGTCCCCAATCCTCGTCGTTGAGGAAGATGCCGCGATATTTGACCGACGGCCCGGCGAAGCGATGTGTGCCCTTCGCGACATACAGCGCCGTGCGCCGCCGCGGCGTCACGTCCGCCCACCAGTTCCACGGGCTGACCCCGATCGCGCGCGACAGGTGATAGGCGCCGAACGCCGTGCCCCGCCGGTCGCTGCCGACTATCACCAGCGCCTGCGCGACCCCCGGTGCCGGCCGGTCGACCGTGGCGATGCGGAACTGCTCCCACGCGCCGGTCAACCCGCGCGTATTGATCCGGCGTTTGGCCGCCAGCCGGTCGATCGCGGCATTGTGTCCCAGCGTTCCGATCCAGATCTGCCGCTTGCCCGCCGCCGGCTGCGTGCCCAGCACGCTGACGAGGTCGCCGCGAAGATCGGCGGCGGCGATGCCCACCACCGCCGCGTCACCCGGATCGGTCACGACCTGCGCTCCGGCCAGTGCGAAGCCGCCCGGCGTCTCGCCCACCAGATCGCGGGCAGGGGCGGCGACCGGCAGCAGCACGCCGGCCGCCACCATGATCGCCGCCCGGCGCATCAGATGTACGTCCGCAGGAATTCGGCCAGCGCGCACACGGCAAGGCTCTGGCCGTATGGCATCGAGGTCAGCGCAATATCCTTGTAGAATTGCTGGGTATCGCCCATCGCGGTGCCGAAGCTGACTTGGCGCAACTCGCCCTTGTCGTCGATATTGGCCAGCACGCCGCGCACCGCCTTGATGCCGACCGCCTCGTAATGGCGCGGCAGATAGCCCTTCCGCACCGCCTTCAGGATGCCATAGGCGAAACCGGCGGCGGCCGATGCTTCCAGATAGCTCGTCGGATCGACGATCAGCGTATGCCACAGGCCGCTCTCGTCCTGCGTCTCGGCTAGCGTCTTCACCTGCGCCGCCAGCGTATCGATCAGGAAGGTGCGGAACGCATCGCCGACCGGCAGATCGAGAATCTCGATGATCTCGGGGATCGCGATCGTGACCCAGCAATTGCCGCGCGCCCACAGCGCCTCGGCGAAATTGTGCCGCCCGTTGAAGTCCCAGCCGTGGAACCACAGCCCGGTCTTCTTGTCGAACAGATATTTGATATGGACGAGGAACTGGCGTTTCGCCTCCTCGACATACTGCGGGCGGTTCAGCAGCAGGCCGATCTTGGCGAGCGGCAACACGCTCATCATCAGCGTGTCATCCCACATCTCGCCGGGGTTCTCGTCGTTGTAGACGATGTGCTGGAACCCACCCTCCTCGGTCTTGGGCAGGCCGTCCGGCGCCATCAGCCATTCGGCCCACGTATCCAGATAGGGGATGTAGCGCGGATCGGGCTCGTGCTCATAGAGATACGCAAGCGTGATGAACGGCGCGACGGTGTTGATGTTCTTGGTCGGCGTGCCCTCGGCGAAGCGATCCTCGAACCATTGCTTGATGATCGCCAGCGCGGCCTTGTCGCCGGTCTGCTCATAATAGCGCCACATGCCGAACAGGCCGACGCCGTGGGTCCATTCCCAGCCGGCCCAGCCCTTGGTGTCGATGATCCGTCCGTCGTCGAGGTGGAGGAGGAACTCGCCCGTCTCGTCCTTGATGTTGACGAGGTTGTCCATCAGCAGGGCGATGGCATCGTTCACCTGTTGGCGGGGAATGTCGTGGGTCAGCGCGGCCATGGTTGCTCCGGTAGAAAAGGTTGGTTCGTGGATATTTGGTGCGGAGCAGATACCCCGCAGGATTCGTCATCCCGGACTTGTTCCGGGGTCCACCGCGCGGCGGGCGGTGCCGCCCGAGACGGGAACGCCAGCGCAAGCGGGGAAGTGGACCCCGGAACAAGTCCGGGGTGACGGGGAGGGCGAAGGCATCATCACTTCGCCAATACCGCCGGCGCCTCGACCATCCGCACCGGCAATCCGCCGCGCACGTTGCGCATCGTCACGAGCTTGACCGTTTCAAGGGCATTGCCCTGCTGCCCGTCGCTGGTGACGGCGAGCGACAGCACGTTGCGCCCGCGATGGTTCAGGATGCCCTCGGGGATCACGAAGGTCCGCTGCGGCCCGACATGGGCGATGAACTGGCCCATATGCCATCCGTTGACGAAGATCAGCACGCGGTAGTCGACCGGCGAACGCGGGACCGACGCATCGCCGAACGACACGCCGATCGTCGCATCCTGTCCCTTGGGTACGTTCAGGTCGAAGCTCGTGCGATACCAGCTCGTCCCCGCCGGGGCGGCACTCGCCGGTAACGTCGCCTTTACCCAGCGCGTATCGTCGAAGCCCGGCAGGTGCCAGCCCATCCGCTCGCCATATTGGCCGCCGTTGTTGGGCACGCCGCGTACGGGATCGACGATGTCCTCGCCGCCCTGCCGCCCCTGGATCTTCCACGCGATGGGGATCGCGAACGATGCGCCCGCCTGTTTTTCGACCGATGCCGACACCAGCCCGCGGGCTTCCTTGTGGAAATCGTCGGCGTCGAGGTCCCAGTTATGGCCGTTGTTGCGCACCATGATCGACAGGACATGCTCGCCGGGCGTCCGCGCCTGCGCCGGCAGCGCGATCGTCGCCGCACCGGTCGTGACCGGTCGCGGCAGCCCGCCGGGCAATTCGTCCTGCCCGATCAGCTTGCCGTCGAGAAACACCTGCGCTAGCCCCGAACCACCCGCGCCATAATAGATGCGCAGCCGCTCGGCATCGGCGGTGCCGGTGAAGCGCCCGCGATACCACACGTCGCCCTCGTGAAAGCCGTATGCGTCCATCAGCATGTTGGGCTGCCCGTCGGGCCGCGCGGTGATGCTGGCATAGGCACGGCTGTCGATCGCCTGCCACGCGCCGTCGTCGAAACCGGGTTCGGCCTCGGGTGTGCCCGGCGCCATCCGCCAGTCGGCCAGCACCGGCAGCGTCACGCCCGCCGGACCTGCCAGCGCCGCGCGCGCGACGATGCTGCCGGCGGTGCCCGCCGTCGTCGCCACCCGCTGCCCGTTCCACGTCACCGCCCGCGCGCGCTTCGGCCCCCAGACTTCCAGCGGCGTCGCCTCGCGCGTGTCGCCGGTCAGCGCCAGCGTGGCCCCGGTCGCCCGAACCGATCGCACCAGCGCCGGCCCGCGCACCAGCACGTCGCCATGCTCCCAGAATTTCGCCGCCTCGCCCTCGTCGCCGATCAGCAGCGTCAGCGACGGCCGTCCGCCGCCCGACACCGCGACCCGCGCCAGCGTGCCATGGATATAGTCGAGCCGCAGATCGCCCTTCGCCGCATCGAACGACGACCGCACGTCACCGTCGATCACCCGCACGGTCGGCGCGCTGGTATAGCGCAGCACGGTCGTCCCGGTTTCCTGCGCCCGCCCGTACAGCAGCGCCACGTCGCCGCCATCGATCGCCACATGGCTCTGCAATTCCGACGTGGCATACACCAGCCGCTGCCCGCCGAGATTGACCCCGGCGACCAGCCACTTCGCATCGAACCCGTTTAGCCGCATCTCGGGAAACGCATAGCGCCCGTCGGGCAGGTCGGCGGTGATGGTGAACCGGTCGTCGCTCGCCTTGTTGGACGGATTATGCGTCACCAGCAGGAAACGCGCATCGGTTTCGGGCGACTTGTTATGATAGACCTGGATATTGGGCGACGAGATCGTCACCGGCCCCGCCGGGACCATGCCCGCCAGATCGGGCACCGACCGGATCAGCCCGGCCAGCGCCTTCAGCTCCTCGGCCTTCTCGCGCACTTCGCGCGTCTCGCTGAACGCCGCGCCATAATCATAGCTGGTGAAGACGACGGGGGCGGGTAGCCAGCCCCAGCTCGTGCCGCCGAAGCCCATGTAGAAGCTCTGGATCGCGATGCCGTTCGCCAGGTTGGTGCCATAGAACACCCGCTGGAACCGCTTGCCACGCTGGATCGCGTTGCACTCGTATCCGCCGTTCGATCCCCAGTAATCGAACCAGCCGCCGCCGAACTCGGCAGCGAAGCCGGGCGTGTTCGGACTGGCCGACGCGCCACCACGCGCGCCGCCCGGGCCATAAAAGCCCCAATCGGGCGCGGCCGATCCGCGTGTCGTCTTGCCGCCCACGGTGCAGGTGCCGCCGGGATAGCCATCGAACGCATACAGGTCGGGCGATCCCTCGACCGTCTTCGCCACGTTCGATCCGCGTGGCACCCAATATCCGTTGCGCCCCTGATCGTTGTGGAACAGCGGAACGGTGATGCCATCGGCGCGCGCCTTGGCGTACAGATGGTCCATATACCGCCCCTGCGCCGGGGTGGTCAGCGCCAGTTCGTTCTCGATCTGGTGCAGGATGACGGTGCCGCCCTTTTCACCCTTGGGGCCGCCGTTGATCTGGTGGCGGGCGATGATCGGGTTGATCTGCGACAGCCATTCGTCGGCGGCGGCGAGATAGTCGGGATCGTCGGTCCGCGCGCGGGCGCGCTGGTTCTGCAACCATCCCGGAAAGCCGCCGCGCGTCAGTTCGGCATTCACATACGGCCCGGCGCGAGTGATGACGTACAGCCCTTCCTCGGCGGCGATGGTGAGTAGCCGGTCGATGTCGCGAATGCCGTTGAAGTCGTACTGCCCACGCTTCGGGCTGTGGAAGCCCCAGTCGAAATAGAAGGCGACGGTGTTGAACCCGCTGGCCTTCATCTTCTGCAACACGTCGCGCCACAGATCGGGGGAGGGCAGGCGGAACGCATGGACCTCGGCCGACCAGATCGTCAGCCGCTTGCCGTCGATCATTAGCGAGCGTGCGTCATAGGATACGCGACCGAACTGCTTGGCCGGCGCGCCGAAATTGGCGGTCGGCTTCGCGGTCTGCGCGGCGGCGGGTATCGCGGCCAGCGCGGACGCGGCGAGCAGGAAATGGCGCAACATCGACGTCATGCCATGTGGAACATGGGGGTCAGCGCCCATTCGAGCGGCCGATGATCGGCCTGCGTCTCCATCAGCGGCGCCATCGATTCCCACCAGCGCTGCATGATCGAGCTGGCGGGCAGACTGTCGCGCTGGTTGTCGTCGGCGAGCTCCAGCGTCGCGAACAACGCACCGGTCGCTTCGTCGAGGAAGATCCAATAGTCGGAAATGCCCGCCTCGCGCAATAAATCGACCAATTCCGGCCAGATAGCGTCGTGGCGCGCACGATATTCCGCCGCCATGCCGGCCTTGAGCTGCATCCGAAACGCCTGACGCGCCATCGATCCCTCCCGATAATCGTCCACTATATGGACTCTATATCCAAATGATAGAATTGCGATCGGCAAACGTCAAACATTCTGTGTAAGCTTCGTCACCTTCGCCCCCGGACAATCGCTGAGCCGGACCGCCGCCCGCCGGTCCCCCGCCGTGGACAGATGCAGCCCCTCGACCCGCAACCCGCGGACATGCCGGCACCACAGCCCCCATGCCGGCGTCGGCCCGAACATGCTGGGTTCGGGATAGGCATCGGCGAGTTCCTCCGGCTCCACCACCGCCTCGCCACCGCCCAGATAGCGCAGCCGCAGGTCGCGAAGCGTCACATCCTCGATGCTATGCCCCGGCAACCCCGCCAGCGTCGCGGCAAAGCGATGGTCGATCCCCCGCGCATCCAGTCCCTCGATCACCACCCCCCGGATCGCGCCGACCCCGGTTCCCGCCGGCCCGCGCCGCCGGTCGCCGATTCGCAGGAACAGCGGCGCAGTCGTCACCTCGGTCATCGCAATATCGCGCACCGTCACATCCTCCAGCACGCCGCCGTCCACCGTCTCCAGCGCCACCCCGCGCGACCGGGTGAAGCGGCACCGCTCGATCCGGATCCGCCGAAACCCGCCATTGCTCTCGGTGCCGAGCTTGATCCGTCCCGTCACCCGGTCACGATCGGGCGCCAGCGCCTGCGTGCGCCGCCGCGTCCCGTCGATCAGCGTACCGCCGTCGAAGCCGGACACCTCGCAATCGCGGATCGTCACATCCTCGCACGGGAGGACACGGCCGAGGGCGAAACTGCTCTTCAGGACGATGGCATCGTCGTTGGGCGTGTTCACCCGGCACCGCTCGACCAGCACGTCGGACACGCCGTCGAGGTCGATCCCGTCACGGTTGCTGTCGATCGTCAGGTCGCGCAGCACCATGTTCCGGCACCCGGTCGCGAGGATCGCGAAATGCCCGCCCCGCGCGATCGTCAGCCCCTCGATCCGCACGTCGCTTGCCGCGACTAGGGCGATCGCCTTGTTGCCCAGCTCCGCCATCGCCCGCGCATCGGGTTCTAGCTCGGCGATCTGCGCCGCGCTCATCCCCTGCATCGACAGTGGCCGTTCGCCGGCCTGCTTGCGCCAGCGTGCGCCGGGACCATCGCGGGTCAGCGCCACGCCATCGATGCCGCCTGGACCAAGGATCGCCACCCGTGCCACGCCGTCACCGACGATCAGGCTGTTGTGCCAATGGCTGTGCCCGAAGTCCTGATAAAGCTGTTCGCCCCGATCCTCGGGCAGCGCATAGCGCCCGCCGTCGCGCACCGGATCGGCGGCGATGATCGTTGCCCCCCGCTCCAGCACGATCGTCGTGTCGCTCTTCAGGAACAGCGTGAAGCAGCGATAGCGCCCGCGCGGCACGATCACCGTGCCGCCGCCGGCCGCCGCGTCGATCGCGCGCTGCACCGCCGCCGTGTCGATCGCCCGCCCGTCGCCCACCGCGCCGAACGTCCGCACGTCGTGCGTCTGTGCGCCATGCGCCGGAAAGGGCAGGGCGAACATCGCCGCCAGCATGGTTCGCCGAGCGATCAATTGCCGTCCGGCCGTTCGTCGCTGCGCGCGCTGCTCTGCACGATCGCAACCTCAGCCGGCAGCGGCGGTCTGGCAGGGTCGAAGCGCGGCGCGGTCACATGCCCGGCCAGATCGGGCAGCGCCCGGATACCCTCCGCCACCCCGCGCGCGAGCAGCCATGCGCCATAGTTGTTGTGATGCGTCCGGTCCTTGCCACCGTCGTTGAACGCCAGTGGGCTGCGCTCCGGCCCGAGCGCCTCGTAAATCGCGACGCTCATCTGGTTGAGGTCGATCACCGGCACCCCCGCCTCCTGCGCCACCGCGCGCACCGCCGCCGGATAGTCGCCCAGACTCGGCTTGATCCGGCCGTTACCATCGAAATTGCGTCGCTCGGGACTGGTGACGAGCACCGGCTTCGCGCCACGCCGCTTCGCCTCGGCAATATAGGCGTTCAGATAGGCGCGATAGGTCGTGCTCGCCTCGACATAGGTCTGCGGCCACTGTGCTTTCTGGTCGTTATGGCCGAACTGGATGAACAGCCAGTCGCCGGGCCTGATCGTCGACAGCACCTTGTCGAGCCGCAACTCGGTCACGAACGATTTCAGCGTCTCGCCTGACTCGGCATGGTTCGCCACCGCGACCTTGTCGTCGAGGAAGGCGGGCAGCATCTGGCCCCAGCTCGCCGCCGGCTCGGCCTGCTGGTCGGTCACGGTGGAGTCGCCGACCAGATACAGGGTCGGGACGTTCGCCGGCTCGATCCTGAGCGTCGACACCGCGCCGTCGCCGAGCAGTTCCAGCGTCAGCCGGTCATCCCAGGTCGGGCTGGCCATCTCGCGCGGTTTCAACCGGACGATCGTGCCGCCCGGTGCATTCTCGGGCGGCGGGGTAAGCTGCGCGGTGCGCGTGTTGACGACGAAACTGCGGGTGACGCGCTTGCCGCCGCCGGTCGCCACCCGGTCGAGCATCAGCCGCCGCGCCTCGGCCTTCACCGTCGTCGTCGCGGCGCGCCGGTCGCCCAGCGTCACCGTCACCTGCCAGTTGCCTTCGGGCAGCGCGACCGAGAAGCGCCGCCCGCCACCCGGTTCATAGCCATAGCCGTCGCGGTAGCCGCGATCACGCTCGACCCGCGTCTCGCCCGGCTGCGCCCGGCCATCGTCCAGCCGATAGGTGACGGGAGTCGCCGGCCCGGCGAGCAGCATTGCCAGCGCGACGATCATTTCGGCACGTCCAGCGCATGCGGTGGCTGGTTATAGGCGGTGTTCTGCCACGCGACGCCCAGACGATAGACCGGATCGTGCATCAGCGTCACCCGCCGGATCATGGTGGGGAAGGGGGTGGCATAGATGCGCAGCTCGCTGCTGTCCTCGCTGCGCAGGATTACCTCTTCGCGCCAGTCGCCGAGGATGTCGGCGCTGAGCGCGGGCGTCGACTTGGTGCCGTTGTTCGACGTCGCGCCCTGTGCGTCCAGCAACAGCGTCTCGGTCCCGGTCTTCCAGTCCCATTTGGTGATGCGGTTCTTGTCGAGCAGTTCGCGCAGGGCATCGCCGTCCCAATAGATTGCGAAATTGGCGACGCGCGGCTTGGCGCCGGGGATCACCTGTCCCTTGGCGGTGTAGAGATACGGCGTGCTGGAGTTCCAGTTCTCCTCGCCCGGATAGCGCGGGTCGATGTCGGCCGACAGGCCGCGCCCGGTGTCCTTGGTTGCCGGCGTCGTCCACAGGATTTCGCCGGTCCGCGCGTCGAGCATCGCCGACCCGAAGCCGCCATTGCCCGGTACCTCCTCATGCACCCCGAATTTCTCGAGGCCCGGTCGGCCGGGGTCGAGATCGCCGAGATGCATCGTGTCGCCATGGCCGAGCCCTGCGCTCCACAACCCCTTGCCATCGTCGTCGATCGCCATCGATCCATAGACGATCTCGTCGCGGCCATCGCCGTCGACGTCGGCCACCGACAGATTGTGATTGCCCTGTCCGCCGAACCTCGCATTGCCCGGTGCGGCACTGTCGAACAGCCAGCGCTGCGTCAGCTTGCCGTTCCGCCAGTCCCATGCCGCGACCGTCGAGCGGGCATAATAGCCGCGCCCGAACACGCCGCTGGGCCGCTGGCCGTCGAGATAGGCGACCCCGGCGAGGAACCGGTCCGACCGGTTGCCATAGCCATCGCCCCAGATCGCGGCGCGTGCCTCCGGCGTGTCGCCGCCGCGCGGCGGCGAATAGGGCGCACTCGCCAGCGCCGCACCGGTGCGGCCGTCGAACACGCTAATATACTCGGGGCCGGACAGGATGCGCCCCTGCGTCCGCGCGATCCGGCGGCCGTCGGGCAGGACGGTCGATCCGGTGCGGTCGGCCTGCGGCAGTTCGCCGCCCGTCTCGCGCCAGTCGGCCTTTGCGTCGCCCAGCACCTTGCCGGTGCCGTCGATGGTCCCGTCGGCGGTCTTGACCATGATCTCCGCCCGCCCGTCGCCGTCGAAGTCATAGACCATGAACTGGGTATAGTGCGCGCCCGAGCGGATGTTGCGACCAAGGTCGATCCGCCACAGCCGCTTGCCCTCCAGCGTATAGGCGTCGAGGATCGTCTCGCCGCTGTAACCGCCAAAGGCGTTGTCCTTGGAAATGGTCGGATCCCACTTCAGTACGATCTCGTAGCGCCCGTCGCCGTCCAAGTCGCCGACGCTCGCGTCGTTGGCGGTATAGCCATAGCGCTCGCCGGCGGGCGTCGTCCGGTCGGCCGGCTTGTCGAGCGGGATCGGCAGATAACCCCTGGCCCATACGCCGACGCTGACTGCGCGTTCGCGCCCGCCGATCGTCTCCAGCGTGTAGCGTGCGCCGGGCGTGCCTTGCCGGTCGTGAAAGCTCGATGCGCTGGTCAGGCGCGCGGCGATCGCCCGTCCGTCGCGCAGCAGCCGGAATGCGACACCCGGCCGGTCGGTGGCGAGTAGCCGCCAGCTCACGTGATTGCCGCCATCTGGTGCCGGAACCGCCACTAGCGCCCTGTCGAGTCGTTCGTATTGACGGCTGGGCTTCACCGGGGCCGCACCCAGCGGCAACGCCACGGTGGCGGCCAGCAGTGCCAGCAATTTGCTACGCATCCTCATCTCTCCCGGTCCTGATGATTTTCCATCATGTGGACATACATATCATATTGCGAAGATTTAGCTTTGCAACGCAAGGATTCGACGTTACCCCTAATGAAGAAATTTGTGTTCGTTCGGCGGTGACGGGGAATACCCACGCACCGGATGGGAATTAAGGAGGGGATTGCATGGCATCGTTCGTCAATATTCGCAGGGCCGGTATTTGCAGCGCAGCTTCCGGCCTCGCGCTGATCGTCGCGCTTGGCAGCGCACCCGCGTGGGCGCAAACGACGTCGCAGGTCGATAATGCGGTAGCGTCGGACGATGTCCGCCAGTCGCCGACTGACGAACTGTCGCAGGAAGCGAGCGAGGCCGAGATCATCGTCACCGGCACCCGCGCCTCGCTGCAATCGGCCAACGCCCGCAAGAAGAACGCCGATACGGTGGTCGACTCGATCGTGGCGGAGGACATCGCCAGCTTCCCCGACAAGAACGTCGGCGAGGCACTCGCCCGGGTAACGGGTGTCCAGTTGCAGCGCGACTTCGGTGAAGGCTCGCAGATTTCGATCCGCGGCGTCGAGCCCGACCTCAACCGTATCGAGATCAACGGCGTCAGCCAGCAATCGCCTGGCGGCGGGCGCAGCGGCGACTTCCGCGAACTGGCGGTCGAACTGGTCAAGTCGATCGATGTGTACAAGGGCTATACCGTCGACCTGACCGAAGGCGGCATCGGCGGCACCGTGCGCGTCGAGACGCGCCGTCCGCTCGAACTCACCAAGCCGCTGTTCAGCGTGAAGGGCGAGGCGCAGCGCCTCAACCTCACCCAGAAATGGCGTCCGCGCTTCAACCTGACGGCGGGTCGCTCGGACCTGCTCGACGGGCGGCTGGGCGTGCTGTTCAACGTGACGCACAGCGTCGTCGACACGCGCGGCGATTCGGTCGCCAACACCAACTGGCAGCGGTATCTCGATTTCGACCGGTCGACCGAAAAGACCGTCGCCGATCCGGCCTATGCCAATTTCGGCAGCTATGAGAGCTGTGCCGGTACGACCGGCACGACGGCGGCGCTGGCGACCGCCAACCGGCTCGCCTGCGAAACCCAGTTCTTCGACTGGTCGCCGGGGTCGGTCCGCTATCGCAACAACGAACGCACCGATGCGCGCACCACGCTCGACTTCCAGGCGCAGGTGCAGTTGGCCGACAATTTCTCGGCATGGGGTCAGGTCACGCTCAACTACCGTAACCAGAACCTGCGCGACACCAACTATGCGGTGAACATGGGTGGTGGTCTGGGCACCAACGGCCTGCAAGGCAGCACGCCCGACCTCACCCGCTACAACCTCGACGCCGCCCTTGCCAACAATGCCGCCGGCGGCGTTTCGCGCGCACGTCCCACCCAGTCGTTCGTGACGACCGAGGGACACGTGCTGACGAGCTGGACGACCGCGCTGAACGCGGGAACGCCGCCTGGCAGCGGTGTCGTCGTCAACTCGGGTGGTGCCAGCAACATCGTCGGCGTTCAGCGCCGCGACTTCAGCTACGACGAAAATACGCGCTATTACCAGACCGGGTTCAAATGGGACCTCGACCGGATGAAGATGGTGTTCCTCGCCTCGCGCGCCGAGGGCAACCGGGTGAACGAAACCAATCTCGTGTCGATCACCACCGGCGTTTCGGGGATTTCGGTCGACCGTCGCAATTCGGAAGGTCTGCCGATCCTGTCGTTCCCCACCGGGTTCGATCCGGCCAATATCGCGTCCTATGCCGATGCCACGCGGCGCGGCGCCAACGGCCAGTTGCTCGTCCAGTCGGGGCCGAACGTCCAGTATCGCCCCAGCCAGAACGACTCGTCCGAAGACCAGTTGAAGCTTGACGTCGACTATGATCTCGACTGGGGTTTCCTGAAGAGCATCAAGTTCGGCGGCCAGTATCGCAGCCAGGACCTCGTCGCCTACAATGCCGGCGGCGCGCGTCTGCTCTCGCCGGCGGTCGTCGCCGTTCCGGCGGCGGGCATCGTCGCGCGGCCTGCGGTGTTCCAGTACAACAACAACGTGTCGCTCACCACGGTGATCGGTTCGCCGCCGGCGACCGGTCCCGCAGCCGGCGTCACCTACTTCACCCCGGCGCAGTATCAGGAGTTCCTGGCGGTCAATGGTGGCGTCACCGGTGGCGCCCCGCTGTTCGGCGGGATCAAGGCAGTCGACGGCGCACCGACCCGCCTGGCGCAGCCGTTGTTCGATTTCGCGAACCTGTCGCGCTATTATGACCTGTCGGGGTTCAATCAGGACCGGGTGCGTGAGGCGAATGGCCTGCCGCAGATTCCGGGCTACATCATCAACGAAAAGATCGTAGCCGGGTATCTACGCGCCAATTTCGGGACCGAGGTGTTCGGCATGAATCTGACCGGTAACGCCGGCATGCGCTACACCTACACCCGCGACGATTCGACCAGCAGCAACACGCGGCGTGAGAGCCGGGTGCGGCCGGGCACCGGCGTCCCCGGCATCCCGGCGGTGATCGAGATCGCGACGGTCGCGGTGCAGGAAGTGACCCTGTCCAACGACTATCACGACTGGTTGCCGGCCGCGAACCTGTCGCTGGAAGTGCAGCCCAACCTGTTCGTCCGCGCGACCTATGCCAAGAACCTGGCGCGGCCCCGGCCGAGCGACCTGTCGCCGACGGTCAACTGCGTGATCGACATCGCCGACACCATCGCCGGCGAAGATACCTGCTCGGCGGGCAACCCGAACCTCAAGCCGTATCGCGCCGATCAGTACGACCTGAACGCCGCATGGTATCCCAACGCCGACACCGTCGTCAGCATTGGTTACTACTATAAGGACATCAAGAGCTTCGTCCTGCCCGCGTCGGTCATCGCCGGTGTCGACCTGTTCGGTGACGGCGTGCTGTATACCGTTCGCCAGCCGACCAACGGCTTCGGTGCGAAGCTGGACGGGTTCGAGGTCAGCGCCTCGACCGCCTTCACCTTCCTGCCGGCACCGTTCGACGGCTTCGGCATCAACGGCAACTTCACCTACAGCCGCGCGCTCAACAGTTCGCTGACCAACGTGGCGACCGGCGAACCGCTCGACGCATTCCCCGGCCTGTCGAAGTATACGTACAATGGCAGCGTCTTCTACGACAAGGACTGGCTGAACGCGCGCGTCAGCTACAACAAGCGCAGCGACTATCTGCTGGTCGCCGCCGATGCGTCGGTTAGCAACAACCCGGTGTTCCGTCGCGGCGAAACCTATGTCGATGCGAAGGTGCAGTTCCGCATCACGCCGCAGTACAGCATCTTCTTCGAAGCGCTGAACCTGACCAACGAACTTGCCCGCTCGTACATCGATGACGCACGGTCCATCGAATACAGCGACTTTGGCCGCCGCATCTTCGTCGGCGCGCAGTTCAAGCTGTGATGCGGCGGACCGGTCGCCCCGTGCCACGGCGCGGCCGGTCCCCGTCACGATCCACTCCCCCCTGTGCCCGGCTGCCGCAATGGTGGCCGGGCATCATTTTATTCGCGCTCGGCGGCTGTATCCATGCGCCCGCCGCAAGCGACTGGACGGTCGAGGCGCAGGATCCCGCCGCCCGTGTCGGTTTTGCGTCCGGCACGATCGACATCGATACCGCCCGGGGGCTGACGCTATGGTACGACCGGCGGCTGGATGCGCCGGTACGGATCACGTTCGAGGCGATGGCGGTGTCGACCGGCGGACCGAATGATCAGGTGAGCGACCTCAACGCCTTCTGGATGGCGGGCGATCCGGCGGCCCTCGACGGATCGGTGTTCGCCGCGAAGCGCAGCGGGAAGTTCGAGGACTATGACACGCTCGCGACCTATTATGTCGGGATCGGCGGCAACCGCAACACGACGACGCGAATGCGCCGCTATACCGCACGCGCCGGGGACCGGCCGCTGTTGCCTGAACACGACCGCGCCGATCCCGCCGCGTTGCTCGTGGCCAACCGCTGGACGCGCATCGCCCTGATCGCGCGCGACGGACAGGTCGCGGTCGAACGCGACGGCACGCGGCTGTTCGCCATGACCGACGCCGCGCCCTATCGATCGGGCTGGTTTGGCATCCGCACCACCCAGAGCCACTTGCGCATCCGCCGGTTGCGCATCACCCGATTCTGACCATCAGGAGAACCGCGATGCGGATGACCCGCCGTAGCCTGCTCGGGGCCACGATCCTTGCCGCCGCCACTGCCCGCAGCCTGCCGGCATTCGCCGCGCCGCGCACGGTTTCCCGTCCGGTCGGCGCGCATTGGGTGGAGGGCACCGCACCCGCCACCCATGCCGGCCAGACGTTCGGGCTGGCATGGCCCCGGGGGGCGCTGAACCGTCGGCGCTCGTTGGCGGTGCGCGATGCCGGTGGTAGGGCGGTTCCGGCGCAAAGCTGGGTGACAGCGACATGGCCCGACGGCTCGGTCAAATGGACCGCACACGCGCTGCCCGCCGACGTCATGCCGGGCGCGACGCTGACCGTGGCCCCCGGCACCGCGCCGGCACCGGCCGCCGCGCTCCGCGTCAAGGAACGCACCGATGCGGTCGTCATCACCAGCGGCGACCTGCGCTGGCACATCGCGCGCAGCGGTGACGCGGTCGTGCGGCAGGCCGCCTATGGCGCGCGGGTCGTCCTGCGCGACGTGTCGCTGGTGGGGGAGGTGCGGCAGGGTGCGCCCGACGGCCCACGGATCGCGCTAAAAGGGCGGATCGAGCGTGTCACCGTCGAGCAGCAAGGGCCGGTCCGCGCGGTGGTGAAGATCGAGGGACGACATGTTGCGGGCGACCGGACCATGCTGCCGTTCGTCGTGCGCCTGTACGCCTATGCCGGGTCGCCCGGCCTGCGGATCGTCCACAGCTTCATCCATGACGTCGATCCGGCGCAATGGTTCGTCTCGGGGTTGGGCGTTCGTGGCAGCGTGCCGATGGCCGCACCGCTCCACGACCGCCATATCCGCCTCGCGCTGGCCGAGGATGCGATGTTCGTCGAGGCGGTTCGCCCGCTGACCGGGCTGCGCCGCGATCCGGGCGAGGCGACCCGTAGCGCGCAGATCGCGGGGAAGGCGACGCCGCCGCTGGCCGACATGGCCAAACCGGTCGGCGAGTTGATCGAGCGTATTCCGGCATGGGGCGACCTGTCGTTGGCGCAATTGTCCGCCGGTGGCTTCACGTTGCGCAAGCGGACCGCGCCCGGCCATGCGTGGATCGATGCCGCAGAGGGGACTCGCGCGCCGGGCTTCGGCTATGTCGGCAGTCCGGCGGGCGGGGCGGCGATCGCCTCGCGCTGGTTCTGGGAACGGCATCCAGGCGAGATCGCGATCGGCGGCGCGGCCGGCGACGCCGCCAACCTGACATTGTGGCTCTGGTCGCCGCAGGCTCCGGCGATGGACCTGCGCCCCTATCGCGGGGTGATGGGCATGGAGGCGTTCGCCGCCCAGAACGAGGGGCTGGCCGTCACCTATGAGGATTACGAGCCCGGCTGGGACAGCGCGACCGGCATCGCCCGCACCAGCGAACTGATGCTCTGGGCCTTTCCCGAAACGCCCGCGACCGATCGGTTGCAGGCGCTCGCCAATCTCGCTTCCAGCCCGCCGCAACTCGTCGCCGATGCGGATGGCCTTCACGATGCCCGGGTGTTCGGCCACTGGAGCCTGCCCGATGGCTCGACGCCCAACCGTGTCGCGATCGAGGACCAACTCACCAACCTCGTCGATTTCTATGCCGGGGAGGTCGAGCGGCGCCATTGGTACGGCTTCTGGAACCACGGCGACGTGATGCACAGCTATGACGCCGACCGGCATCAGTGGCGCTACGACATCGGCGGTTTCGCATGGGCCAACAGCGAATTGTCGCCCGACCTGTGGCTGTGGATGCAGGCGCTGCGCACCGGCGGCGGGCAGGCGTACCGGCTGGCCGAAGCGATGACGCGCCACACCGGTGAGGTCGACGTCTATCACACCGGCCGCTTCAAGGGGATGGGCACGCGCCACGGCGTCCAGCATTGGAGCGACAGTTCCAAACAGCCGCGGGTGAGCAACGCCGCCTATCGCCGCATCTATTATTACCTGACCGCCGACGAGCGCGTCGGCGACCTGATGCGCGACCTGCTCGAATCGGACCGGACGCTCACCAATGTCGAGATCGGCCGCAAGGTGCCGGGCGGTGTGAAGCAGGTCCTGCCCGCCGGGACGATCGAGATGTCGTTCGGCACCGTCTGGTGTTCGCTTGCCGCCGCCTGGCTGACCGAATGGGAACGTACCGGAGAGCGCCGCTGGCGCGACCGCTTGACCGCCGGCATGGACAGCATCGGCCGGTTGAAGAATGGCTGGATCGCCGGCAGCGCGCCCTACGACCTCGCCAGCGGCCGCTTCGTCGGGCCGGGGGACAGGGTGTCGTTGTCACACCTCAATTCGGTGTTCGGCGCGGTCGAGATCAATGCCGAACTGCTGCAATTGCTCGACGTGCCGCGGTATCGCGCGGCGTGGCTGGACTATTGCCGCTATTACAATGCGCCGCGTGCGGAGTTCGAGGCGCGCTATGGGCCGCGCCGGGGTTCGGAGAATCTGAGCGAGGCGCATTCGCGACTGACCGCGTTCGTCGCACATGAAACCGGCGATGCGGGTCTAGCGAGTCGTGCCGCGAGCGAATTCTACGGCGGCCGCGCCGGCCTCGGCGTCGCGCCCGGCGATCCCCGGCGGACGCTGCCCGGCGGAGTCGTCGAATGGCCCGGAGTCAGCACCAACGCCGCGTCGCAATGGGGATTGGCCGCGATCGAGAACCTCGCGCTGATCCCCGCGGCGATCGACGCCGGGCGGCTGCGCGGCAGGCGGAGCGGTGCGGGGGAGTAGCCGAAGCGCTCCGTTCAGCCTGCGTCCATCGATGTCGCACCATTCAGGCCCGTTGCAGCGGCGTTGTGCGCATGCTAACGGCCCGCCCCTGAACCATTGGGACGCGGTCGCCATGACCAATATCGTTGCCACTCCGGCGCGGTCCCCGCGCTCGTGAACTCTACCGCAGAGGCTTCGCCGCAAGCCGTCGATCTCACCGCCGAACCGGTCGGCCACCATGGCCCGCGCCAGTCGATCACGAAGCTTGCCTTCGGGGCGATCGGTGTCGTCTATGGCGACATCGGCACCTCGCCGCTGTACGCGATGAAGGAGACGTTCGTCGGCCATCACCGGTTGCCGGTCGATCAGATCAACATCTTCGGTGTCGTCAGCCTTGTCTTCTGGTCGTTGATGCTGATCGTGACGTTGAAATACGTCTTCGTCATCATGCGCGCCGACAACAACGGCGAGGGCGGCAGTCTCGCGCTGCTCGCGCTGATCCAGCGCAAGAGCGGCGGCGGGCGCTGGACCGCCAGCCTGATCGTGCTGGGCGTGCTGGCGACCGCGCTGTTCTTCGGCGACTGCATGATTACGCCCGCCATGTCGGTGCTGTCGGCGGTCGAGGGGCTGGCGACCGTCGACCAGCGCTTCGATGCGTTCGTCATTCCGATCGCGGTGGTCATCATGATCGGGCTGTTCTGGTTGCAATCGGTCGGCACCGCCAGCGTCGGTCGCCTGTTCGGGCCGATCATGGTCGTCTATTTCGCGACGCTGACCGGGCTTGGCATCCTCAACATCCTCGAACGGCCCGAAGTGTTCCAGGCGCTGAACCCGATCTGGGCGATCCGCTTCTTCCAGCAGGATGGCGTCCTCGCATTTCTGGCGCTGGGCTCGGTCGTGCTGGCGGTGACCGGGGCGGAGGCGCTCTATGCCGACATGGGCCATTTCGGTCGGCGGCCGATCCAGGTCGCGTGGTTCTACCTCGTCTTCCCCGCACTGATGATCAACTATCTGGGGCAGGGGGCGCTGCTGCTCAACAACCCGAGTGCCGCCGAAAATCCGTTCTTCTTCATGGCGTCTGAGGATTTCCGCCTGCCGCTCGTCATCCTCGCCACGCTGGCGACGGTCATCGCCAGCCAGGCGGTGATTACCGGCGCATTCTCGGTGGTGCAGCAGGCGGTGCAACTCGGGCTGATGCCCCGGCTGCGCATCGAACATACCAGCGCCGATGCGGCGGGGCAGATCTATATCCCGTCGGTCAACTGGGCGCTGCTCGTCATGGTGCTGCTGCTGATCTTCGGCTTTCAGGAATCGTCGAACCTTGCCGCTGCGTATGGCATCGCCGTCACCGGCACGATGTTCATCAGCACCTGCATGATCGGCGTCCTGTTCCGCCGTGTGTGGAACTGGCCGGCGGTGGCGGCGGGGGCGTTCGTGTTCCTGTTCCTGTGCATCGACGGTGCCTATTTCGCGTCGAACCTGACCAAGGTGCCCGATGGCGGCTGGTTCCCGCTGCTGGTCGGCATCATCGTGTTCGTGCTGCTGACGACCTGGGCCAAGGGCCGCAAGCTGATGATCGAGCGGATGCGCGAGGCGGCGATGCCGATCAAGGTGTTCATCCAGTCGGCCGCCAATTCCGCCACCCGCGTTCCCGGCACGGCGGTATTCATGACGTCGACGCCCGAAGGGGTGCCGCACGCGCTGCTCCACAATCTGAAGCACAACAAGGTGCTGCACGACCGGGTCGTCCTGCTGACCGTCAAGATCGCCGACACCCCCTATGTCGACCCGGTCGTGCGGACCAAGAACGAGGATCTGGGGCAGGGCTTCCACCGCATGATTCTGAAGTTCGGCTTCATGCAGGACCCCGACGTGCCGGGCGCGCTGAAGGAAGTCGGCTGTTGCGGCGGCGATTTCCGGATGATGGACACCAGCTTCTTCCTCGCACGGCAGACGTTGCTGCCCTCGTCGCGGCCGGGGATGATGATCTGGCGCGAGAAGCTGTTCGCGTGGATGCTCCAGAATTCGGAAAGCGCGATGGAGTTCTTCCGCCTGCCGACCAACCGCGTCGTCGAACTCGGCAGTCAGGTGGAGATTTGACCGGCGGTCCGGCCCCGATCATCGTCACCGCGCTGTTCGCGCCCGAGGATCAGGCATGGTTCGACACGCAGCGCCGTGCGTATTTTCCCCCCGAGCGCAACGTGCTCGCCGCGCACTGCACGATGTTTCATCACCTCGCCCCCGAACTGGGAGCGGAGTTGAAACAGCGGCTCAATGCGGCGACACGGGGGCAGGGGGCACCGCAGGCACGGGTCGGCGGACTCCTGAACCTTGGTCGTGGCGTCGCCTATCGCATCGAAGCACCCGAACTGGAGGCGATCCGTGCGGACATCGCCGATGCGTTCGCGACGATGCTGGTGCCGCAGGACAAGGCCGGCTGGCGGCCGCATGTCACCATCCAGAACAAGGTCGAACCCGCCGATGCCAAGGCGCTCCTTGCCCGTCTGAACGCCGGTTTCGCGCCCCGTCCGGTTCGGATCGCCGGTCTGGCGAGCTGGTGGTATCGTGGCGGACCATGGGAAGCGCTTTCCCGGCATATGTTCGCTTGACGGCCACGATTCGCGTTCGTATAGGGCCGCCTCCCCGAACGGGGATGCGTGGGGCGAAGTAGCTCAGTTGGTTAGAGCACGGGAATCATAATCCTGGGGTCGGGGGTTCAAATCCCTCCTTCGCTACCATCATAACCGAGCGGGACGTACGGTCCCGCCGGTTCTGATCAGTCGCTAGCGCCACAACGGCGCCGAACGACGATAGAACCTCGATATCGAATCCACCATGATTGTCGGGCGTGACCTTCACGCGCTCGATCAGGTCGCGCAGGCGGCTTTTCACTTCGTCGCCGGACGGCGTTCCGGCATCAAGCGTCGCGGATAGGCCGCGCACCCGGCGCCGATACGAATCGACGATGCCCGGGTTCAGCGCGATCACCGGTATGGCTTCGACCTCGGCCTTTTCGCGACGATAGCGTTCGACGTCGGCCTTTCGAGCGGTCAGCGCTTCGCGGACATCGGTGAAGTCGGCCGCGCCGTCCGCGATCGCCGCTATTAGGCGCTGGACCTGTGCCTCCGCCTTGCCGATCTGCCGATCGAGATCGGCGGCGTCGCGCGTTCGGTCCTTGCGCTTCGTCTCGATCTCGCTGTGATACTCCTGCACCAAGACCGAGACCGCTTCGGGCTGTAGCAGGTGCTCGGCAACGCCCTTCAGGACGCGGGCCTCCAGCATGGAGCGGGCGACTGTCCGCGTGACGTCGCAGGTTCCCGCTTCCCGTGCCCGGGTGCAGGCCATCCGGCCGCCGCCAATCATCGCGTACGCGCCGCCGCACACCCCGCACATGACGATGCCGGACAGCAGGTGCTTCGGGCGCTTGCGTTGGACGAGTGGTCCAGTCGAGCGTTCCGCCGCCTGATCCTGGACGAGCTGCCAGAGTTCCTGCGGCACGATCCGCAGCTCGGGCATCTCGACCAGCACCCGTTCGGACGCTGGATTGACCCGCGATACCCGGCGGCGGGTTTCGGGGTCGCGGCGCATATGCAGCCGGTTGTAGAGATACTGGCCGGCGTAGATCGGGTTGTGGAGCACGCCCAAGCCCCGCGCGCGCGACCCGGCGATCGCTGATGCGCGCCAGTCGCCGCCACGCGGGGCCGGGATGCCGTCCTCGTTCAGCCCGCGCGCGATCGCCTTCGGCCCCCGGCCGGTCGAATATTCGCGGTAGATGCGTAGAACGACCGCTGCCTGCTCGGGATTGATCCGGCGCAGTCCGCGGTCGAGTTCCCCATCGGGCCGAATCGCCGGCACGACGTCATAGCCATAGGCAAGACCACCGGGCACGCGGCCGCGCGATACGGTGCCGCGTTGACCCCGCCGGATCTTGTCCGCCAGATCCTTCAGGAACAGCGCCGACATCGTGCCTTTCAGCCCGATGTGCAGCTCGCTGACGTCGCCTTCGCTCAGCGTGTGGATGCGGACGTTGGCGAATTCCAGACGCTGGTAGATCGTGGCGATGTCGGCCTGATTGCGGGCGATCCGGTCGATTGCCTCGGCGCAGACGACATCGAATGCCCCCGCGCCGGCATCGGTCAGCATCGCGGTCATGCCGGGCCGCCGGTTGGATGCTCCCGATATGGCGATGTCGGTATAGACGCCGGCGACTTCCCAACCTTCGCGTTCGGCGCGGGCGGAGCACATGGCGATCTGATCCTCCGCAGAGTTGGCGGATTGCAGGTCGGACGAGAAGCGGGCGTAGATGGCACAGCGAGGCATGAAGAGCTCCGAGGAGGGTAGGCGCGCGCAACATCCTCCGCGGCCATGTCGCGGGCAATGGCGGCGACCAGCGCCGCGATGGCGGGGCTGAGCGAGGATTGGGCGGGGGCGGGGCGGATCATCGTGCAACCTCATCTGCAAGTTCGCGCAGTTGCCATTCGTCGAGCGTCGTCAGGCCGCGCAGCGGCGCGAACCATGCGGGTGCGTCCGGCCGCATCAGGTCGCCGGCCGGATAGATCTCGATCCGGCGTGCCTTCAGCGCGTTGATGGCGGCATCGACCGACGGCCATCGATCGCGGAGGTCCCGCTGTCGCAGATGCTCGCGATCGGGGACGCCCGCGCGCCGACCGGCGGCGCAATCGCGTTCGGCGGCCTCCGCCGTTGCTTCGTCGAACGCTCGCCGTTTGGCGTCGTAGATCGATTCGTCGTCGGCGGCGCGCAGCTCGTCGGCCCATCGGCGACGGGTTTCGGCGGCCTCCCGCATGGCCGTGCGATAGTCGCTGTCCGACCCCCGCATTCGCTCCGCGATCCCCGGCCGGTTCGCCGTCGTTGACGTGGACGCCCGGCGCTGGCGAGCCCGGCCGGGAATGTTGAAGGCGTCGAGCGACAGCCCCGCCTTCTCCGCCACGGCAATGCCCCGTGAGATCGCGGCGTCACGCTCACCGGCAAAGGTGCTCGACTCCGCCAGCGCGAAGCAGCTGCGTGCACGGCGCGCGGCGCGTTGTGCCTCTGCGGGCGCATTCATGCCGGTACCGTCCGTCGACTTGCTCGTATCCGCTTCACCTGCGCGACGATGCCCGTCATCCGGCCGGTGGACGTGATCGTGACGCGACGCCGGTTGCGGACCGGCTCGACCGAGATCAGGTCCCGATCCCGCAGCTCGATGAACGCGCGCGCGACGGCGCGCGGGTCGCAGCCGACCTGCTCGCCGAGATCGTCATTCGTGGGGCAGGGCGTTCCGGCACCGGCCAAGGCCGACAGCGTTCGATAGAGACGCTGGGATGATCCGCTGAGTTCACCGGTCATGCCTGTGTGCCCCGCGCTACACCGTCCCGAACCCAGGCACAGATCTTCGCCACGACCTCGTCGCGATCGCCGGACGTGCCGGCGACGATCGCTGAGATCAGCCCGTTCGCATAGGCTTTGGCGATGCCGGCGCTGAGTGCGGCAGGCGGCAGGCTCTCGTCGGCGATGAGCTGACGCGCGATGGGTACCATCCCGTCCTTGAACGCGCCACTAATCCGATGCGCGACGGCATCGACCTGCGCCGGGTACGGCCCGGCGAACGGATCGGCAATTAGCATGTCAGTATCCGAACATGATCTGGATGCCGGGACCGTCGAGCAGGCGATCGACCACCCAGGCGTTGAACAGTCCGAACGACAAGGCCGCGATCATTTCTGCGACGGTACGCAGCAAGGACGGCTCGGCGACGCTGGGAACGGGAGGATTGCAACCGGCGCAGCGGCAGGACTGGCCGTGCCAGATGGCGGGGCGGGAAGGGTGATGCATCAGCGATTTCCCTTTGGTTGGCGGAGGAGGTGCAGGACGAGGGTGAGCAGTACGGCGACCGCGATACAGGCGGCGATGGCGGCGATCGCCGGACGGCCGAGCAGAACCAGACCGATCGCGAAGCCGGCGAGGGTAGCGGTGGCGCGGGCCAGTCGGCGGGCGGTTCGATGGGCGACAGGGACCGTCAGTGGATGTCTCCGGGCAGCATAAATCCGTTCCGCAAACCGGGGTGGTCGCGAACCGGGGAGGCAATCGTCGGGAAGGTCAGCGGGATCAGCTCATGGCGGTTGGGCCGGTTGGCGCATCATCAATTGCAGGATCGGCATGATCCGGCGCTTGGCGGAGAACGCCTGCACTAGCTCGCGCATCGCAGCGCGCCGTTTGGCGGGGGTGGCACCGACCTGGCTGGCCTCGAGGAGCGCGGTGTGCGCCTCGCTTGATTCGCGCATCGCCTCAATGGTCGCCTCGAACAACTGCTGGTTGCACGACTGGCCGGCGGAGCTCTTCGCGTCGAGCATCAGCGTCATCATATCGTGGATCGGCCGGCCGCCGATCAGCCGTTCGTGCGCGGCGTCCAGCGCGATCGCATCGCGACAGGTGAGCAGCAGCCGTTTGTCCTGATCCGACACGTCGCCAAGGTAGCTGCGGGCGCGTCCCGTCGCGGCCATTGCTTCGGCCATGCCGATCGCGTCGATCGTATCGGAAACGGCCTGCTCGACCGAGAGCGGATGGCGCACCTTGGTCATTCCGCTGCACCGAAAGCGACAGCGGATCGCCACAGACGCGGATCAGCATTCCCGCGTAACGGCTTGCTGCCATGACGACAGCAATCGACGCGTTTGGGCGTCTGTGCGCAACAGGAGCGAGTACGTGTCGTGAGGGAGGTCATACGCGCGGTTCAATCGAACCGCCGAAGCTCGCGGTACGATCGAGATCGCGCTGGTAGATGTCGGGACGAAGTTCGAAGCGCGATACACCCGTCGCGGCTTCGGCCTTCAGAACCAACTCAGCGCCAAGAGGACGATCATCCCGGAGAAGCTGGTGCACGTAGGTTTGGCTACGTCCAATCTGCCGGGCGAAAGCCGACTGCGACCCCGCTCTACGAACCGCTTCTGCTAGCGGCGAATCAATGTCGGCTTCGATTCCCATGCCACCGAGCTATTGCAATTGCACTAGGCAAGTCAATTGCAAATGCGTGGTCGCTATCTATTGCAAATGCAATAGGTTTATAACTACTATGGATTCAGTAGGCGCACGGATACGTCAGCGGATTGCTCAGGTCGGCCTGAGCCAGTCTGAACTCGCCCGTCGCGCTGGTATCTCGCAGAGCACAATTGCTGGTCTGTTAAGCGGCAAGGCCCGCTCATCGTCGCACTTACACGTCCTAGCGCGCGAGCTGAGGACGACACCTGCATACCTGAGTGGTGAGGTTGATGATCCTGAGCTGGACGCACCAAACGCGCCTGCGCTCGATCACGATCAGATGCGTTTGTTGAGACTGTTCGATACGCTGGATTCGCCGGCCCGCAGCGCGCTCATGCTAATTGTGGAGCGAATGGCTAGATAACCGTACGGGCAGCATTTTAACGCAAACTGTTGCGACCGCCCATGTCAGCCCCGACGCCGAGTTGGGAACTCAGGACCTCGAACCTTCATTTGCTCAGCAGGGTAGGGGGCCTGCAACTGAACGACCTCGTCGTAGCTGCCGCGCAGCCAAACATCGCAATCCTCGGGTCGCAGGATGGTGATCATCGCTTTTGGGTGGATCGGCACGACCAGTGTGTTCGGATCGCAGGTTACCATCGCGAAACCGTTGCCCTCGACCGTGGTCTGCCAGAAGCCGGCCACCGCGAAGACCGGCTGGTCGACGACCGTGAACCACATCTCGCCTTTCAGCTTCGGCTTGCCGTCGCCCAGGTCGTGCTTGTCGGGCGTCCATTCGCAGAATTCGGTCAGCGGGATGAGGCAGCGGTTGGCCGGATCGGCCGCCAGCTTGCGCCATTGCGGTGCCGCCAGATTGCGGACATTCGTCATCGGCCACGCAGCCTGACCGCCCAGCACGTCCCACGACATAATGTCCCAAGCGCGCTCGCCGTCCTGCTCGCGAATGACATAGGCCCGGCTTTTCGGGCGCAGCTCGCGAGGATCGAAACGGTTGTCCCTAGGTCGTTCGGGAAACAGCTTTTTCGCTGATCCGAACAGGTCGGCCGGCTCGCCGGCGTATCTCGCACGATTGCACATGATGCGGGGATAGGCACGCCGAGCATCTGCCGCCAGACCCGAGGGGAGGGTTGCGAATCGTTCCCTATATGTTCTACCTTTGCAGTGTCGTTTTGGCGGCGAGTCGGTAGCAGAAGGGAACAGCAATGCAGCACGACCTGCAACTGCGCGCCGCCGCGCGCGCCGTGTATGAGGCCTGTTATCCATCGGACGATTGGGCACGGCTGGGGTTCGAGGAAGCCGAGCGATATCGGACGGTCGAATACCGCCAGGCGATCGATGCCGCGCAGCAGGTTCGCTCCGTCCTCGCGGCGCCGGGCGAGCAGCTCGCGCTCGGGCCGCTGCTGTGACCCGTCGGAAAGGTGAACTGCCGCTGCCCGTCTACCTCGACACCTGGACAGCCGATCATCCGGTCGCAAAATCCATCGTCCGCGGCACGAGGTGGTTCGATGCGTGGGTCATGCAGAAGACCACGCCGCTCGACACGCTGTCGCGCCGCACCGGCATTCCTCGCAACCGGCTGTTGACGATCAGCGGCGGCGATCGGGTTTCCTTGGCTGAGCTGGACGCGCTTTCGCGCGCTTGGTCGGTCAGCGCGGCCGATCTGCGCCAATCGGTGCCGCCCGAATTGGTCGTGCCGTGAGCGCGTGACCCGGTGCTAGCCGGCGATCGCGGGGGGCGGGTACGGCACGGGTATCCTGCCGCAGCGAACGCTCTTTGCCAGACGCTGTCGTTCGGATTGGCGGCGGAGGGCGGCTCCGGCTCGGCAAAACCCCATGGCGGCGGAGGGCGCCTCCGCCGCGTGCGGCCAGGATCATGGCGGAGGGAGCCTCTGCCGCGATGTTCGTACGATTTAAAGCGATCGACGCATCTCATCGATTTTTCACGGCAAAGCATTTGCCGAAAGGCGTTGGCGGGGTCTATCGCTCCGCGCATGTCGGGTCGGGTTAGGGATTGCGAGATTCGAGCAGCAGCGTATGCCACGCTGCTTCGGCGTGCGCGTGGTTGTCCAGATACGATCGTCCTCGACGAATTAGGCATCGATCACGGCGCGTGCCGCGTCGATATCGCAGTAATCAACGGGCACATCCGCGGACTTGAGATCAAGGCAGACGCCGATGTGCTAGACCGCTTACCGAGGCAAGTTGCCTCATACGGTACCATCGTCGATCGCGCGACGCTCATAGCCTCCCCTCGGCATATCGCACGAGCAATGCCTTTGCTTCCCGAATGGTGGGGTGTGATGTCAGCCGAGCGGCGGCCGAGCGGTAGTTTCGCGTTTCGTGTTGTCCGGCGCGAACATGCCAATCGTTCTGTTGACCCGTTGACCCTTGCCCGGTTGTTGTGGCGTCCTGAGGCTGTGGCCATTTTGCGTACGCTCGGAGCCGCTGAAAAAAGTCTACGGCAGCCTCGCGAGGATCTCTATCTGAGGCTGGTCGAATTGTTGCCGAAACGCGTACTGGCCGAACGGGTGCGACATGCTTTGAAGGTCAGGGAAGCCTGGAGAGATCGTCCAGAACTTTCGTGATGTGGTGGTTCGTTGCGACCCATTTCCAAGTCGTAGGATTACCCCGAGTAGCCGCACCCGTCTGACAGTCAGCGATATATGCGCTGCCAGCGGAAAAATGAGCGCCTAAATAAGACCCGGAGCTGGTCACGAGCCCACATAGTGCTGGATAGGGTAGGTTGCTCCCACGCTTTGCACCCTTTGCACGAGCGATAATCCATGCATCGTCGGTCGTGTACCGTACGTTTGGCGAGCCTCGCATGAAGCGCATGTCGCCTTCGGCAAAACTGATCGCAGCAATCCCATAATCGCCAAAAATTGGCCGTCGGGCCCCTGATGGCAACGCCGCGATGACGCCCTTGAACAAAACCCATTCGTGACGGACGAACCGCTGAATAGGGTTCGCCATGTTAGAAAGTGTGTCAGGAAAGCTAGTCGAAAGTAGCGTTACGCTACGGCAAAAATTGAAAATTGTCGCGCCGGTCAGCGCCGCAACTATGATGTTGATCAGTTGTGGCATTGGATCGAAAGCGGGTGTTTCCAAGTCGATGATTATGTCCAGCATAGTCCAATGGATTTTAATATTTTCCAGCAGTGTTTGGATATGCTTGTCAAAATCGGGGTCAAGTGCATCGGCAAGTGAGCAGCGCAGTGCTGCGCCGCGACCGTCTTTCATGCCGATCGTGCTTACGGCTGCTTGATAGGCTGTGTCCCGGCCAAGGCCAGTGACAGGAATAAGTGGAGCGCCCGCGGCACGCGCCTGATCGAATATAAAAGTAAGTGGATGGCGACCGTCGGCCATCAGTTGAGCCGAGTCTAGCCGACCTGTGTCGACGAGCGCCGGTCTACTTTTCCACTTGGCACCAAGCCGTTTGCCAAAAAGTTTCAGGTGTTCGTCTAGATCACGTTTTGGTTTGCGCAATTCAAAATCATAATCTGGTTTAAGAATTTCGATTAAAGGTAAGATTGCGTCCTTTTGAGGGGGAGCCAGTCGGAACAACGCTTCATATTCGCCCTGCCGCCAGCGCAGCAGTGGTACATAGGGTTTGGGAAGCTGCACGCTAATCTCTCCTTTGCCACCCGAATTGGCGCCGCACTTCGCCGTTGCCGACAAGGTTGCGAAGCAAGGTATAATCATGCGCCTCCCGGCGCACTCGGCCGGCAATGATCGCCGCCCCAACGCCGAAGCGCTTGGCGTCGGTACGGACTGCCTGCTCATTGCGTGTGAAACGAGAAATACCGAGGGCCCATTTTGCAGAAGGAAGCAGCATTTCCTGCGCGAACAAGTCGGCTTGAGTCTCGATGTCAGATCCAGCTGGCGCATCGGTATCGTCGAAGATGGACGCAAAGCCCTGGCCAATATGAAACTTGAGATGGCCAATTTCGTGAAACAGCGTGAACCAGAAGTTGTCGAGCCGGTCGTGCCGCAGCGTCATTGCGACGATCGTATAGTCTTCGAGCGTCGCGAGTGCCGCGCCGTCGAGTAGGGTACTTGGAAGGTGTTTTTCCGCGACAAGCGCAATGCCAATCTTACGCAGATGCTCAATCGCCCGAGCCGGACCGTCGGACTGAAGAGTGAGAGCTAACAGATCTGCTAGCCATGCGTCGTCAATCCGATCGGGCGAGAACGGTGAAGTTGGGGCATCTCGCTCGGCTAAGCGTCGCACTCGAGCTTCCCACGCGGTGATCGCCGCTTCGTGCACTTGCCCACTCGCGCGCACAGATTTGCGATGCAGGGCAGGTGCCGCATTGCGAGCCTGTCCACCTCGTAGAAAAGCAGGAATGATCTCCGACGCTGCCTTGCGTGCGTCAGCAAGAGAGCCCTCAAAATCTTCGAACCAGCCGCGCTTGTACATTTCGGCCAAAGGAAAGGCCTGCCATGTATTGGGGTCAACTGAGCGCAATGTTGCATCGCCCACGAGTTCTGCGCGCTTGGCGACCTGGACACCAAGAGCATCGGAAACCTCGATGAGTCGATCAAGCGACGCCGAACGGTAGCGCTCAGCTTCGTACCGCTGAACCTGCTGCTCTTTAAGACCAAGGTAGTCTGCCAACTCACGCTGGCTCAACCCACGAGCGATCCGAGCTTGAATTAGTATATCTGGAAGTTCGGCAAGATTTTCCGCCGCGAACTCTGTCACCTGTCCAGCTCGCAGACGATCGTACAGGTCTGCATCTTCGCGCAACTCCTCGATCTGGCTCACGAGCGCATCACGCTGCGCTTGTACGAGAGCCTGAGGGAGCGTTGCCGGCGCACTGTCGAGCGCCGTCAGTGCTTCTTCAAACCGGACGATTTGAAGTCGCGCTGATTTATACTGTTTGTCATTGGTAATCATAGGATCGGGCCTTTCGGCGCGAGGAGAATTCGAATGATTCCCTTGGGTTGGGCAGAGAATTTTTCGATCTGAAAAAAATCGAGAAACGTACCACCCGGTCCGTTGAGGGATAGTGCTGGAAACATTTCGCCCAGGAATTTCCGCTTCTGAGCGGCGCGCTTATTACTGAAATCTAATAGGACGGGGTCAAGTTTTGTGAAGTCAATGCCCGTATGGTCCCAGCAGCCATCATAGTCTTCGGGGTGCGGCTTGCCAGTGGTGAAACTGCCGTCAAGATAGACGACGGTGCAGCCTGCCACTTGCAATGCATCGGCGACACGCTGGAAACCCTCAAACAGCCATTGGCGGTGCGGGGTCGTGGCAAAAGCCGACTCCACCTCCGACAAGGTTGCATCATGGATACCGGGCGGGAGAACCGCCCATGGTGCATTCGCTGCGACATTGATCAGCGCTGGTATCACAACACAACAATATCGTTGTGTTGTGATATTGTCGAGCATTTTTTTGGCGTTCGCAAACGAGCTAGGTTTACCAAATTGCCGAACAAATCCGAACGCCAACCAAAAATTCGGTACCCCATTTAAACGGGTACCATGCCGTCGCTCTGAGGGTATGAATGGCGCGCTAATGCCTACTAAGGGCGGGGCGCGGCGGAGGGTATCCACTGTTTAGCCGCGGGTATCCTCAACAAGCGGAGCCGCAGAAATGCTTGCCCAAGGCGGAGGGCACCTCCGCCGCATGAACGTCCGGGTTTGGTGGAGAGCGGCCCGGCCGCATTCGGGCAGTGATCTGCAGAATGCGACGTTCGTCGACGCGACGTCGCACGCATGAAGGGGGAAGGTCGCGCCCGGCCGCGTAGCTTGTCGGAACCGCGCGCGTGCGCCAAAAGCCGTAAGAAGGGGTACACGACGGCACGGGCATGACGAGGATGAGCAGAGACGTTGGCGAGACTGTTGTCGCCCCGCGGCTGATCGAGATGATCAGGAATCATGATTGGGCGACGACACCGCTCGGGGCTCGAGAAGCATGGTCGGGAAGCCTGCGCACAATTGTCGACATGATGCTCGGCGCCGGTCATGCCATGTGCGTGATGTGGGGGCCGGAGCGAACCTTCCTCTACAACGATGCCTATGCGCCGATCCTCGGTCTCCGTCATCCTTCCGCCCTGGGCCAGCCGACGCAATCGGTGTGGCTAGAGCATAATCCGAACGGCGTGAATCGTTGAGGGATTCCCAAGGGGACTGAAGTCTGATTCAAGCCTGTCACCGGCGACAGGAGGCCGGTCAGATGGGCAAGCCGTTATCGATGGACCTGCGGG
>NZ_CAKLBB010000011.1:0-142866 GCF_920939515.1 Sphingomonas sp. Leaf4 | reverse complement strand
GCGTAAGCGCGGCGTGGAGGCCGCAGATTATGCGGCTTGCGCGGTCGGCTGATCTGCCGGGGGCATCCAGTTCCACGGCATCAACTCACCCCAGCGACTGGCGGGCCAGTCGTCGGCGACCTTGCCGATGACGTCGGTGATGTAGGCCTGCGGGTCGATGCCGTTTGCCTTGCAGGTCTGGATGACGGTGTAGATGGCCGCGGCGCGCTCGCCACCGGCGCGTGAGCCGGCGAACAGCCAGTTGCGGCGCCCGATGGCGATGCCGCGCAGTGCGCGCTCTGCGATGTTGTTGTCGATCTCCAGACGCCCGTCACCCAGGAGGCGCGACAGGGCGGGCCAGCGCTTCGTGCCGTAGGCGATGGCTTTGGCCATATCCGACCTGGGCGACAGGTGGCGCAGCGCAGTGTCGAGCACTCCGCGCAAGGCCTCGACCATTGACCGGCTTCGTTCCTGTCGGGCGCGATGGCGTTCATCGGGTGGCCGACCCCGCACCTCGGCCTCGACCGCATAAAGCGCGCCGATGCGCTCGAGTATGTCGGTGGTCAGCGGCGTCGGGACACGCTCGTGCAGGTCGAAGACCTTGCGCCGGAAGTGCGCCCAGCATGCGACCTCAGTAACACCGCCCCGGTAGAGCCCGTCATAGCCGGCATAGGCGTCGGCCTGAAGGAAACCGCGAAAGCCGGCGAGATGGGCCAGCGGGTGCGCGGCGGTGCGATCCGGCGTGAAGCGATACCAGGTCGCGCGCGGCGCCGTGCCGCCGGATGCCCGGTCGTCGACGGCGTAAACCCACAGCCGCCCGGTAGCGGTTTTGCCGCGACCGGGGTCGAGCACCGGCACCGGTGTGTCGTCGGCATGGATCTTGTCGGCCTTGAGGACTTCGTCGCGGATGCGGCTGACGATGGGGTCGAGAAGTGCTGCAGCCTGTCCGGTCCAGCTCGCCAGCGTCGAGCGGTCTATGTCGAGCCCTTGCGCGGCCATCATCCCGGCCTGGCGGTACAGCGGCAGATGGTGGTCGAACTTGGACACCACGACGTGCGCCAGCGTGGCGAAGGTGGCTTTGCAGCGCGCAATGGCGCTGACCGGTGCGGGCGCCTGAACGATCTTCTCGCACACCCGGCAACTGTATTTGGGCCGAACGTTGCGCACGACCCGCCAGCGCACTGGCACGATGTCGAGCATCTCGTGTGCGTCCAAGCCCAACTGGCGCAGGGCACCTCCGCAGTCGGGGCAGGTGCAGGCACCCGAGGCCGGCTCGTGGACGACCTCCTTGCGCGGCAGATGGTCCGGCAGGCTGCGGACGGGAGATGGTCGCGCCGCTACACCGGTGGCAGCCTCGGCTACAGGCGCATCGCGCTCCGTCTCCAGCTCTTCCAGCGCCAGTTCGAGCTGCTCGATCTCACGACCCAGCTTCTCGGACGACGCGCCGAACTGCATCCGCCGCAACCGCGCGATCTGCCCGCGCAGCGTATCGATGAGCAGATCGCGGGCGGCAAGGGCGGCATTGGCCCGGGCGAGCGACGCCTCCAGCGCGGCGATCCGCGCGGTGGCATCAGCAGGGGCAACGGACGCTTCCGACACCCGGATTCCATAGCAGATCGTCTGCCGACAGACGAGCAAAAGCGACGTGAAACCGCCGTTCCTACCCCGCCAGTGTCGGCGTGAACGTCCGCTCTGGCCGCCGCCAGTCGATACCCTCCAGCAGCATCGACAATTGGGCCGGCGTCAGCGTCACCGTGCCGGTCGCGGTCACCGGCCAGATGAAACGACCCCGGTCCAGACGCTTGGAAAACAGGCACAGGCCTTGCCCGTCGAACCACAGCAGCTTGACGAGGTGGCCGCGCTTGCCACGGAACGCGAACAGTGCCCCCGAATGCGGGTCCTCGCGCAGTACCTGCTGCACCAGCACCGCCAGCCCATCGAACCCCTTGCGCATGTCGGTCATGCCGCACGCCAGGAACACCCGCGTCGGCAACGCCACCGGGGTCACCGCAGCACCGACAACACCCGTGCCAGCGCACCCGCATCCACATGGGCATCGACGCTCACCCGCACCCCGTCCGGCAGGTCGATCTGGATAAGCCCCGATGATGGGCATGGCGCCGGCTGCGGCGCCGGCGCAACCGGTTCAGCGACCCGCACCTCGGCAAACACCGGCAGCGACGGCATCACCCCGGCGAGCTGGCCTTCGCGCAACTGCTTGCGCCACGTGTAGATCAGGCTGCTCGATACCTCGCGACGCGCGATGACATCGCAAACCCGCACCCCCGGCCGGAACGCCTCGGCCAGAATCTCCAGCTTCTCCGCATCCGACCATCGGCGCCGGCCCGACACCCGGCCAACGACATCCATGCGACCAGTCATACGAGTGCTCGTATGACCAGTCGTCAAACCGAAAACTTCCCGCACCGTCCGCGCCCTCGTCAAAGGCGACAAGCATCCCGGATGCCAATGCTACCGCAAGGCGGCCTGCCGGCCACGCTTACGCTGCTCTTCCACCTCGTCAGCAAGCTCTACGAGCAGACCTCGGTCATCGTCACGACGAACCTCGCCTTTGGCGAGTGGCCGACCGTCTTCGGCGACCCCAAGATGACCACCGCGCTGCTCGACCGCATTACCCACCATTGCGACATCGTCGAAACGGGCGACGACAGCTGGCGCTTCAAGCACCGCAGCTGACACCTAGGACACCCGGCATAGGACGCTTTGCGCTGGTAGCGCCTCTGGTCGGGCTACGCCCGCCCTACGCCGCAACCAGCGCGGACGGTGTGCCCGTCATACCCCTTCATGCTGCTCGACAAGGGGGGGTCCTTTTTGGACGCCGATTGACAGCGTTCGACGCCGTCCTCGACCGGTTGTTCGGCGAACGGGTCCGGGATGACGGTGCCTTCGGGGTCGATTTGTGGTGTGCGCTTGCCGGTGTCGACTGGCGCAACCAGCAGGGCGAAACGGTATGCTACTCGCATCGCGGTGCCGGTGATGTCGTCGCCCGGGTGCGGGAGGATGGCGACTATCTCGACTGGTACGCCAGCGGTGAGGCGGGGAAGGTCGCCGACTGGATCAGCGACCCGTTGGCCGACGCGGGCTGGTCATGGTCCATTCCGGTTTTGATCGGTTCGAAAACCGCAAGATCGTGAACCCGTTCATTATACCTGCGGCTGCGGTGGCTTGGATCTGACGGTAGGACACCAGATCGAAGTGTCAGAACCGCTCGGGGCTATTCAAAAATGCCTCACGCCCCCCGGCCGGCCGTCTTGTAAGGAATTCTGGTTGGGACTGTTGTGCGCGCTCTGGTTCGACGAGTGCGAGCCTTTTCGATCAATACTTGAACTGGCTGCCGTTCAGGCATGACCTGTATCGCTGAAGTGCCCACCGAACCACGGTAACACGGCCGTCTCGACCACCACGTACCCAAGGCACGACTGCTCATTCTTAATTCAGCGCGTAACATTCCGATGTCGCGACGTTCTGATCGGTCGCGGGGTTGGTCCCCTGCAACAGGCAGATCATGAACCTCTTGCGCAGGCGCAGGGTCACGACGGGTCCGGTCGGCGCGACATAGGAGCTGACGATCGTACCGCCGGCATCCAGCAGGGCGGTCAGCGACTGCGATACCGGTGCCAGCTTCGTCGGCATGGACAGCGCCTTGTCGGGCGACTTGACGCCTTCGCCGAGCGGCCAGCGCGTCTCCTGCGCAGGGAGCGAAGCCGCCGACAGGCCAAGGATCAACGCAAGAGCAAGAGGAAGCGGTTTCATGGACGGACTCCGTGGCGATTGTCGGCGGCTTGATCGTGGTTCGGGCCGGCATCGCCGTCCGTTGTCAGGCCCTGCTGGCTCACAGGGGAAAGATCAACAGGGTGGACGTCGCCGACGCACATAACCGTCCCTGCGCGTCGACCAGCCGCGCTTCGGAAAAACCGACACGTCGGCCCAGCGACACGACCTTTCCCTCCGCCCGCACCGGTCCGCTCGTGTCGGTCAACGCCCGGTGATACGACACCTTGAGTTCGAGCGTCGTATAGCCCTGTCCTGCGGGCAGGCTCGAATGCACCGCGCAACCGCAGGCGCTGTCGAGCAGCGTCGCGGCATAGCCGCCATGGACCGATCCGATCGGATTGAAGACCTTGCGCGACGGCGAACCCTCGAACACCACGCGGCCGCGTTCCAGCTCGATCAGCGCGAATTCCAGCGTTTCGCCGATCGGGGGATGGCGATTGGCCGCCATCAGGGCCGCCAACTGGTCGTGCCCGTCCAGTCCGGCATGGTCGATCAGGACGTTCATGCGTCGGTTTCCTCCTTCTGTGGGATGCGTGCATGAGGCTGCGTCCCGGCGATCCATGCGCGGGTCTCGCGCAACAGTTCGTCGGACAGCGCGGCGTCATCGACCGCGCGGGCCAGGACGACGGCACCGACCATCGCCGCCCACCGCCCGATCGCGGCACGGCGCCGTGCGGCGTCGTCATCGCCGGGCAGTGCCTGCGCGAAGCGATCGAGATGCGCGTCCAGCCCGCGCGCCATGGCGGCCCGGGCGTCGGGCGTCTGGTGCCGCATCAATCCGGCGAGGCTGGCCATCGGGCACCCCTGATCCGGGTTCTCGCGGTGCAGCGGCGACAGATAGGTATCGGTCCACGCTTCGACGTCGGTCATCGCCGAGCCCTCGCCCGCCAGCGTGTCGGCGATGGTCGCGGCGATCAGCTCGTCCTTGGAAGCGAAGTGGCCATAGAAGCCGCCATGCGTCTGCCCGGCGGCCTTCATCACATCGGCCACGGTCACGGCGGCAAAGCCGCGGTCGCGAAACAGCCGGCTTGCTTCCTGCAGGATGCGGCGACGGTTCTCCACCATCTGCTCGCGACTGACCTTCATCGAAATAATCTCCGCTCGCCGTTGACGTTTCATGATGACCATCACATTTAGTCATTCATGACGACTGTCATCAATATAGTGACTCGATCCGAAAGGGCAATCCAATGACTAAGCCTGCCGTCCTCATCACCGGTGCTTCCTCCGGGATCGGCGCGACCTATGCCGATCGGTTCGCCCGTCGCGGGCATGATCTGGTCCTCGTCGCGCGCGATGCCGCCCGTCTCGACGCGCTGGCGTCGACGCTGACCGCCGAAACCGGCGTCGCCATCGACGTGCTGCCGGCCGACCTGACGGACCTCGATCAACTGGCGGCGGTTGAAGCGCGGCTCCGCGACGATGATCGCATCGGCATCCTCGTCAACAATGCCGGCGCCGCGCTGGGTGGCAGCTTCGTCGATCAGCCGACCGAGGCGGTCGATCGTCTGATCGCGCTCAACACGACCTCGGTCGCCCGGCTCGCCAGCGCCGTGGCACGCCGGCTCGCGGCACGCGGCGATGGCGCGATCATCAACATCGGTTCGGCCGTGGGGCTGGCGCCGGAATATGGCATGACCGTCTATGGCGCGACCAAGGCGTTCGTGCAGTTCCTGTCGCAGGGGCTGGCGATCGAGCTGGGACCGAAGGGCGTCTATGTCCAGGCCGTACTGCCCGCGGCGACCCGCACCGAGATTTGGGGCCGCTCCGGTGCCGACGAGGCGTCGCTGGGGCCGATGATGGACGTGAATGCGCTGGTCGATGCCGCGCTGGTCGGCTTCGACGCGCGCGAAGACGTGACGATCCCGCCGCTGCACGACGGCGAGTTGTGGACCGCCTTCCAGACCGCGCGGCAGGCGATGCTGCCGGGCTTCGGCGCGATCGACCCCGCGCCGCGCTACACCGCCTGATCCCGCGCCCCTTTCCCGAAAGACCTTCGTCATGTCCGATCCCGATTGCTTCTCGTCCTATCGTCTCGGTGCCGTCACGCTCGCCAACCGTCTGGTGATGGCGCCGCTGACCCGTAATCGGGCCGGTCCCGACATGGTGCCGACCGAGCTGATGGCGGAATATTACGGCCAGCGTGCGTCGGCGGGCCTCATCATCACCGAGGCTTCGCAGGTGTCGCGCCAGGGACAGGGCTATCAGGACACGCCCGGCATCTATTCCGACGCGCAGGTCGCGGGCTGGCGCAAGGTGACGGAGGCGGTCCATGCCAAAGGCGGCCACATCTTCCTCCAGCTATGGCATGTCGGGCGCGTCAGCCATGTCGACCTGCAAGAAGACGGCGCGGCACCGGTCGCGCCCTCGGCGATCCGCGCCGAAACCAAGACGGTGGTGGGCGGCGGCTTCGTCGACGTCTCCGAACCGCGCGCGCTCGAACTCGCCGAAATCCCCGGCATCGTCGACGACTTCCGCCGGGCGGCCGCCAATGCGATCGCGGCCGGCTTCGACGGGGTCGAGGTCCATGGGGCCAACGGCTATCTGCTCGACCAGTTCGCGAAGGACGGCGCAAACCACCGCACCGATGCCTATGGCGGCGGCATCGCCAACCGCGCCCGGCTGATGATCGAGGTGACGGCGGCGGTCGCAGCCGAGGTCGGGGCCGATCGTACCGGCATCCGCCTGTCGCCGGTATCGCCGGCGAACGGCATCGACACCAGCGATCCGCAGCCGCTGTTCGACCATATCGTCGGGCAGCTCGACCCGCTCGGCATCGCCTATATCCATGTCGTCGAGGGCGCGACCGGTGGCCCGCGCGACTCGGTGCCGTTCGACTATGCCGCGCTGCGCACCCGGTTCCGCGGCACCTACATCGCCAACAACGGCTTCGACCGGGCACTGGCCGAGGCGCATCTGGCCGATGGCAAGGCCGACCTGATCGCGTTCGGCCGCCCCTTCATCGCCAATCCTGATCTGGTCGAGCGGATGCAGCCCGAGGCGCCGCTGGCCCAGATCGATCCGCAGACGCTGTATGGCGGCGGCGCGAAGGGCTATACCGATTATCCGGCCTTGGCGAACGAACCGGAGCAGGTGGCATGAAGGCCTATCAGCTCGAACGCTATGGCAAGGGGCAGCGGCTGACGCTGACCAACCTGCCCGATCCCGTACCGGCAGCGGGCGAGGCGCTGGTCGAGATCCACGCGACCGCGATCAACCAGCTCGACGACAAGATCCGCGACGGCGCGTTCAAGCCGATCCTGCCCTACAAGCCGCCCTTCATCCTCGGCCACGACCTTGCCGGCATCGTCGTCGCGACCGGACCGGGCGCGCACCGGTTCAAGATCGGCGACGCGGTCTATGCCCGGCCGCGCGACGGCCATATCGGCACCTTCGCCGAACGGATCGCGGTGGCGGAGGCGGACCTCGCCCCCAAGCCGGCCAGCCTGTCGATGGCGGAAGCGGCGTCGGTGCCGCTCGTCGGGCTGACCGCATGGCAGGTGCTGGTCGAGACCGCAGGGCTGAAGGCTGGCCAGAAGGTGCTGATCCACGCCGGTACGGGCGGGGTCGGCACGATCGCGATCCAGCTCGCCAAGCATCTCGGCGCGATGGTGGCTACGACCGCCAGCGCCGCCAATGCCGACCTCGTCCGCAGCCTGGGCGCGGATGTCGTCATCGACTACCGGACGCAGGATTTTTCCGAGCTGCTGTCGGGCTACGATGTCGTGCTCAACAGCCTCGATGCCAAGACGCTGGAAAAGTCGCTCAAGGTGTTGAAGCCCGGCGGCAAGCTGATCTCGATCTCCGGCCCGCCCGATCCCGCCTTCGCCAAGGCACAGGGCCTCAATCCGGTCCTGGGTTTCCTGTTCCGCCTGCTCAGCGCCGGCATCGGCCGCAAGGCCAGGCGTGCGAGCGTCGACTATTCCTTCCTGTTCATGCACGCCGATGGCGACCAGTTGGCGCAACTGGGCGCGCTGATCGACGCCGGCACGATCCGCCCGGTACTCGATCGCGGTTTCACCTTCGATGCGCTGAACGACGCGGTCGCCTATGTCGACAGCGGCCGCGCGAAGGGCAAGGTCGTCGTCACCGTCCGGCCCGACGCGGCATGACCGCGCCAGAGCGCTGGACGTCGGTCGCGGGTGCGGATCGTCTACCCCGATGCCGGGCATGGCGGCATCTCCCGGGATCATGAGGCGTTCGCGACCACGGCCCGGGCGTTCCCTGCCCGATAACGCGCCAGTTTTGTCAAAAACGATCTCACCGCACGACACGGCGCTGTAGCGTACCACGTTCAGTTTGAAACCCGCCCGGTCGATCAGATACCAGTTGGCCCCGAGCGTCGCAAAGGTGCCCCGGCCGCCGAATGGGGCATCGGTCCGATCCTCGCCGTCGTAGCGCAACAACAGTTCGAACGCGCCGGACCTGCCGGCGGTGACGGGCGACAGCACGTCGGGGCGGTGCCACACACCCTTGCTGCCTCGACACCGAAGGCATCGATCGAACGCGGATCGCGAAGGATGCCGGACAGGATGGCGATGTTGCGGTTGAAGTTGGAGCCTTCGACCAGTACGTCGACATCGCGGTTGATCCGCTAGTGAAATCCCCAACCGCCCAGATGCAGGAAGCCGCGATCCGAGCGCGGCGAAGACACCGACACCGTAGCTGCCGCCTTGCGGCGCGATGAGGTTGGCGACCGTGTCCCGTTCGGCAAAGGGGATCGAGGTGAGCGAGGTTGCACCGTCGAGCGACCGGTCGTTGAGCTTGTTGCCGCCAACCACGCTGAGTTCGCCAAGACCGGTCCTACCCCGATAGCCAAGCCAGGCGTCGCGGATCGTGACCTCGTCACCGGCGAAGTCGATCTCGGTGCGATACACTGCAGCCTGTGTCCGTTCGCGATGCCGTACAGCCCGGTGCCGTGGGTGGCGGCGAGCCTGCTCTGCCTGTTTCATCGCCGACAAGCAGGCA
Organism: Sphingomonas sp. Leaf4; assembly: GCF_920939515.1. Classification (NCBI taxonomy): domain Bacteria; kingdom Pseudomonadati; phylum Pseudomonadota; class Alphaproteobacteria; order Sphingomonadales; family Sphingomonadaceae; genus Sphingomonas; species Sphingomonas sp. Leaf4. The sequence goes on along the minus strand of NZ_CAKLBB010000011.1, from coordinate 134,124 downwards.
GAACAGGCAAAGGCGGCGGTGCGCGACGGCGTGGAGATCGCGCATCTAGACCTGCCAACGCTGACCGGCAGCGAGCGGCAGATCGGTTGGGCGACCACCGTCCGTGCCGGGCGCCTCGCCGCATGGACGGCGAACCCGCCGCCCCGCCCGTTGCGCCAGCACTGATGCTCCCTATCCCATCATTGCCCGTCCCCCATGTGGAATACGCATTGGAAGTGGCGCCGGCCACAATGCTCGCAGCAGCCCTTGGCGCGGACGAACCGGACGAAGTGGGAGATATGTCGCCAGTCGATCGGGTAGAGCAAAAGATGCTCAGGACGGATCGGCATCGGTCACGGCACCATGCGGACGGTTGGCCTGCGATGACAAGGGCTCGTTCGGGCTCGCTACCGACGTTGGCAGGAACGGATAAACGGTACCGCGCGATATGCGCGGGTCGTATGCCATCGGCGGCCAGCTTCCTGACGGCCTCCGGATCGATCTGCGGCTTGCCGCCCTTGTAGACGCCGCGCGCCTTGGCAGCGGCGATCCCTTCGGCCTGCCGTTCTCGTCGCAGGTTCGTCTCGAACTCGGCGAAAACACCGAGCATGTCGAGGAACGCCTTGCCCGCTGCCGTGGCGGTGTCGATCGGTCGCTTTCAGCGCGACCCCCCTGCCCTTCAGCTCATGAACGATGTCCTGCAGATCCTTCATCGAGCGCGCCAACCGGTCGATGCGGGTAACGACCAGCGTGTCGCCTTCGCGCAGGAATCAAGCAGGATCTGCAACTCGGTGCGGGTGCCGCGCTCCGTGCCCGACTTCTTCTCCGACCGGATCGTCTGACATCCGGCAGCACGAAGCGCCGCTTCTTGAATGCCGAGATCCCGATCGGTCGTGGACACGCGCGCATAGCCGAAAAACGCCATCGGAGCCCCAATCTGTTCCAGCAGCTTCCAGACTCAGCAGGCCATATGCTCAATATCCCTGCGAACGACCCTGATCGAACGGCGAATACGTCCGATCGCAAACGTCCGATACGGGTATGCTCTGTCGTTGTACTTGCAAGATCCCAGAAGTGCGCCGTTCTGGCGGAGACGATCCACGATGATACCCAGGGGATACCAGCAGTTGCAGGTCAGTCTTGGTGTTCGTCAACGATGTTTTAAGGTCCAGCTTCTATCTGGAGCAGGTTCACCGTTCATAAGATATTGAATGTCGTCAATCTCACCGTTCGGCCAAACCACGAGTTCCCGACTGTTGATGAATTCAACCAGCATAGCATCGCCATCCGTAGGCATGTTCCAGCTAAGTGTCATTTTTTCACCAGGTTCGAGTTCGAAGCACTCGGGCCAAGGCTCCACCGACACGTAGATTGGACCTTCGGTCCTGTTGGCAAAAGTCTGCTTTGTCGTTGGCATGCCCCGCCCTTTTCGATAACCGTTCCAGGAAGCGTTCATCACGCGGTGCAAGACGGCGGACACGCCGTCCGCCGCGACGGCTAATTCTAGCTGCTTCATACAACGCTGATACCCGTCGTAGCGCGATGAATACCCTTCGTTCGCCCTCGTGGATCAGCGGATGCCAGAGCCTTGATGCCCCTTGTCGCTATCCAGCGTGGCAAAGGCCTCGGTCAGTTTCGCAGCAGACGCGCGTAACGCGGCTTCCTCGTCAGCATCGAGCGCCGGGAATAGTACACGTTCGGTGCCACCAGCGCCGACGATGCACGGCAGGCTCAGGCATATGTCGCGCATGCCATATCCATGCTCGATCCATGCGGTAACAGGCAACACCGACCGTTCGTCCCGGACCACTGCCTCGCAAATGCGAACGATGGCGGTGGCAACGCCGAAGGATGTGAAGCCTTTGCCAGTGACGATGCGATAACCGGCGTCGCGGACATGCTCGCCCAACGCCGGCAGATCGAGCGGGCTACCGGTATCGATGAAATCACCTAGTGGCTGCCCACCAATCCGAACCGTCGAGAACGCCGCCACTTCGCTGTCGCCGTGCTCCCCCAGCACGTAACCGTCGATCGCTCCGGCTGAGAGGTCGAGCGCTGCGGACAGGCTCTGCTTGAGCCGACTGGTGTCGAGCAGAGTACCTGTACCAATGACCCTGTGTCGGGGCAGCCCGGCGTAGCGGATGGCAATCATCGTCATCAGGTCAACCGGATTAGACGCGATTACCAACACACCGGCAAAACCAGCGTCCGCCAGATGTTTTACGCAATCCTCGACGATAACCGCGCTGCGCGAGGCGAGCGACAGCCGTGTCTCACTCCCGTGTGAGGCCGCTCCGGCTGTAACCACCGCGATATCCGCTGTCGCGGCATCCTCGTAGGAACCGGCCCAAATCCGTGCAGGCCTGGCAAGCGCGTTCGCATCGGTGAGGTCGGCAGCCTCGGCTGCTGCAAGAGCCGCGTTGCTGTCGACCAGCACGATCTCGCGAAACAGCGCTCTCAACATCATCGCATACGCAGCGGTTGCGCCGACGTGCCCTGCGCCAATGAATGCGACCCGACCCGAAGGCGGTGCCTGCATGGGTGCCATCATGACGCGATCGCCGCCGGGAACGGCGCCGCGCTCTCTGCTTCGACGGCACCGGCCGCCTCCAACAAGCGGTGCAAAACGGCCAGCTTGTCGTGACAAATGCGAGCAACGGCACTGTTCGCGAGATCTGCCATCGTCTGTTCGATTAGAGCGCGACGATGATGGTACGCACGTGTGCTCATAGCAATTCTCCCACAGAGCGGGAGCACTTGCGTCTCTCTGCCTCCGCTGCGCCGTGGCAGTGTGCGGAGGTGTTGTAGCTATACCGCAGATTTCCGGTTGTACCTAATCGGGCGTGCGTTGGCGAAAGCGCGATTTGCGGCACTGTACGGCATACCACTATTGCGTCCGCGCGGGACGCCCCCGCGACCGGCCGTTGCAAAAGGAAACATTCGCCCATACCGCAATCCGCGAGGGCACGTTTGCCTGCTGCAATACGAAAGAGCGGACACCCTGTCCGCCGCCTCGTCTCCGACCCCGCACAAATCCGCCAATCTAAAATTGCTGCGTGCGCCTTGATACCCTCACGATACCCGCATGCGCTTGCTCGAACAGCAGTCCGGGCCGATCCGGTCGTGCGCCCGACGCCTTCTCACGGTACACCGCCGCGACATAGAAGCCGGCTGCCCACGCGCCAGCAATGATCGCGTCCTGCCGGGCCAAATCTTGCTCGCCGGTACTCATACGTAAATACACCCGCGCGGCTTGGACAATCGTGTTCATCTGCTGGCCGGCATAGTTCATTGGCTCCGTCAGATATACTTAAGCTACCCTGTGACACGATGTCGGGTCAGATGAATTCGAAGCAAGTTCAAGTAGCCTGGCCAACAGTGCCGATCTCATCATGCCGTCGCAGTGCCAGAGTTTGCCGAGAAGTACGGTTACAGGAATTGTTGACCGGCATGATCCCGGAACGCATCGTGGTTACGGACATAGGCGCTGAGGATGTCGAGCGACTTGTGCCGGCTGACCTCGCGCATCTTGAAGACATTGGCACCGGGCTGCCGTGCCGCCTCGGTAAGAAACCCGGAGCGCAGCGAATGACCGGAAAACAACGCCGGATCGAGACCGGCGGCATGCGCGCGCGCCTTGACGACGAGGGCCACGCCTTGCGGGCTCATCGCCGCCGGCTGCACGCGATCCTCCACCCGGCACCACGCGGGCTTGCCATCGGCGGTTCTCACCCTTTCCTGCGAGGCCGGGTCCCGGTCGGCAACACGGATCTGTGCCAGCTTGCGGAACAGCGGCCCGTCGGTGACGCGGCCGACCCGTAACCATTCCAGTAACAGCGCCTTTGGCCGTATTCGTTTGCCCTCGGGGACGGCAATCCAAACGCCAAGGCCTGCCTGATCCGTTTTCGACCGGGCGATAAAGAGGCGCAAGCCTTCTGGCACGATCTGTACATCGGTAAAGGTCAAGGCGACGAGTTCTGACCGCCGCAGGGCCGCCGCCATCCCGATCGCCAGCAACGCGCGATCGCGGACACTGCGGACGTCGTCACCTGCAATGCCGGCGAGCATTCGACCAAGCTGATCGCCATCCGCCGCCGCCTTCTGCCGGGGGCGGGCCCCGTGGGTGTTACGGATACCGGCGAAGGTCCTGCGCAACTGGTAACCGCCGTCCTGGTCGCCGGGCGTGAGATAGCCTGCCTCGCGATGGCGGTCGTTGATCGCCGCCAGATAGCGCGAGAGCGTGGAAATCTTCTTGGGCAGACGCGGCGGGGATGCAGCAGGGTCACCATCTTTCATGCTGGAGATGAAGACGGCGACCGACGCGGGAGAAGCCGGTAAAGCGGACAGGCCACGCGCCGCGCACCAAAGGGCGAAGGTTTTCCAGTCAGCAGCATAGGCACGTCTTGTCGCGCTCGAGCGCGCGGCTTCCACATACATCCGCGCGCGTGCGACTTCTTCTTCCAGAAGACAGGGTACGAGCGCCTTCTCGTGCTGGGACCGTGCCTGCAACGCACTCCCACTCATCGCGCCTGCTCGACCGTGACGTCGATTTCAAGGTTCGACCAGACGCGATCCGTTGTCAGTGCCGTGGTCCGGCGAATCTGCGCCAATGCCAGGCAGGCACGATCGCCCAACGACAGACCAAGTCCTGCCGTCGTTGCCCGCATCAGCCCTGCAAGCTCCGCTTGCTGCCGATCGACCGGGACCACCTCGATGTCGAGATCGGCCATAATCGTGACAATATCGGCGGGCGGCATGCCGCGGTCGACCAGCTTGGCGACCACCTCTGCGTAGTTGCTGGCGCTGATCATCGCACCGGGCAGTCGCGCCGCGACATGCTCGGCACCCTCTTCTTCGAACATCACACACAACAGGGCGGACGAGTCCAGGACGTAACGCAGCTTATTCACCGGCAGCCTCGGCACGGCGATCCGCGATCAGTTCGTCCGACAGGTTGCCCTGTTCCGGACGGTAGCGGCGCAATTGCTCCTGTATGCGGCGCAGTGCGGACTTTGCCGATCGGACGCGCAGCTCGTCGCCCTCCACTGAAAAATAGACGGTATCGCCTTCAGCCAGCCCCAGGTGCTTGCGGACATCGGCGGGCAGCGCGATGCGGCCACCTGCGATAACCCGTCCCTTCAAGACGCCCATAGCTGCTTCCTCGTCTCGCTACACTAGACGCGACGAATACTGGTTATAACTATAGTGCGCTACTGGAAACGATGCTCCACCGAAACGCGATAAGCACACGTTATCGCTATTTGCATGAGGTAATGCCCTATCTGGGTATGCTCAGACAAAGGGGTTCGATATGTCATGTTGTGCCGGTATGGCTCTAGCTAACCTTGTGCCACTTTTTATAATGTGACATATGGCCAACACAGTTAAAGATAGGATATGTTGGCAATGGCAACACGGAGCATGGATGTAAAAGTGGCCGGAAATGGTCGCATGATCCTGCCGGCATCGGTACGAAAGGCGATGGGTCTGCATGGTGATGCTAAGGTCATCCTCACGGTTGAGGACGATCAGGTCCGCCTGTCCCCGATCGGGCATGGCGTGTCCCGTGCCCAGGCGCTGTATCGCGAACATGCCAAGCAGACGCGGACGACCGATGATTTCCTGATCGACCGGAAGGCCGAAGCTGCTGCCGATCTTGGCGAGGGCGCATCCGATGCAATGGACCGAGATGTACAATGACGTCTGTCGTCCTCGACGCATCTGCGGTGCTTGCGCTCGTACGGGATGAACCCGGCGCAGACATGGTCGCACCCCATGTCGGGCGTGCCGCGATTTCTGCGGTCAACTTGCAGGAGGTCATCAAGGAACTGCTGCTCAGCGGTCTCGACGAAACCACCACCCGCGAATTGCTCGACGAGCTTCGCCTCGATGTTCGTGCCCATGATGTCGAGGCAGCCTACGCCGCCGCTGCCTTGCATTCCCAGACGCGCCAATATGGCCGCGGCCTTGGCGACCGTTCCTGCCTCGCGCTGGCGGTGCAGCTTGGTGTCCCTGCCCTCACCGCCGATCGCGAGTGGAAAAAGGTGAAGGTCAAGAACCTGAAGGTCGAGCACATCCGATAGGCCACCAGGCGATAGGCCATCGGGATGAGTGACCTATTCCCCCGGCCGCATGCGAGACGCAAGCCGGGGGCAACGGGTCAGAACGCCGCGCGCACCCCCAGCGCCACCGCACGTCCGGGTAGCGGCGCGCGCAGTCGCAGGAACGAATTGTGCAACCGCGCTTCCGCGTTCGTCAGGTTGGCGACATCGGCGAACGCCTCGTAGCGCGCGCCCGTGCCGAACCGATAGGCGACGTGCGCGTCGACCAGCGTGAATCCGTCCGACACCGGCTCGCCCTTGCCGACATCGGTCTGCCGCAGGTAGCGGACCGCGCCGAGCGAGGCGCGCAGTGCCGCTCCCTCCCAACCCAGATCGCCGCCATAGCGTGACATCGGCGTGCGCGGCAGATGGTCGCCGTCGAGCCGCTGGCGGAAATACTGGCGATCGAACGCGGCGGTCGCACCGCTCGCGAACGGACTATAGCCGTCGGGCAGGGTGAATACCGGGCGGACCTGCACATAATCGCCGAAGCCGTGCAGCGCGAACCGGCCGATGCCGGTCGCCGCGCGCAGCGTCGCCTCCCCCTCGGTTCCGCGGAAGCGGGTATCGCCCTGTCGCCATTCGCGCACCGGCAGCGTCCGCGAGATGCCGGTATTGCCGAGATAGAGATAGTCCACGAACCGCGTGCGATAGGCGGACACCGCCGCCGACAGCCATGTCGTGTCGATCCCGCCGCCGGCCTCGATCGTTTCCGCCCGTTCCTTGCGCAACCGTCCGTCGCCCTGTTCCTCGGTCAGGATCGAGAAATGGTTGCCGTTGGCATAGAGCTCGTTGATCCCCGGCGCGCGTTCGGCGTGCGACCAGCGCCCGTGCAGAGATAGTATCTTGAACAGCGACAGCCGCGCGCCGGCGTCGCCGCTCAGCAGGTGGAAACCGGCATCGCGGGCATAGGCCGCCCCCTGCCCCCGCCCGGCGCGCACGCTGGCTTCGTCGAGGTCGTAGCGTATCCGGTCATAGCGAATGCCACCGCTCAGCGTCAGCGGCGACAGCGTCAGCCGTTCGGCGAGGAACGCCGATCGTTCGGCCGTGGCGACGCTGGGCAGATAGGACGTCGTCTCGGCGGTACGCAGGCTGCGATCGGCGATCTGCCCGCCGATCGATCCGCTGAGCGGCCCGAGCGGGCGATGCGCGATCTCGATGCGTGCCTCTTCGCCATTGCCGTCGAACCGGCTCCAGTCGCGGTCGGGCAGGCGTTCGCGGTCGCGTGAGCGGACATGCGCCGCGCGCAGCGTGACCGCCGCGACGCCGGGCAGCGGATCATACAACGCGCCCTTCAGGTCGAAACGGGTCTGCCCGACCATCACGTCGATCGGGCTGGCCCCGGATCGCGACGCCGTGATGAGGGTGAAGCCGGGCACGCCGTAGCTATTGTCGTAGCGACCGACCGACAGGCCGAGAAACCCGCCATCGACGATCACGCTGCCGCCCGCCGTCACCGCCGTGGTGCGGATCGCGCTGTTGGGCAGCCGCCCGTCGGCATCGCCCACCGGATCGAGGTTGGTGATGATCTGTCCCGACACCGGCGTCCGGTCGACGAAGCGGCGCGTCACGGGATCGAATACGAAGGTCGGCCGGGCCAGACGGACCTGGCACAATGTCTGGAGCGGCGTGGCCGCGACGAGTGACGGCCAGCTCCGACAGGTATCCGCCTTGGCCCGGCCCGGAATCGCCTGATCCCCCTGATAGCGGTACAGCCCGTCGAGATGCCATGCGAACGCGCGCTTTCCGCCGGCGATCCGGGCCATGGTCGTCACGCCGACATTGTCGCCGGTGCGCAGTTCGGCCCGCCCGGTCGGTGCTCCCGCATGTCGCTGCGTCGGGATGCGGCCGTCGATCACGTTCACCGCGCCGCCGATCGCGCCGCCGCCATAGGGGACGGCGGCACTGCCCTTGCGCACGTCGATCCGCTCGGCGAGGAACGGTTCGACCGCGGCGGCATGTTCGGCGCCCAGCCCCGATGCGTCCTGCGTGGGCAGGCCGTCGATCAGCACCGCGACCCGCCCGCCGGCCTGCCCCCGAATCGTCGGCCGGCCGACCGCCGGACCGAAATAATCATTATGGATTCCCGGAACCCGCGCCAGCGTTTCGCCGAGAGTCGGCGCCTTGCGCCGATCCAGTTCGGCCCCGGCGATGCTCGTGCCGGTCGCGCTCGACAGATGGTCGGCATCGACCGGTTCGGGACGCTGCCCTTCGACGACGATCGTGGACGGCGACTTGCCCGGCTCGGGCTGTGCGGAAGCGGTTCCTGCGGCCACGGCCAGCAGGATCAGATCAGGTAACATCGGTAATGAACCCCCAAATAAGGGCGCGTCCTATGTTGTGTTATAACGTAACAATCAAGATGGTATCTGACTGGATCATGCTTCGGCTTGCCCGCCTGCGCGGGAACGACCGGAATGGACGGCGATCACCGAGGATCGATCGGTCCCGGATCGCGACATATTCGCATCGTCAATTATCCGTTGCCAATACGAGTTATGTTATATCATAATGTTGATAGACGACACGTTATTCGGGGTGTGATGGGGGGAAGGGGGATGGGGCGGATCCGCCTGCTACGGCGGTTGCTTGCCAGCGGGACGGTAGCGGCGATCGTTGGAACGACGACACCTGCTCGTGCCCAAGCGGCGGATGAGGACGACGACCGCGCCGAGATCGTCGTCACCGCGACGCGCAGCGAACAGCGACTGGTCGACGTGCCGGCCGACGTGACGGTGAAGGACGTCGACACGCTCCGGCGCGACGGCTTCACCTTCGGAACCGATGAGTTCCGCGGCGTGCCGGGGGTGTCGTTCCGTCGTGGCGAGGGCGATGGCGACGAATTTCCGTACGTCTCGATCCGCGGATCGAACGGGACCGAGGGCTATCTGACGCTGATCGACGGGATGCCGTTCGATCTGAACGAGGAAGGCGCGCTGGGGATCGTCCCCTACCCCGCCCTGTCGCGGGTCGAGATGGTGAAGGGGCCGGCGTCGGCTCTGTACGGTCGCGGCGCTCTGTATGGCGCGGTCAATTATGTCACGCGCGCGCCGGGCGCCGACCGGATCGAGATGACGGCAACCGGCGGCAGCGACGATTACTACCGGAGCGAGTTGGCCGTGTCGCGGCGGATCGGCGACGATCTGGGGCTGATCGCGACGGCGGCGTACGAAGATTACGGCGGTTGGCGCGCGAATGGCGCGCGGCGGCAGTTGAACCTGTTCGCCAAGCTCGTGTGGTCGCTGGACGCGCGCACCGACGTGTCGCTGTACGGCACCTATCTCGATCGCCGGTCGGAGACGCCGAGCGTCCTTCCGCTCGATGCGCGGGGCCAGCCAATCGATGTCGCCGGCGGACGGCGTGCGTTCAACGGGTATCTCGATCCGCGTTCGGTGGTCGAGGGCGGGCTGGCCGCGTTGCGCGTCGAACATCGCGCAAGCGACGCGCTGACGCTGACCGCGACCGGACAATATCGCCGGTTCGACTTCGACAACCGGCTGAACTTCTACGACCCGTTCGGCTTCGCCCCGGATCGCGGGATCTTCGGCATCAACGGCTTCTACGGCGCGCAGAAATTCGATGTCGCGTACGGCGAGCTGACCGCGCGCTACGAAGCGGGCGCGCACCGCATCGTAGCTGGCGTGACCGGCGAGCGCGCCTTGTCACGCGCCGACAATCGCTGGTCGGGGCAGAATGGCTTTACCCCCGCCTGCGGCTTCACCTTCTATTCGGTGGAGATCGATTACGTGCGCGGCGGCGTGGCCAATGCGGGCGCGCCGTGTTTCGTCATCGACGATCCGCTGAGCCGCAACCGGCTCGTCACCACCTATGTCTCCGCTTTCGCGCAGGACGAGATCGCCCTGTCGGACCGCTGGTTCCTGACGGTCGGCGGCCGCTACGACCGGTTCCGGCGCGCGGCGCGCTTCTTTCCCATCGCGGACAAGTTCGACGGATCGCGCGACGCGGCGACCGCCAGCGCCTTCTCGCCCAAGGCGGCGCTGTCGTGGCGCTATGGCGCGGGGCAGGTCTATGCCTCCTATGGCCGGGGGTTCAATTCGAACTTCGGGCCGACGTTCGAATGGAATGCCGACCAATATGCCCGGCCCGAACAGCGGCCGACGACGCTCGACAGCGTCGAGCTGGGCTGGAAAGGCCGCGCGCTGGACGACACGCTCGGCTTCTCGCTGACCGGCTTCTGGTCGACGCAGCGCAACCGCCGTTCGATCATCCCCAATCCGGCGGCGGCGAACGATTTCACCCAGCCATCGAACCTCATCACCTATGGCGACCGCTATGAGAGCAAGGGGGTGGAGGCGGCACTCGACATCCGCCCGCGCGACGGCACGTCGGTGCAGATCAGCTACACCCATGTCGCGCCGCGCTGGAAGGACTATGTCGTCCAGGAGTTTGCCGGCCCGCTCGATCTGTCGGGTACGACGCCGACGGGAATCGCGCCCAACATCGTCTATATCGCGGGCGAGCAACGGGTCGCGTCATGGCTGTCGGCGCGCGGCATCCTCGAATGGTATGACGATTACCGGATCACCGCGGACAATCGCGTGGCCGGCGGCGGCTATAGTCTGGTCACGCTGGGCGCCCGGATCGCGCCGCCGCGCTGGCAGGGAATGGCGCTCGACCTCACGCTGCTGAACGCGCTGGACGAGCGCTATGGCTTCTTCTTCGGCGGCACGACCGCCCCGACCTATGCCACGCCGGGACCGCCGCGCCAGTTCCGCGCGACGCTCAGGGCGGGGTTCTGATGCGGGTGCTGCTGCTCTTGCTGGCGCTGCTGGCGGGTTGCGACCGGCCTGCCGCGACGGGGCCGCGCGAACCCGTGGCTGGACACGAGGTCGAGATGCCTTTTGCCCGGACCTTCCGCGTGGTCGAACGTGATGGCTACCGCGTCGTCGACCTGACGGCGTCGGTGGTCAACTGGGGCGGCGATGCGGTGGGCGAGGAGCAGTTCCAGCGGATCGTACTGGTCCCGCGCACGGGCACGGCACCGCCGCTGACCGGCGACCTCGCCGGCGCGACGCTGATCCGCACCCCGGTGATGCGGATCGCCAGCAACACCGCGTTCCATGAGGCGATCACGAGGGTGCTGGGCGTCAACGACCGACTGGTGGCGGTGGGCGGTGTCAAGTCGTGGGACGACGCGCTGCGCGCTCGCGTGCGGTCGGGGGCGGTGCGGCAGATCGGCTATGGCTGGCACAGCCCGCCCGACCTCGACGCGCTGGTCGCCGCGAAGCCCGACGTGCTGTTGATGAGCATGGAGGACATGAAGAGCGTCGCCGCGATGCCGCGCATCGCGGCGCTGGGCGTGCCGGTCGTGCCGATCTTCCTCGACAACGAACCGGATTACATGGGCCGGGTCGACTACGTCCGGCTGATCGGCATGCTGACGGCACGCGAGCGGGAAGCGAACGCCTTCGCCGACATGGTCGCGCGCAAGGTCGCGGTCCTCAAGGCCGCCGCCGCCGCGCAGCCGACCCGGTCGGTCATCGCCGCGTGGTTCGGCGGCGGCGACCAGTGGAACCCGACGATCCGCAACGCCGATGCCAAACTGCTACGCGACGCCAACGGCCGCAATTTGTTCGAGGGGCCGGACGATCCGCGCAAGGACAGCTTCAACCGGATCTCGACCGAACAGTTGATCGCGCAAGGCGCGGACGCCGATTGCTGGATTTTGCGCGACACCCATTCGATCCCGTATCGCGACATCGCCACGCTGCGCCGGTTCAGGGCGTATCGCGAGGGCTGCGTGTTCGCCGGCGACGGGATGCACAAGCCGGCGGCGGATGCGTTCGACTATTACGAAACGGCGGTGATCCGGCCCGATCTGGTGCTGGGCGACCTCGTGCGGATGCTGCATCCGGCGCTCCGGACCGAGCCGTTCCGGTATATCCGCCCCGATACGAAGGTGCCGCGATGACCCCGGGGACGCGCAGCGCCATCGGCAGCGCCGCGCTGTTCGCCGTCGTGCTGGTCACGGGTGTGTTCGCGCTGTCGTGGGGAAGCATCGGCATCGGTTTTGGCGACGCGCTGCACGCACTGGCCGGGAACGGCGACCCGGCGACCGTACAGATCGTCACCGGGCTGCGGCTGCCGCGTGTCGCCACCGCGATCGTCGCGGGCGGCGCGCTCGGGCTGGGCGGCGTGCTGATGCAGGCGCTGTTCCGCAATCCGATGGCCGATGCCTGGTCGCTGGGGCTGACGGCGGGCGGGCAGCTCGGCGTCGCGCTGCTGGTGACGGCCGCCGCCTTTTCGGGACCGGAGGCGATCGCGTTCCTGCGCGCGTTCGAAGGGCCGTCGATCACGTTGGGCGCGATGATCGGCATCGGCGGCTTCGCGCTGGCGATGGCGTCACTGGCGCGCCGGGTGGGAACGGTCACGCTGCTCGTCGTCGGGCTGATGCTGGGGTTCACGGTGCAGGGGATCGTCAGCGTGGTGCTGCATTTCGCCAACCGCGTCGGCGGGCGCGTCTTTTCGGGATGGAACGACGGCAATTTCGCGACCGTCACCCCGGCGGACCTGCCGATGCTGGTGGTGCCGGTCGCCGCCGGGGCGGCGCTGGCGCTGTTCAACGCCAAGCCGTTGACCGCGCTGCTGCTCGGTGAAACCTATGCCAGAAGCCTCGGCACCGATGTCGCGCGATTGCGCCGCCTGACGCTGGCGGCGGTCGTGCTGCTGGTGGCGCCCGTCACCGCCTATTGCGGGCCGGTCACGTTCGTCGGACTGATCGTCCCGCATCTGGCGCGGGCCATCGCCCGCACCGCGCGGATTTTTACCGCTGATGCCGCTCGGCGCGCTGGCGGGGGCGCTGCTGGCGCTGACGGCGGACCTCGTCGTCCATGCGCCGTGGGAACAGCATTTCCTGCACCTCAACGCGGTGCTCGCGTTGGTCGGCGCGCCGGTGGTGATCGCGCTGCTGGTCTTCTCGCCGACGATGCGGGGACAGCGCTGATGCTGCGGCTCGATACGCTGTCGGTCGGCTATGGCGCGCCGCGCGGCACGGTGCTCGCCGATCTCGCCGTCACGGTGCCGCCGGGCAGCTTCGTCTGCGTGCTCGGTCGCAACGGCGCGGGCAAGTCCACGCTGATGCGCACCATCGCCGGGCTGCAACGCGCGGTCGCCGGTGCCGCGCTGCTGGAGCATGCGGACATCGCGGCGATGCGGCCCCAGACGCGCGCCCAGCAGGTGGCGGTGGTACTGACCGAGCGTGCCGCCAGCCCCGGGCTGAGCGTCGACGACGTGGTATCGCTCGGCCGCCAGCCGTTCACCGGCTGGCAGGGGCGGCTCACCCCGGACGACCGGCAGCGCATCGTCGCCGCGCTGGCACGGGCCGGTGCGACCGCGTTCGCCACGCGGCTGTTCGACGACCTGTCCGATGGCGAGCGACAGCGCGTGATGATCGCGCGCGCGATCGCCCAGTCGCCCCGGCTGATGATCCTCGACGAGATCACCGCCTTCCTCGACCTGCCCGGCCGGGTCGAGACGATGGCGCTGCTGCGCGATCACGCCCGCGCGACCGGCGGGATCGTGCTGCTGTCGAGCCACGATCTCGACCTGTCGCTGCAACTGGCCGACAGCGTGTGGCTGCTCGACGGCCATGGCGGGATGGCGGTCGGCAGCGCGGCGGACCTGATCGCCGCCGGCCATGTCGGGCGCGCGTTCGATACCGCCGCCGTCCGCTTCTCGCCCGCGCTCGGGCGGTTCGAGCTGGTCGCGTGAAGGCGGCGCTGATCCCGCTGGCGCTCGTCGCGGCCCCCGCGTGGGGACAGGACGCGCCCGTCGCCCCCGTGCCGGTCGAACGGACCGCCCCGCCGACCCCGCCGGGCCGCGCGGGAGAGAATGCCGTGCGGCAGGCCGAGGATGCGTTCGGTTTCAGCGTGGGGCGCGAGAGCCTCGGCCTCTACTCCTCCGCCAACGTGCGCGGCTTTTCGCCGTTCGCGGCGGGCAACGTTCGTATCGAGGGGCTGTATTTCGATCCCTTCCTCACCCTCATCCAGCGATTGCGCCAGTCGACCTCGATCCGCGTCGGCCTGTCGGCGCAGGGCTATCCCTTTCCGTCGCCGACCGGAATCATCGACTACAGCTTTCGCAAGCCGGGCGACACCGCGTCACTCTCGATCCTCGTGAGCGGCGACAGTTACGGTAATGCCGGGCTGGAACTGGACGGGGCGTTGCCGCTGTCACCGACCCTCAGCGTCGGTTTCGGGGTGCAGGGGTCGCGCACCAGCTATGCCGACGGCACCCACAACCGGTCGCATAATCAGGCGGTGTCGCTCCGCTGGCGGCCGTCACCCGACATCGAGGTGATCCCCTTCTGGGCGCGCAGTCAGGTGATCGACGACGAGGCCGGTCCGACCTATATCCCGGCCGGCCCCTATCTGCCGCCGGCCATCCCGCGACGACGCTATGACGGCCCGGCGTGGAGCGATTACAACAGCGTCGGCAGTCTTCAGGGCGTGCTCGCCACGCTGTCGCCATGGCGCGACTGGACGGTCCGGGCCGGGCTGTTCCGCTCGCTGTACGACGACCGGTCGACCTTTGCGCATCTGCTGACCGATCTGACGCCGGACGGTCGCGCCGACCGGCTCCTCATCGCCGATCCGCGCAGCCGGTTCGTCTCGCTCTCGGGCGAACTGCGGGTCAGCCGCGCGCTGGCGGAGGGGCCGCGGCTGCATGTCGTCCACCTGTCGCTGCGCGGCCGCGACCGGCGGCAACGCTACGCCGGGTCGGCCTATCTCGACTATGGCCCCACGCGGATCGGCGAAGGTTTCGACGCGGCCGAACCGGTTTTCGCCTTTTCCGCGCAGACCCGCGACCGGGTGCGCCAACTTACCTATGGTATGGCGTATGACGGCCGCTGGCGCGACGTCGGCGAACTGAGCTTCGGCCTATCGCGCGCCGCGTACCGCAAGCGGTTCGAAGCGCCGGGCGATGCCGCGCGCGAAACCCGGTCGCAGCCGCTGCTGTACAATGCGACGGTGGCGGGCTTCGCGGGACCGCGCCTCGCCTTCTATGCGGGGTACGCGCGCGGGCTGGAGGAAAGCGGCATCGCGCCCGACAATGCCGTGAACCGCAACCAGCCCCTGCCCGCCATCCTGACGCGACAGGTGGATGCCGGCGTCCGATACCGGCTGACCGACACGATCAAGCTGGTCGCGGGCGTCTTCGACCTGAGCAAACCCTATTATAACCTCGACGCCGGCAATCGCTTCGATCTCCTGGGCGATGTCGTCAGCCAGGGAATCGAGTTCTCGGCGGCGGGGGCGGTGACGTCGCGCCTGAACGTGGTGGCGGGCGGTGTCGTGCTGCGCCCCCGCGTCACCGGCGAAGGCGTGGCCTTGGGCCGGGTGGGGCGACGACCGGTCGGTCTGCCGACGCGCTCGCTCGACCTGAACCTCGACTGGCGGCCGCCGGTGGCGGACGGCTTGTCGCTGGACGCGGGGGTGTCGCATGTCGGCAGCCTGCCCGCGACGCGCGACAACCGGGTTTCGATTCCGGCGCGAACCCTCGTCGATCTTGGCGCCCGGTTCCGGTTCCGGCTGTCGGAACGCGATGCGACGTTGCGATTGCAGATGAGCAACGTCGGCAATGCGAGCGGCTTCGACCTCGAAGGGGCCGGAGCCTATCGCATCATTCCGGGGCGCGTCATTTCGACCTATCTCACGATCGACCTGTGACGCCGATGATCGTCACGGGTGGGAAGCCGGGGGCCGGAATGCCGAAAGCCCCGTCCTACGTCGTCGGCCCATTCCGGTCCGCAACGAAGCGGCGCATTGCCGCCAATGTCGTGTCGCTGACATGATGCTCCATCCCTTCGGAATCGATCGCGACCGTTTCCGGGTCGATGCCGAGCGCGAGAAGAAAGTCCGAGACGACATGGTGACGGGCACGCGAACGGGCGGCCAGCGCCTCCCCTTCCCCGGTCAGGAAAAGGGCACGATAGGGGCGGTTCTCGACCAGCCCGAGTATTTTGAGCCGCTGGACGATCTTGGCGGCGGTCGGTTGCGACACCCCCATGTGCGCCGCCAGATCGATCAGCCGCGCCTCGCCGAACTGCGTCATCAGGTCGCCGATCAGCTCGACATAATCCTCGGCCATCTCGGTGGCATGGGCCTCCCGCGTCGCGCGAAAGGCGGCGGCTCGGCGCTGTGCATCGTCGGTCATGCGGCATCATGACAGTTTTGCCGGCCTGCATCCATCTTGCATCAAAATTAGCTTTGGCTAATATCTGTTGCATGAGGATATTCCGGTGAGCGTAGTAGCGATGTTGGGCCTGGCCTTCGGCGTTTCGACCGCCGGACCGTTTGCGCCGATGCCGGACAAGGAAGCCCCGACGCACGCGCCCTCCGGCAATGCGGCACCGGTCGATCCCCCGGCCGCGCCGGACATCGTCGTCACCGCACGGGGGGAACGGCGGATCGGTCGCGACCGGGCGGCGAGCGCGGGTGCGGTCTCGGGCGATGACATTCGCGCCCGCCCGTTGCTGCGCACCAACGAAGTGGCGGAGGCCGTACCCGGCCTTCTGGCCGTGCAGCATTCGGGCGGGGGCAAGGCAGCGCAATATTATATCCGTGGTTTCAACCTCGACCACGGCACCGACTTCAGTATCGCGCTCGACGGCGTGCCGATGAACCTGCCGACGCAGGCGCATGCGCAGGGCTATCTCGACCTGAACGGCCTGATCCCGGAGACGATCGACCGGATCGAATATCGCAAGGGACCCTATGACGCGCGCGACGGTGACTTTTCGCTCGTCGCGGCGGCCGCGATGACGACGCTCGACCGTGCGCCGCCCTCGATCGCGCTGGAGGCGGGAAGCTATGGCTATCGCCGGATCGCGGGGGTCGGATCGGTGCCGTTCGTGGGCGGCGACCTCGTCCTCGCGGGCGAGCTGAAAGCGAACGACGGTGTCTGGGCCTTGCCAGAGCGGCTGCGTCATGCCGGCGCCTTCGCCAAATATACGGTAGTGACCGGCCTCGGCACGCTGCGGGCCAGTCTGTCGAGCTATGACGCCACATGGCGACCGACCGAACAGGTGCCGGTACGCGCGATCGGGACGCTGCTGCCCGATCGTTTCGGGACACTCGACCCGTTCCTGCGCGGGCGCACGTCGCGACGGATCGCGACGCTGTCGATCGACGGGGAGCGGACGGCCGTATCGGCCTATGCCCAGCGATATGGGTTCGATCTCCTGTCCAACTTCACCTTCTTTCTCGACGATCCGGTACGGGGCGACGAGTTGCAGCAGACCGAGCGGCGCTGGACCTATGGCGGGCGGGTGCGACACCGCGTGCCGATCGGCACCCGCCTTCAGTTAACAGTCGGGGCCGACGCCCGCACCGACCGGATCGACGATCTCGGCTTCTACCAGACCGAACGGGGGCGGCGGATCGTCACGCGAAGCCTCGCCGACGTGCGCGAGACGGCGGTGTCCGGCTATGCCGAGGCACGCTGGCAACCGGTCGCGCCGCTGACGATCACCGGCGGAGCGCGGGCCGATCACTTCCGCTTCCGCTCGATCGGTCGCGCCGGCAGCGCGATCGACGGCGAAACCGGGGCGACGATCGTCACGCCCAAGGCCAGCGCCGCGCTGACCGTCGCGCCGGGTATCGCGGTCTACGCCAATTACGGACAGGGTTTTCATTCGAACGATGCGCGCGCCGTCGTGGCGCAGCGCGATCCGGTGCCCGCACTGGTCCGGGGCACGGGATATGAAGCCGGCACCCGTATCGAGCGCGGCCCCGTGGTGCTGACGATCGACCGCTGGTGGCTCCGCTCGGACGGCGAACTGGTCTTCCTCGGCGACAGCGGCACCGTGGAACCGCGCGGCCCGAGCCGTCGCCGGGGGTGGGAGACGACGCTGTACGTCCGTCCGCTGCGCTGGCTGTCGATCGACGCGATCCATGCGACCAACCACGCGCGCTTCGTCGATGCGCCGGGCGCGGACCGCATTCCCAATGCGGTGGAATCGGCCACCTCGCTCGGCGTCACGGTAGCGACCGGCGTGTGGCAGGGTGCGTTACGGGTCCGGCGCATCGGTCCGCGTCCGCTGATCGAGGACGACAGCGTACGCGGACCGGCCACCACGGTCGCCAATGCGCGTGTCGGCCGCACCTTCGGCAAGGCGGAGGTCAGCATCGACATCCTGAACCTGTTCGACACCCGGCGGGCGGATGCCGATTATTTCTACGCATCGCGTCTGCCGGGCGAAGCGCCGGGGGGCGTGGAAGGCATCCATAGTCGGGCAGTCGAGCCACGGCAGGTCCGGCTCGGGATCAAACTGCGAATGTGAGAGACAAGACCCTCGCCGCGTCGTCTCGCAACGCGGCGCATCCCGGGTCTTGCCATTCGTTCATGCTTGCGCCGGATTGGATATAGCTATGGCCGATTCCCCGTCTCGATCAAGCCTGCCGCTTCGGTGCTGGCGCCAACGGATGTTGCCTCCCCGGATATAATATCGTCGGCCAGCAGCATCAATTCGTGCGCTGTCGACGAACCGACATCGGCGACCTCGCCGAGCGCAAGGCCCGACCGGCGGCGGATCGCCGCATCCCAGTCGGCACGGACCGACGCCCAATAGCCGTTCGTCTTGCGCCAATATTCGTCGGCGGCCTTGATCGGGAAGTCGGTGGCAGGGACGTAGGTGTTCACCACATACTCGTGGACGAACGTCGCCGACCGGCCGTCCTTCGTGCCGATCTTGGCATTGTCCTGCTCATGGACCCAGCCTGCCGGGGTCAGGACGTGCCGGTTGGTTCCGACATAATGGTCGTAGGGCGGATGGCGCGTCGCGTCGCGACGCGCGAGGGGCCGGCGGGTTTCGTCGCTGGTCCAGCGGGTGGCGCCATCGTCGTACCGCCAGCGGCCGATCCCGCCATAGCGGGGTGAATCGTCGGTCTGCCACACGGTCTGCGACCACGCCCCGCGCCGTTCCTTGTCCGGCACCGGTCGCACGGCCCATCGCCCCGGACCGACATAGACCAGCACCGTCGCCGGTTGCCATGTCCAGTCCTGCCGCCAGTGCTTGACGACCATCGTCTTGCCGTTGCCGTCGCTCACCACCAGCAGATGCTGGAGAACGACATGGCCGGGCGTGTCGACGATCGCGCGCACCACTTCGTGTCCGCCGCTGACCTTGGCCGGATATGGCGTGTAGCCGGCGACCAGTGGCGTCGTCTCGCGCATGTCGAACGTCACCTTGAAGGTGCCGGCCATCTTCAGGATCGCGGCATGGTCGCGCGCCTGATTGCCATAGTGCGCCGTGGCGATCGGGGCCGGGGCGGCGGTCTGCGCCAGCGCGGGCGACACCATCAGCGAGGCAAAGCCCGCCGCAGCGAACAGGAAATACGAAGCGTTCATCGGAATCGACCTCACAGGACGAGGGACAGGGAGACGCCGGCATTGCGGCCCGGCTGCGAAAAGGCGTCGCGGATGGTCGAGGTGGACGTCAGCCCGCGCACGTCGCTCCACCAGAAATAGCGTTTGTCGGTGATGTTGAAGATGCCGACACGGATCGTCGCCGCTTCGCCGATGCGCAGCGACGCCGTGGCATCGAACACCCAGAAGCCGTCCGGCGTGAAACAGGACGTCCCGGGGACCGCCGGCCGCGTGCCCGCCGCCGGCTGCGCGGCGACGTTGCAACTGTTGTTGGTGTCGGACAGGTCCTTACCGGCGGAATGCGTCGCGACGAACTCGGCGCGGAACGGGCCGTCGTCGGGCTGGTAGAACAGGCCTGCGACGACTTTGACCGGCTCGACGCTGTCGAGCGGCATGGTGCCGGCGACGCCGTCGGTGCGCATCCTGCCCTTTGCATAGGACGCGGCGGCCCGCACGCCCACGCCGACCGGCAAGCGGGCCTCGCCCCGGGCCTCCAGCCCCTCGATCGTCACCCGCCCGCGATTGATGAACTGGTACACGGCGGGGTTGGCGGCGGTGAACGCGCCGGACACCTGCACCTGATCGATGAAGTCGCGGAAGCGGCTGCTGAACGCCGTTCCGCCCAGCGACCAGCGCGCACCGGTCAGGCGGATACCGCCCTCGACGCTCTCGCTCGTCTCGGGCTTCAGATCGGGGTTCGGGATCGAACGGTAATTGGCGACGATGTTGGCGAAGCCGTTGTTGATCTGGTTCGGCTCGGGCGGTTTGAAGCCCTGGCCATAGTTCGCAAAGAGCCGGACGCCATCGGTCACCCGCGCCACCGCGCCCAGACGGGGCGTAACCCGCGATCCGCTCTGCCCACGGGGTACGAAGGTCGTGAATAGCGGGTCGCTCTGCGGATCGAGCCGGTAATGGTCGAACCGGATCGCCGGGAACAGCGTCAACGACCCGTCGGCGATCGCGATCTCGTCCTGCGCGAACACCCCAATCAGTTCGTAATCGGTCGTGGGAAAGGCACGGGTCGGATAGGTTTCGCCGGCCGGTGGCACCGTGCCGCCGCGCACGCCGGTCTGGCGTGTCTTCGAATAGTCGGCACCATAGGCGAACAGGTGCGTGGCCGGGCCGGTCGTCGCCCGGCTTTCGAGTTGCAGCGTGCCGCCATATACCTCGTTGTCGAAGCGGTTGATGCGGACGCGGTCGGTGCCGACCCGGTTCTCCCATCCGGTCTGCACCGTACCGCTCTTCTGGTAATAGGCCGCAGCGCGCACCCCGCTGACCAGGCCATCACCGGCATAGCGATAGTCGATCGTACCGCGATTGCGCGCGGTGGTGTCGCGCGCCTGCAACCCCAGCACGGCCGTGGCCGATGGCGACGCGGAGGCTACCTTGGTGATCGCGCTCAGCACGTTCGTATCCACCACCGCGTCGAAGCGTTCATAGGTCAGCCGTAGCCGGCTCGCATCGTTCGGGCTCCAGACGAGGCGGCCCAGCAGCGCGTCCGAGGCGAGATCCTGCGGGTTCGGCGTGGTGCGGTCGGTATCGGCGCTGTCGTTGCTGCCCTTGGTATCCAATTCGTGGCCGTCGCGCCGCGTATAGGCCAGCATCGCCTGAAGATCGCCCTGCCGACCGGCCACGACCAGGCCCCTGGTCCAACTGTCGTCCGACGAATCATAACCGACCCGGCCGCCGCCGCCGACCAGGCGACCGCCATGCAGAAAATCCTGCGGGTCCTTGGTGATGAAGCTGACCGCACCGGCCACGCCGTCGCTGCCGTACAATGCCGACGCCGGGCCGCGGAGGATTTCGACCGACTTCAGCAGATCGAGATCGACATAATCGCCGCGACCGACCGATTGCGCCCCGAAGCTGAAGGCGTCCGGCACCCGCACGCCATCGACGGTAATCAGGACCCGGTTCCCTTCCAGCCCGCGGATGTTGAAACCGCTGTCGCGATCGCGACCGGTCGAGGCACCCGCCGCGGTGAAGCGGGCCGGCGCACGGCGTACCGCGACGCCGGGTTCGTAGCGGACGAGATCCTTGATGTCGGCGATCAGCCGGTCGTCGATCGTCGCGGCGTCGATCACCGAAACGGTCTGCGGCACGTCCTCCACCCGTTTCTCGCCGCGCGTCGCGGTCACGGTGATGTCGCCGTCGTCCGACGTGCCCTTTCCGCCACCGCTACCGGGCATGGCGGGTTGGATAACGGTCTGCGCCGGAGCCATCGTCGGCAGGACGCAGAGGTTCAGGGCCGCGACGGCAACGCCGCGCAGCAGATATGCGGATGTCATTAACGCTTCCCCTTCTCGTTCCTGTTCGTTAATGCGAGTCACTAGCGTTAGCAAGCGCTTGATTGAGAGGGCCGGAATGCAGCATTGGATCGGGATCATCAGGGCGGCATCGGCAGCGCTGGCGCTGGCCCTTGCATCGACGGCAACCGCTGCGTTGGCGCATATCCCCTATGTCCTGCCAGCGCGGTTCGACGTCGGCAGTCGCACGCAGATCACGCTGGAAGAATCCTTCACCGAGGATGCGTTCCGGCCGGACGTCGCGGGCGGCTATGCCAGTTTCACGACGACGCTCGCCTTCGAAGCGGGGTGAGAGGAACCAACATGGCTTTCATGGAGCGTATCGAGCGTCCCGATACCGACGGCGAACGGGTCGTTATCCGTTTGCTGCGACATTATCGTGGCCTCCACGATCGCGATGGAGATGGTGGCACGCTGGCAAGCCTCGTCGCGCTGGGTCAGAACCTCCGCCTGCCCCCGGCCGGCAGCGTGGCGTTGGCAAGCGTCTTCCAGCTTACCGAGGCGCTGCTGCGAAGACGCCTCATCACCGAATGCTGCTGTTCGTGCGACTACAGCGCGGACGAGCGTGCCGTCATCCGCCTCCTCGGCGCCCGGCTGCCGTGCATAGCCGGCACCGGTAGCGTCGAGATACCCCATGGGCTGCCCGGTGCATTGGCATGGGCCATCCTGAGCGTCCGGTCACTGTGCGGCGCGATCCTCGTGGTGCCGTCGCACCCGTTGCAGATCGACGATCCGGCCTGCCCGTTCGACCGTCCTTTCGGCGCCTGACGAAAATGGTGTCGTTATACGACTATCTCGATCAGCACGTCCGTGACATGGCCGATGATGACATTTTCGTCCTGTCCGCCGCCCGGACATGGGTCTTCGCCGTCCGCAACGCACGCTGTCCGCAGGCGATGCTGCGCAGCGGCTTCACCGTCCGCCGCGTCGGTGCCGCGCTGTTGCCCTTCCTGTGTTCGATGACCCTTATTGACCGATATGGTTACGGCACGATGCGGTTTGCTGCCGTCCGCTATTCGAACGTCAGCGACGACGAGGCGCGCATCCTGACGCTGTTCGGTGCGGCACAGGAGGGGGATCCGCGATTGATTCGGATCGCCACCAGCCTGGTGAGTGACGAAATGGCAATGCAACTCGCGGGTGCCGCCAGCAAAGTCGGCGCCGCGCTGTTGCCGACAAACTAGCTGGTGAAAGGCGGTCAGAACCGATACTTGGTGCTGACAGTGAAGTTGCGCGCGCCATGGCAAAATTGTCCGAACAGCGAACATATCTGTTGTAACTAGCCAATGATAGCAAATTGCGATCGCGACAAAGTGTCAAATCCCCGGGATCGAATGCCATTGACCCAGATCCAGTCGTTCGAAGCTCATTCCAGCTCGTCAGCTTCGGCCATTCGTTCATCCTTCGCGCTACCATGACAAATGTCACCCCATTCGCATGACAGCCGGCACTGCACCCGCGCCGCCGCAACGCGCATCGTGGCGCCATGACCACAGGGAGCCGCAACGGTGCATGACGATCTTTCCGCCATCGCGACACTGGCCGACGTGTCCAAGAATCTGGGGTCCACCGCCGTCCTCGACCGGTTCTCGTTGGCCATCCGCGCGGGCGAGGTCACGGCGCTGCTGGGGCCGAACGGCGCGGGCAAGACCACGACCGTCGGCCTGCTGACCGGCCGGCTGCAACCCGACGCCGGCACGGCGCGGCTGTTCGGGCTCGATCCGGCCCGCCCGGCGGCACGGATGCGGATGGGGGTGATGTTGCAGGCATCCGGCCTGCCCGACGTACTGAGCGTGGCCGAGGTGGTGACGCTGCAATCGGGCTATTACGCCGATGCCCGTCCGGTCGCCGAGACGCTGGCGATCGCCGGGCTGGCCGATCTGGCGCAGCGGCGGTGCGGTGCCCTGTCGGGCGGGCAGGCGCGGCGCGTGCAATATGCGCTGGCGATCTGTGGGCGTCCGGCGTTGCTGGTGCTCGACGAACCGACCGCGGCGATGGACCGGGCGTCGCGTCAGGCGCTATGGACGACGGTACGCAGCGCCGCCGACGACGGGGCCGCCGTCCTGCTGACCAGCCATGATCTGGAAGAGGCCGACGCGCTGGCCGATCGCGTGCTGGTGATGGACCATGGCCGGATCGTCGCCGACGACAGCCCGGCGAATCTGCGCGCCCGTGCCGGGGGATCGGTGATCCGTTGTCGCATCACATTGTCGCCCGCGCTGTTGCAGGCACTGCCCGGCGTCCGCGAGGCGCGCGACGACGGCGGCGACCGGTATGTCGTCACCGCCGATGCGGTGGCGACGGTGCGCGCGCTGTGCGCCGCCGATCCCGCCCTGTCGCAATTGCGCATCGCCGATGCAGCGCTCGAAGACGCCATCGCCACCCTGCTCGCTTCGAACCCGAGGAACGCCGCATGACCGCCGCCACCCTTCCCGCCGGCATCTGGCGCCGCGAAGCCGTCGCCGAACTCAAGCGATCGTGGCGGTTGCCGCAATTCCTGTTGCCGACCATCCTGACGCCAGCGGCCTTCTATGCCCTGTTCACGCTCGCGATCGGTGCCGCGCCTTCCCCCGCTGCCGCCGCCGCCAGCCTTGCGGGGTACGGCGTGTTCGCGGCGATCGGCCCGGCGCTGTTCGGGTTCGGCGCCGGCGTCGCGATGGAGCGCGAACAGGGGCTGATCGAGCTGAAACGGGTGTCGCCGCTGCCCGCCGGGGCGTTCGTCGTCGCCAAGCTGGTCGCGGCGGTCGCGGCGGTCGGCGCCGCCGTCGCGCTGATCTATTGCGCGGCGATCGTTGCGGGCGTGCGGCTGTCGCCGGGGCAGTGGCTGGCGCTGGCGCTGCTGCACTTCGCCTCCACCCTGCCGTTCGGGTTGATCGGCCTCGGCATCGGGATGCGGATGAGCGGCAAGGGTGCCGTCGCCATCGCCAACGCGCTGTTTCTCGGGTCGGCGGTGGTCGGCGGGCTGTGGATCCCATCGACGATGCTGCCGGGCTGGATGCGCGCGATCGGCGAGGCCGCGCCCTCCTACCACCTCGGCCAGTTGGCGCGCGGCATCGTCGGGGCCGACACGATCGGCAGCCCGGTGCTGCACGCCGCGATTGCCGTGGCGATGACGATCGCCGCCGCGCTCTGGGCATGGACCGGTTGGCGGCGGAACCCGGCTTGACGCCGCCCCCTTCGCCACGCGACGGTCGGTCGATGGTGGTTACGTCGCGCAGAAGCTGGATCGAGGGGCCGTTGCCGTGGCTCGCCTATCTGCCCTTCTACGCGATGCCGTGGTTCTGGAAGCCGCCGGGCGATACCGGGTTGATCCTGTCGATCGCCGGCATCGCGCTGTTCCTGCCGGTCTATCTGCTGGGCTACAGCGCCGGCCAGCGGGCGCGGACGATCGCCGCCGCGATCATCGTGGCGATCGGCCTCGTCCTCGCCCCGTTCGGCGGGAGCTGGACGGTGTTCCCGATCTATGCGGCGGCGATGGTCGGCTATCTGCAACCGCCGCGCCGCGCGATCGTCGCGATTCTGACCATCGCGATCCTGACCAGCGGCGTCGGTATCGCACTGGGGCAGATGACCCTGTGGTGGTTGCCGGGCGTGCTGTTGTCGATGATGACCGGGTTCGGCACCTTTTCGCGCGAGGCGTTCTACAAACGGACGCAGGCGCTGCTCGCCTCGCAGGAGGAGGTGCGCCGTCTGGCGGGCACGGCGGAGCGCGAACGCATGGCGCGCGACCTGCACGATGTGATCGGCCGCACGCTGACCCTGATCGCGCTGCGTGCCGACCTGGCGGCGAAGCTGGTGACGCCCGACGTCGCTGCGGCGCAGGCGGAGATGCGGGCGGTGGCCGATATTGCCCGCACCGGCCTGTCCGATGTTCGCGCCGCGCTGTCGGGGACCGCCGGGGGCAGCCTCGGCCATGAGCTCGACCTGTCGCGCGACGCGCTGAAGGCCGCCGGGATCGTTGCGACTGTGACCGGCGACCCCCACGCCATTCCACCCAACGCCGGCGCGGTGCTGGCCATGACGGTGCGCGAGGCGGTGACGAACGTCATCCGCCATGCCGGGGCGGGTGCGTGCCGCATTGACCTGACCACCGACGACACCATTGCCGGCATCCGGATCGTCGATGACGGCCGCGGCGGTGCGTTCCGCGAGGGACATGGCCTGACGGGGATGCGCCAGCGTCTTGCCGCCGCCGGGGGTACGCTGGAGGTCGCCTGGGTCGGACCGGGCACGTGCGTCGCCGCCCGGGTTCCGGTGGGGGCGGCATGATCCGGATCGTCATCGCCGAGGATCAGGCGCTGGTGCTGGGGGCTATCGCGTCGCTGCTGGCGTTCGAAGGCGACATGACGATCGTCGGCCGCGCGCTGGACGGCGATACCGCGCTGGCGCTGGTCCGCGACCTGGCACCCGACATCCTGCTGACCGATATCGAGATGCCGGGGCGCAGCGGCATCGACGTCGCCGCGCAGATGTCGGCCGAAAGCCTCGCCACCCGCGTCGTCATCGTCACGACCTTTGCCCGGCCCGGCTATCTTGCCCGCGCGCGGGCGGCGGGGGTGCGCGGCTATCTGCTGAAGGACACGCCGGTCGAACGCCTCGCCACCGCGATCCGCACCGTCCATGGCGGCGGCCGGGCGATCGCCGCCGACCTTGCCGCCGAAGCGTGGGAGGCAGGCCCCGACCCCCTCACCGACCGCGAACGCGACGCGCTCCGGCTTGCCGAGGAAGGCCTGCCCAACCGCGAGATCGGCCTGCGCCTGTCGCTGTCGCCGGGCACGGTGCGCAACTACCTCTCCGAAGCTGCCGCCAAACTCGGTGCTGCCAACCGCATCGAAGCGGGCCGCATCGCTCGCTCCAATGGATGGCTTTGACCCGATTGTGGACGTTCCGACTACCGGTCATTCGTTCAGGATCGCGTCGGCGTGCGTTTCGGTTACAGCCGCGTGCGCAATGTAAGTCCATAAGTTCGCGGATCACCCAGCGTGCCCGTGATCGCCCCGGTATTGGCGGCGGCGCGCGAGAGAAAATAGGTCTCGTCGGTTACGTTCCGACCCCAGAGCTGGATGTCGAACAACCCGTCCTCGGTCCGGAACCCGAAGCGCAAGTTCAGCAGGTCATAAGCCGGAATCACCGAATAGCGGCTGAGGCTGGCGGTTGTGTTGGTGCTTGATCGATAGCTGTAATCGCCTCCAAGATAGACCTCGCCACTCCGCCCGGCCATGTTCGCGATCGGCGCGCGGACCTCGCCGCCCGCCGATGCCGCCCATTCCGATACGCCCGGCAATCGTTGCCCCGACAGGTCGCACAGCGTCCGGCCGGTGATCTCGATCGGGCAGGGCGCATTGGCATAGGAGATATAGCGCGCGTCGTCATAGGTTCCCGACCCATAGAGTGTCAGCCACCGCGTCGGGGTCGCGCGTACATCGGCTTCGAACCCGCGTGTGCGAACCTTCGCCGCATTGGTGAAGAAGCTGACGCCGTTGCGTTCGATGTCGATGATCGTCGTCTGGTAATCGCGCACATCGGTCCAGAACGCGGCGGCATTGGCGGTCAGCCGCCCGCCGAACCACGTCGCCTTGATGCCTGCTTCGTAGCTGTCGATCGTCTCGGGCGCGATCACCGGATTGGCCGCGAACTGCCCGGTAGTGGTGATGTTGGCGAGGTTCAGCCCGCCGAACTTGTTGCCACGCGCATAGGTGACATAGCCCAATACCGGTTCGGCGATCTTCCACGACAGCGTCGCCTGTCCCGACAGCCGCCCGGCCTTGGTCTCGGCTTCGTAGCGATTGGCGATGCCGTAGCGCGAGCGGATCGTCTGCGCCGTCGTCTGCTGTGCCGCACTCAGCGCGGCCAGCGACCGCCCGGTCGCAACCTGATCGAAATAGCCGGTCTTGGTCTCATAGGTATAGCGCAGGCCGGTGGTCAGATCGACGCCGGGCACGATATGCCAGATCGTCTGCGCGAAGGCGGCATAGCTGTCGGTGACCGGGCGCGACTGGCTGACGACGTTGTACTCGTTCAGCGCCGCCGCGCCGACCGCGGCATTGGTCGTCGGCGGCAGGAACCAGTCGGCGGCGCGGGTGCCGTAGCGGTTCACCGCCTCGGCGCGGATCGACTGGTGAAGATAGTAGAGACCAGCGACATAATCGACCGTGCGGTCCCCGTTCGATGCGATGCGCAGTTCTTGGCTGAGCTGCCGCTGTTCGTTGCTCTGGTGGAAATCCGCACCGGCATCGATGCTGGTGCCGTCGCCGTCATTATGCGGATACCAGTTCCACGCGCGATAGGCGGTGACCGAGGTCAGCGTCGCCGCGCCGAGATCGAGGTCGGCGGTCAGGTTGATGCCGTGCTGGTTCATCGCATAGCGCGGGTTGGCATCGACATCGGTGGTGCGCAGCCCGGGATCGGCCGGGACCGGGATGTAGCCCAATCGCGCCGCGCGGTCGTAATAATTGTTCGCGAAGTTGGTGCCGTTGTCATAGCTGCGGATCGCACCCAGCAGGATGCTGCCGGCGGTGAACGAATGCTGCCGCCCCCAATCGCCGATCAGCCGCAGCGTCAGTGCATCGGTCGGCTTGTACAGCAACTGCCCGCGCAGGTTCAGGTCATGGAAATCCTGTCCCAACCGCCCGTCGAACCGGTTGCGGGTAAAGCCGTCGCGATCAGTCTTCGACACGAACAGGCGTGCGGCGAGGCTGTCGGTGATCGGCCCCGAAAGATAGGCGTGGAGTTGGCGGAAACCGACATTGCCGAGCGACACGTCGCCGCCGGCTTCCGGTTCGAACGTCGGAGCCTTGGTCGTGACCACCACCGCACCGGCCGAGGTATTCTTGCCGAACAGCGTTCCTTGCGGCCCGCGCAGCACCTCGATCCGTTCGAGATCGGCAAGGTCGAAGACGCTCTGTCCCGGCCGCGCCAGATAGACGCCGTCGACATACACGCCGACCGCCGGCTCCAGCCCGTCGTTATAGACCGCGACGTTGTTGCCGAGGCCACGGATGTTGATGCTGGTGTTGCGCGGGTTGGTGTTGGTGACGACCAGGCTGGGCGTCAGTTGTTGCAGGTCGCGCAGGTTGTAGGTCCGCGTGGCCTCGATCTGTGCCGCGCCGAACGCATTGATCGCGATCGGCACGTCCTGGCTGCGTTCGGCGCGGCGGCGCGCAGTGACGACGATGTCCTCGTCGGTTGCCGCTTCCGTGGGGGCCTCGGTGTCAACTTCGTCGGCCGTCGGCACCGGATCGGCGGCAAAGGCGGGCATGGCGAGCAGGGTGGCCCCGGCGAGCAGGAACAGGCGGCAGGCGCGGGCGGGCGAAATCGGCATCGATGGTCCTTCGGTCACGAATGGCGGCGGCACCCGCCGGACTTCGCCTCGCTAGGTTAGGGACGTCATCGAAACGAACGCACTAATTCCCATTGAATTGATAGATATTCTTTATTGTTGGGTTCTGCATGTTGGCTATGCCGTGCGAGTAACCTTCGCCACCTCTGGAGAACCCATGCCGGCCAAGCCCCTGATCGCCGCTGCTTTCCCGGCGCTGCTGTTCGCGCTCCCCGCCGCCGCCCCCGAAACCCCGCCGGTCCCGCCCACGCAGGCGGTTGCTCCCAAGAACGCCCCCAATTTTCTGGTCATTGTCGCCGACGATCTTGGCTGGTCCGATATTGGTGCGTTCGGCGGCGAGATCGCGACGCCGAACCTCGATGCGCTGGCGCTCTCGGGCGTGCGCTTCACCGGCTTCCACACCGCTCCCACCTGCTCCCCGACGCGCTCGATGCTGATGAGCGGCGTCGACAATCACCAGGCGGGCCTCGGCACCATGGCCGAATTGCTGAGCGACGCCACTCGCGGCCATCCGGGCTACGAGGGGTATCTCAACGACCGCGTTGCCTCGATTGCCGAACTGCTGCGCGCCGGTGGCTATGCCACGCTGATGACGGGGAAATGGCATCTCGGCCTCACACCCGACCGCGAACCGGCCGCGCGCGGCTTCGAACACAGTTTCGCGCTGCTACAGGGCCTGTCGAACCACTTCGGCGCGGATCAGAATGCCGCGTGGCAGAAGGCCGGGCTCGATCCCAGCTACCGTGACGACGGCAAGCCCGCCGCCCTCCCCGCCGGCCGCTATTCGACCGATTATTTTGCCGACCGGCTGATCGGCTATCTCGATCAGGCCAAGCGCGCGGGCGACGACCGTCCGTTCTTCGCCTATCTCCCCTTCAGCGCCCCGCACTGGCCACTCCAGGCACCTGCCGATACGATCGCCAAGTACAAGGGACGCTATGACACGGGCTACGAAGCACTGCGCGACGCCCGGCTTGCGCGGCAGAAACAACTGGGTCTCGTCCCCGCCGACGCCGTCGCCCACGCGACCGAACAGGTTCGCCCATGGACATCGCTATCGGCGGAAGAACGCGCGATCGAGGCGCGCAAGATGGAGGTCTATGCGGCGATGGTCGACCGGCTCGACGAGAATGTCGGGCGGGTCATCGCCGCGCTGAAGGCGCAGGGCCGCTATGACGACACGATCATCCTGTTCCTTTCCGACAACGGGCCGGAGGGCAATGTGATCGAACATCCCTCCCCCCGCTTCAGGATCGCCGATCCGAAGGCCCCGCCGGTCGATCCCGACGCGCCGGCGCCCGCCGACCCGTCGCTCGGCATCGACAACAGTCTGGCGAATATCGGGAAAGCGACCAGCTATGTCGGCTATGGCCCGGGCTGGGCGCAGGCCAATTCAACCCCGTCGTGGCTGGTGAAAGGCTATCCGACCGAGGGCGGCATCCGCGTCAGCGCTTTTGCGGCCGGCAAGGGCGTGGCCGGCGGCGGACGCATCGCCACCGCCAATCTCGATGTGCGCGACATTGCGCCGACCCTGCTCGATTATGCCGGGCTGACCCAGCCCAAGACCTATGCCGGTCGCCCGATCGTCGCGCATCAGGGGCATAGCCTGCGCCCCGTCCTCGCCGCTACCGCGCCTGCGATCCGCACCGCAGACGAAGCCGTGGGCTACGAACTTTTCTACCGTCGCGCCCTGCGCAAGGGCGACTGGAAGGCGGTCTACCTCCCCGCTGGGACCAACCGCTATACCCGCAAGGGCGTCAGCACCGGCCGCTGGCAATTGTTCGACATCGCCCGCGATCCGGGCGAAACCCGCGACCTCGCCGCGGCTGAACCCGCGCGGCTCGCCGAACTGGTCACTGCCTATGACGCCTATGCCAGCGACAAGGGTGTCGTGCCGGTTCCCGTCGCGGCAGCGCCGACCGCCGGCGGTGCCAGGCCATGAAGCGGACGACCGCGCTGCTCCTCGCTGTAGCCGGGCTTGTCTCGACCGGCGCGCACCGCCCTGCCCTCCGCTGCGACGCCGCCGACCGTTGCGTCACGATCCCCGCCGGCACGGTGCTGTTCGGCGAGGACGGCGCAGGCCGGCCCGGCAAGGAGATTCCCGTCACCGCCTTCCGCATCGACGCGCATGAGGTGACCAACCGCCAGTTCGCCACCTTCGTCGCCGCCACCGGCTACCGCACCCGCGCCGAACGCGATGGTGCATCGGCGATCTTCGTCGCGCCGACCGAACCGGTGCCGCTCGACGATGCCACGCGATGGTGGCGGTTCGTGAAGGGGGCGGACTGGCGCCATCCGCAGGGACCGGGTAGTTCCCTCCACGACAACTGGCAGGCACCCGTCGTCCATGTCGACCGTGCCGATGCCGCCGCCTATGCCGCATGGGCCGGAGGGTTTCTGCCGAGCGTCGAGCAATGGGAGCGCGCCGCCCGCGGTCGCCAGACGACCGCGCGCGACGCGATTGCGTGGGCGTTCGACCATGGCAAGGCCCAGGCGAATGTATGGGAAGGCGTCTTCCCAATGATCGACACCGCCGCCGATGGCTATGCCGGCATCGCCCCCGTCGCACGCTTTCCCGCCAATAGCTTCGGGCTGTACGACATGGTCGGCAATGTATGGGAATGGGTCGCGGGAGACAGTCCGGTCGGGCTGGTCAAAGGCGGCAGCTTCCTGTGCGCGACCAACTACTGCGCGAACTTCCGCCCCGCCGCGTTTCAAGCGCAGGAGCAGGATTTTCCGACCTCACACATCGGGTTCCGCGTCGCTTATCGCCTACGGTGATCTCCTGGGGACCCACTTGCGGGCGCTCAAGGCGCCACTGGATATTGGAGGCAGCCCACGTCGACTTTGACGCTCCGGAAGGTAATCTTGATCGACCGCTATTGGCCGTCCGTGGCTGCAGCAAGGTTGCAGGCGCCGGGCGACCAAAGGTTACGTGAAATGCCATGGAGTAGGTGCTGAACCGGGATCGGATCCCACCCTCCCCGATCATGGACGAGGAATTCGTCGACAAACCAGAGGATCCGACCGCCTTTTCCTATAACCGTCGGAACCGGACTGCCTGCCCGCCACCCGCCGCCAGCAGGATCGACAGTTGATCGGTCGATGTCACGATCCGCCGTGTGATTGCCACGCGCTCCGGCGCGCTGCGCCAGTCGGCACCCGGACCATCGGCGTAGATCGTCGCCTCGTATCGGCGACCCGCTTCGAGGAAGTCGAGCGGCACGGCCACCGTACGCGCATCGTCGTTGGTGATCGCGCCCAGATACCAATCGGGTCCGGCCCGGTCCTGCCGCGCGACGACGGCATATTCGCCGATCTTTCCTTGCAGCGTGCGGCTCGTTTCCCAGTCGGTCGGCACGTCGCGAATGAACTGGAACGCCGGCAGGTTGCGGTCGTAATGCTCGGGCAGGTCGACCGCCATCTGCACCGGGCTGTAGAGCACGACATAGAGCGCGAGCTGGTTGGCCAGCGTCGAGGCGACGCGGTTGTCGGGCCGCGTCGCGCGGTAATCGAAGGCGAAGACCCCCGGCGTATAGTCGAGCGGCCCCGACAACAGCCGGGTGAACGGCAGGATCGTGGTGTGATCGGGCGCATTGCCGCCATCGGGACTGCCGCCATTATATTCCTGTCCGCGCGCGCCCTCGCGGCTCATCAGATTGGGCCAGGTGCGGCGCAGCCCGGTATCCTTGACTGGTTCGTGCGGGAACACCGCGATGCGGTGCCGTGCCGCCGCCTCGACCACCGTTTGCAGATTTTCGACCGCATATTGCCCGTCGGGCCATTCGGTTTCGTCGTGCCGGGTCCCGACATATCCCAGCTTGATCGAGCGCACGCCATGGCGATCATAATAATCGAGCGCCGGTTCGAGCTGGCGCAGATAGTCGCGCACCTGCCCGCCGGTTTCGTGATGGCCGATCAGGTCGACGCCCTTCGCCTTCGCATAGGCCGATACCGCCGCCATGTCGAAAGCGGGCTGCGCCTGGTCGAACGTGAATTTCGACCGGCCGTTCTTCCACCATTCGGGCACGTCCCATCCGACGTTCCATCCCTCGACCAGCACGCCCTTGATGCCGTGCGCCGCCGCCCAGTCGATATAGGCCTTTGCCCGCCCGGTCGTGGCACCGAGCTTGGGCCCCGGCTCCCACGTCAGCAGCCCGGTGTGCATCGCCCAGAAGATGCCGATGTATTTTTCGGGCCGCACCCACGACACGTCGCCGATCCGGTTGGGCTCGTTGAGGTTCAGGACGATCGTCGAGTCCGCCAGTCGCGCCGCGTCGGGGGCCACCATCACCACCCGCCACGGCGTCACCGCCCCGCCATGCGTGCGCGCCAGATCGCCGTTCGACCATGGTGACAGGTCGGCCTTCAGCGTGCGGCTGTTCTCCTCGGGCATCCGCAGGTTCATCGAGGGGAAGTCGACCAGTGCCGCTTCATGCACCGCCATCGCGACGCCATCGCCCTCCAGCGTCAGCGGCGTTTGCGCTGTCTGGATCGCGGACAGCGCCGAGCGGCTGTACTCATATTCGCTGAACTTCTCGCGATAGGCGGGGATCGACCATGCCCGGTAATTCCGGGCGAAGTGGAATTCGGTACGCTCGTCGCTGACGACCAGCGCCTGATCGCGGGTGCCCGGCAAGGTATAACGAAAGCCGAAGCCATCGTCGAACACGCGGATCTCGACACCGAGTTGCCGCCCGTCCGCAGCCGCCACCGTCGCCGCCAGTCCCTGATACCGCTCGCGCATCGCACGCCGTTCGCCCCATGGCTGGGTCCATGCACGGTCCTGCGAGGTGCGGCGGCTGTCGACCAGCACCAGCCCGGCATCGCCCGGTCCGGCATCCCGGAACCGGAACCCCATGCGCGACCGATCTAGGATCGGCCTGCCGTCATAACGCGCGCGGTACACCGCCTCGCCACGATCGACCGCCAGATCGACGGCGATGCGCCCATCGGGGGAGCGCACCGTCTGCCATGCCTGCGCCAGTGCCGGGGTGGCGACCAGCAGGGCGGCGAGCGAAATCATCGTGCGGACCATGGTCGCCGCCCTTTCGTTTCAGAAGCTGTAGGTCAGGCTGGCACGGACGCGGCGGCCGAAGATCGGGCGGCCCTGAAACGCGGTTTCCTGTACCCCGATGATCGATCCGGCGCGCGGATTGCCCTCGGTCAGCCCGACTTCGTTGAACAGGTTGGTGGCGACCACCTGCGCCTGCAGCGCGTCGCTGATCTTCCAGTTCGCACCGGCGCGCACCTCGGTGTAGCTCGGCAACACGATGGTATTGGCGACGTCGACATAGCGTTTGCCGGTATAGGCCGCTTCGCCGAACACGCTCACCCGATCTTCCAGCAAGCGCAGCGTCGGCCGGATCGAGAATTGCACTTGCGGCTGTCGCACGATCTGGTTGCCGCTGAAGTCGAACGCGCCGGTCGCGCCCTGCCCGGCGAAGCTGGTATAGTTGATCTTCTGGTAGTTGCCGCTCGCCGAAATGTCGAAGAAGTCGACCGGTCGCAGCGACAGTTCCACCTCGACGCCCTTCGATTCCGCCGCCGCATTCTGGTTGACGGTCTGCGCCTGCCCGTTGGGACCGGCGACGATCGTCTGGAAGGCGACGTTGGGAAACTTGTTGTAGAACAGCGTGACGAACGCCGAGAAAGGCCGCGTCGAATATTTGAAGCCGCCTTCGACCAGGTCGATGCGGTTCTCGACCGGAATGCCACCGAACCACTGAACGAATTCGGGGGTCACGCGGAAGCTGCGGCTATAGCGCGCGAAGGCGGCGACGCGCGGGCTGAATTCATAATTGCCGCCGACCGAGAACGCCCATTGCCCGGTCTTGAAGCGATAGGGGGTGGTCCCGGCGGTGAATACCAGCACATTGTCGTCGGCCAGCGTCGATGCGTCGCCCAGGTTGCGGCGCGCCGTCTGCGCGATCGTTCCTTCCTTGGCGACATGGTGATAGCGCGCGCCGAGATCGATGCGCAGCTTCGGCGTCACCTGCCACGCATCGGTCAGGTAGAAGGCGTTGATCGTGACGTCGTCGTCGAAGCGTTGCAGATTGCTGTGCAGGTTAAGCAACCCGCCCTGCGTCAGCGCCACCGTCTGCTGCCCCGCGGCGTTCAGCCCGACGATGTCGAAATAGCGTGGCCGGTTGATCGCCTCCACGACGATGTCGTTCCAGTTCCAGTTCTGCGTCTGTTCGAAATGGCTGAAGTAATAGCCGCCGGTCAGCGTGTGGCGGCCAATGCCGGTGTCGAGCTTCTTGGTGACGCTCAGGTCGTTGACGACGTTCTCGACATCGACAACCGTGTTGAAGATGCTCTGCGTCAGCGTAAGCTGGTTACCGAGCGCCGAGGCGGCCACCGTCTGCCCGGTTCGCGCGTCGCGGTACACCGCTCGCACGGTGTCGGGCCGGGCGGCAAGGATGCGGTTGAAGCCGTCGCTCAGGAACTGCTGCGACGTCGCGATACCCGAACTGAACAGGCCGTTGAAGTCGACGAAGCCCTTGGTATAGCGCGCGCGGTTGTTGATCTCCCACCCGTCACCCAGCGGCTTGTTCAGGATCGCGGTGAAGGTGTCGGTATCGGTATGGATACCCTGCGTCAGATCGACGCGCTTGCCGAACACGCCGTTGCCGTCGGGCACGGTGATCCGCGCGAAATCGGTGTTGACCAGCGTGCCGGTGCCCGCGTCCAGCCCCGGCAGCCCCTTGTCGGCACTGGCGAGCGGGATGGCGGTGTAGAAGATGTTCTTGTCGTCGAGCTTGCGATAGCTGACGAACAGCGATCCGCTGTCGGCGAAATCGTAGTTCAACCCGACACGAAGCTGCCCGCCCTGGTTGCCGGTAAAGCCGGGATTCCGCAGGCCGTTGTCCTCGCGGTAGAAGCCGCCGACCGAAAACGACAGCCGGTCGGTCAGCGGGCCGGACACATTGGCATCGACGCGGTAATGATCCCAGTCGCCGACCTCGGCCTTGACCAGCCCTTGCAGCGTGCTGGTCGGACGCTTGGTCAGGACGTTGACGACACCGCCCGGCGCATTCGACGCGGTGATCGAGGCCGATCCGCCGCGCACGATCTGGAGCGAGTCCACCGTCGCGTCGACACGGAAGAATTCGTCGGCGTTGGTGAAGGCGCCCGCCCCCTCTTCCCACACTGGCAGGCCGTCCTCGAGCAGCGGGAGATAGCGGTAGTTGTCCGCCGGCAGCCCGCGCGAATAGACGTTGTTGCCGACCTCGCCGCCCGAGCTTTCGACATAGATGCCCGGCGTCGAGGCGATCAGGTCGGCGATGCCCAGCGGCGCCTTCTGCGCGATCGCCAGCGAATCCACCGTGGTGATCGCATAGGAGGTTTCGAACTTTCGCACGCCGGTGCGGGTGCCGGTGACGATGATCTCGTCGAGGCCGAGGTCGCTGCCCTCGGCGGCGGGCGCTTCCTGTTCGGCGGTGGCCGGTTCGGCGGGCACGGTCTGCGCCGCTGCCGGAGCCAATGGCAACGTCGCGGCGATCGAACCGAGCAGCACAAGGCGATAGGCACGCATCATATATCCCCTCCATGGACGCCGCGCCTGCGCGGTCGTTTGATGAGCAACAGATGCGAGCTTGCGCAAAGGAATGCAAATATAAACTGCAAACGATTGCAATTTACATGGAGCAACAAGGATTTCGGTAAATAATACGAGTTATATCAATTGGATGAAACGTATCTACCCACAGAATTTGCATTGAACCGTCGCGTCAACCGGCACAGGATTCGCGAATCACGAGATCGGTCGGCAGACGTTCGGACCGGACGCGATGCCCGTCGATGATCCGTAGCAATTTCGACACCAGCAGGCTGCCCGCCTTGATGACGTCCTGACGGATCGTCGTCAGTCCCGGTATCGCCAGCGCCGCCGCGTCGATATCGTCATAGCCGATCACCGCGACGTCGCCCGGGACGGACATGCCCCGCCGGTGAAGCGCCCGGATCGCCCCGAGCGCCACCACATCGGACGCGGCGACGATCGCGTCGAACGCGATGCCGCGCTCCAGCAGGTCATCGACCGCCTCGCCCCCGTCGAAGCGACCGGCGGCGGGCGTCTGGACCAACAGCGGATCGAACGGGACGTCATGCGCCGCCAGTGCGGCACGATACCCCTCCTGCCGGATCGCGATCTGCGAGAACGGCGTGCGCGCCGCCGCGATCGGCGGTGCCGCCCCCACGAAGGCGATCCGCCGCCGTCCGCTGCGCAACAGATGCTGCGTCGCCTGAAAACCACCGGCACGGTTGTCGCTGCCGATCGAACAATATTGCTGTCCGGCAACCTCCACGCCCCATGCGACCAGCGGCGCCCCGGCCGCGCCGACCCGGTTCAGCGTATCGTGAAACTGCGACTGGCCGAGGAAGATCGTGCCCGCATACCCGCTGTCGTCGAGGAACGCGGCGAGCGTCGCGTCGTCATGCGGCGTCTGCCACACGATCGATATGTCGCGCCGCCGCTCGCGCACCGCCGTGCCGATTCCACCGATCAACGCCAGTTCGAACGGGTTGGCCAACTGGCTGCCATGCGCCAGCGACACCGGCACGACGAGGCATAGCTGATCGGCCAGCATCGGCACGGACTGGCGGCGGCGCTGCGGAACATGGACATAGCCGAGACGATCGGTGGCGCGCAGGATGCGCTCGCGCGTATCGTCGCTGATCGCGCTGTGTCCGGTCAGCACCCGCGACACGGTGGCGATCGACACGTCGGCCGCCTCCGCGATGTCGCGCAGCGTGGGTCCGCTTCGCTTCATCCGGGTCATCGCGTCATGGTTCCTCGTTCGTTTTGCATTAAGTTGCGTTACGCGGTCCGTGTGGGTTCGTCCACCGCCGGCAGGCGCAGGCTGAGCCACGCGCCGGCCAGCATCGCCAGTCCGCCGAGCGGGAGGACGGGCACCACCGATCCCTGCAACGGATGCGCTATGATCCATCCCATCGTCAGCCCGGCGACCAGTTGCGGCACGACGATGAAGATGTTCATCGCCCCGATGAACATGCCCGCCGTGGCGCTGGTCACGACCCGCCCGGCCAGCACGAACGGCGCGCTGAGCATCGAGGCATAGGCAACCCCGATCAGCCCCGCACAGCCCATCAGCGCTATCGGGCCGGTACAGGATGCAAGCGCGGCGAGGCCGACCGCCCCCGCCCCCAGCGCCGCCGCATGGACGCGCCGCACCCCGAACCGGCGGAACAAGGTCGGCAACACGAACGCGAAGATGCCCGCGACCCCGTTATAGGTGCCGAACAATACCCCGACGAAGTCCGCGCCGCGGGCATAGGCCGCATCGAACGGTGACGTCGCACCATAGACGTTGGCGGCGATGACCGGCGTGGCATAAACCCAGAGCAGATAGAGGCCGAACCAGCAGGCGAACTGGATCGCGGCCACCGGTCGCAACACGCGCCACAGCCGCGCAACCGCCGCAAACCGCTTCGCCTTTGGCGCGGATACCGGGGGCGTGGCGTCCGCACGCCGGGGTTCGCGCACCGTCGCCAGCGTCCATCCGACCGACAGGGCCACCGCCGCCGCCGCCGCGACGAACGCGAAGCGGATCGACGGCGGCGTCTGTCCCGGCAGCGCGGCGTTCGACAGCCCCGCCTGTGCCAGCAGCATCGGCGCACAGGCACCCGCCAGCGCGCCCAGCCCGATGAACACCGTCTGCATCGCATAGCCACGCGCATGGTCCGCCACCGGCAACGTATCGGCGACCAGCGCGCGATACGGCGCGTGCAGCGCGTTCATCGCCGCTTCCAGCAGCCAGATCGACGCCACCGCCACCGCCAGCGACGCGGCGAGCGGCAATGTCACCAGCGCAGCCATCACGATCAGCGCGGACCCGAAGATATACGGCCGCCGCCGCCCGAACCGCGTGCCGTACCTGTCGCTGAGCGCGCCGACGACTGGCTGGATCAGCAACCCGGTCACTGGCCCGGCGAGCCACAGCAGCGCCAGTTGCTCGACCGGTGCCCCCAGCCCCTGAAAAATCCGACTGAGGCTTGCGCTCTGGATGCCGAACGCGATCTGCAACCCCAGATAGCCGATGCTGATATTGATCGTCCGTGGACGCATACCCTTTGGCCCCCCTCCCCGATATGATCCATTCGTTCTGGACCATCGGCAGCCGCGAGCGGTTACGCAATGGCGGTTTGAAGCGTCCCGGGTTTTCGCATGAGTTCCGCGACCGCGCGGTGCGGATGGTTGATGAGCATCGAGGGGATTATCGGTCCGGGTGGGCGGCGATAACCTCCATCGCCGGAAAGGTCGGCGGCACGACCGAGACACTGCGCCGCTGGTGCCTTTGAGGAGGCGAGCCGACGAGCAGGACCAGCGACGAAATACGGGCGCAGATTAAGCGCGTCCATGATGCCAGCTTTGGTATCTATGGCACGCGCAGGGTCTGGCATCAGTTGCGGCGCGAAGGCGTGGCGGTCGCCAAATGCACCGTGGAACGGCTGATGTCGGCCATGGGTCTGGCCTTCGCCTATGCTGTCAATCGAACAGCGTCCGATGGAAGACCAGCGACGCCGCGCCCAACGGTCCGGCGAGATCGGGTTCCAGGCTAGCGACATCGAGCAACGTCATCGGCGCGCGTGTCGCACGCCGGTCGGTCAGCGTCGTTTCCGGCCATTCCGCTGCGTCGACGATCCGGCGCGCCAGCACGCGCGGCAAACGGCCCCCCAGGATCAGCGCCTCGCAGTCCAGGGTGCGGCGAAGCACGCCGAACAGATAGGAGAAGCTTGGCTGGTGCTCGGCCAGCCAGGCTTCGACACCGGGCCATGCCGGATCGAACCGCGCGACCATATCGGCGATCCCGGTGGTCGATACGCCGTGATCGGCGAGGCAGGCGCGCAGCGTCGCGAGATTGGGGGTAGCCCGTCCCGCCATCGGAAAGAGACCCGCGATCTCCCCCGCATTGCCGTGTCGACCCCGCATCAGCACCCCATCGACGATGATCCCCGCGCCGAACCCTGAAGCGACGTTGACGTAGCACGAACTCGCATAGCGCGAGCCGACGCCAAGCAGGCGTTCACCCAATGCCGCGGCGCTAGCGATGTTCTCGACGACGACAGGCATCGTCAGCCGACGCGATGCGTCCGCGCGCAGATCGACCAGCGCCCAGTCTTCCAGCTCTTCGGCCGGGTTCACCATGTCGGGCGCGACAAAAAAGCCCGCGACGGCAATGCCGAGGCCATTCAGCCTGTCCGGTTCGATACCCAGGGACGACAACGCCCCGGTCCCGAACGACGCGGCCGCGTCCAACAGGTCGCCACGCGGCATGCCCGGCATCGTGATCTCGGCGCGCGCCCGTACGCATCCGGCCAGGTCGAGCAGGGCGACGTCGGCGCGATCGGTCATCACCGACAATCCAAGCGCAAAGGCCGCATCCGGTACGATATGGATGATATTGCTGGGTTGCCCCCGGCCTTCCGCAACGGTTGCCCCGGCGCGGACCAGGCCGGCCACCTCCAATTCCTCGGTCGCACGAAAGATCGCGGTCCCGGATAGGCCGGTTTCACGGATCAGCACCGATCGCGAAACGCTACCGTGCCGCCTGATCGCGGCGAGCACCGTGCGTGCGCGCACAGAAACGCCTGCGGCTTTGATCAAACGCCCCTTCATCATGCGCCATGGCTACCGACTGCGGTGAAAATCCACCAGTAGCGACCCACTGTCAAATTAATATCATACAACACGATATATAAAGGCGGGAGATAATGGGGGACTGATTCGAGATGCGTTGCCAAATCCGTTGGGTTCACGGCCTGCTGGCCGGCACGATGCTGACAAGCACAGCCGCGCTGGCGCAGTCGCAAGCATCTGCTGCGGTTGCAGAGCAGACTGTGGCAGAAGGCTCCGAAGAGGGTCAGGAGATCGTCGTCACCGGCTTTCGCGCCTCACAGCGTTCAGCGACTAGGGCGAAGCGCGACTCCGCCGTCATCCTCGATGCCGTTTCGCAGGATGATGTGGGGCGGTTGCCCGACCTCAACATCGTCGAGGCCAGCCGGCGGATCACGGGTGTATCCGTGGTCGGCGGTGCCGATCCGACCAAAAACCGCGACATTTATCAGCGTGCCACGATCCGCGGGCTCGATCCCAGATATAATCTGGTGACGATCGACGGAATCCCGCTGGCCTCGCCCGACTGGGTGTTTCGCGGCGCGCGGCTCGACATGCTGCCGTCGTCGCTCGTGTCGCGGATCGAGGCGATCAAGAGCGTCACCGCGCAATATGATCCGCACGCGCTGGGCGGCCAGATCAACATCGTATCCAAAAGCGCCTTCGACGGACGCGGCGACCGCTTCTTCGTCATGAACGCCAATGGCGGCTACAACGACACCGCCGGCAAGCTCATCCGCAAGGGCGGAGCATCGGTCCGCGCGGATGCGACCGGCGCGATGCGCTTCGGCGCCGATCATACGTTCGGAATCGTCGCATCGGTGGAATATCAGCGGTTGCCGTCCAGCGCGCGCGCCGAACTGCCGGGCGACAGCAATGGTGCGGGCTGGTCGTACTTTACCGCGGCGGGTGCGCGAACGCCGTTCTCCAATCGGTCGACCGGATTCCTCGTGCCGGTGCGCAACCAGGATTATTTCTTCGAGAACATGCGAACCCGGGTGAGCGGCAATCTGAAGCTGGAATGGCATCCCGACGATGCGACGGAGGTTTCGCTGTTCGGCGGCTATTATCACGACAAGGATACCGAGACGCGGTACGAGATCCTGACGCTGCCGACCGGCGTGCCGACGGCGGTCACCGCGACGAGCGGCGCGTTCGCGCAGGGCGATCTTCAGCAGGGGCTGACCTATCAGCCGGTCACGCGCGATACCTGGCTGATCGATGCCAAGGGGCGCCATGATTTCGGCGACGGCATCGTGCTCGACACCACGCTGGCGCGCTCGAAGGCGGAGTATCGCGAACTACGCGAGATGATCAAATATGACACCAATCCGCGCCCCGGTACGGCGTCGGCGGGGTTCCTGCCGGCGTTCGGCTATGGCTACACTATCGCAGACGGTCGTCCGAGGCTCACGCTCAACGACACCGCGGCTGCCAACAATCCCGACAGCTACCGCGCGCTCTATTATCGCAGCATCAACCGGAATCTCGATTCCACCGTCGATTTCGGCAAGGTCAACCTTGGCATCAACGCGACCGCCGACGATCGGGGTTTCGGGGCGAACGTGGGTGCGGCGGTCACGCGGACCGACCTGTCCTACGACCAGCGCTACACCGAATATGTCCCCGCCACTGTCGCGGGGCAAGTAACCGCCGGAACGCTGCGCGGCATCCTCTACGACAAGAACCCGACCGCCTATCTGACGCCGGCCGTTCGTTATCTCCTGATCGATCGGCAGGCGGCATGGCAGCGTTTCGAGACCAGTCGCAGCGCGTTCACCACCACCA
Organism: Sphingomonas sp. Leaf4; assembly: GCF_920939515.1. Taxonomy (NCBI): domain Bacteria; kingdom Pseudomonadati; phylum Pseudomonadota; class Alphaproteobacteria; order Sphingomonadales; family Sphingomonadaceae; genus Sphingomonas; species Sphingomonas sp. Leaf4. Next base: position 91,584 of record NZ_CAKLBB010000011.1, on the reverse strand, counting down.
ACCAGATTGCCAACAACGCGGCCGACGATTTTCGCGATCTGGAGACGACGAAGGCGGTCTATGCGCAGGGGCTGTTCCGCGCCGATCGCTTCGATGTGCAGGCGGGTGTCCGCTACGATGCGACGACGCTGGTCATCGACACGAACCAGGCGCCCACGACACGGGGTTCGACCGCGTACGAGCCGGTCCGTCGGACGACCGACTATGCCTATTGGCTTCCCTCCGCGCTGGCGACGTACCAACTCGGCGACGGAATGCGGGTGCGGGCGGGCGTATCGAAGACGATCGGCCGACCCGACTATAGCCAATATGCCGCCCGCACCTCGTTCGGAATCGGCACGGACGGGACGCTGACGATCAACACCGGCAATCCCGATCTGAAACCGCGCGAGGCGTGGAATTACGACCTGTCCTACGAATGGTACATGGGCGCTGGGATGCTGTCGGTCGCCGGTTTCGTGAAGGACATCAGGAACGAGATCTTCACGAGCAGCCAGCAGGGTCCGGTCACCACCTTCCAGGGCGTGACGTATCAAAGCGTTTTCGTCAGCACGCCGCGCAATGCCGCCGGGGCGGCGGTGAAGGGACTTGAGGTCGGCTATACGATGGATCGTATCGCTGCGCTGCCGGGCTTGGGCTTCAATGCGAACTTTACGCTCCTCGACGGATCGTACCGGCAGCCGGTCAGCGCCGCGGGGATTGCATCGGGGCTGCCTGTGACCCGCAAGACGAGCGGGCTGATCCAGCAGCCGGACTACATTGCCAATATGACGCTGTTCTATGCGACCGGGCCGGTCGAACTCCGCGCCTCGTACAACCGCATCGGCCGCGCGCTGCAATCGGCCGACGGCGACACGCCGACGCGCGATCTCTACCAGGAACCGCGCCAGCAGGTCGACGTGCAGGCGCGCCTGGCCGTGCGCGAAAGCGTGGAACTGGTCGGGCAGGTACAGAATCTGACCAAGGAACCATTCGTCGTCCGCCAGGGTACGGGTCGCGACTATCTGAACTACTTCTTCCCCGTGGGCCGGACGTTCTGGCTGGGTCTGTCGTGGAAGCCGAACTGGTGAGGCAGTTTTCCCGCATCCTCGCGCTGGCGGGCATGTGCATGCCCGCCCCACCGGCGCTGGCCGATGGCGCGCGGCCGGCCGATACCGTGCGGATCGTTCTGAAATTCGTGAAGCTTGGCGCGGCGGACATGCCAGTCGCTCGGTTCGATCCGGCATCGTGCCCGTCCTGCACGGCTGCCACCGTGCCGTTGTTCAATGCGGAGAATGCGCGCGAGACGGTGATCGCGCTGAGCGTGCCGCGTCGGCGGTCGCTGGAACTCGCCTTCCAGGGGCCGGGCAAGGCTGTTCGTCGGGTCATTCTGGAGGGCGGCGACCTGCCGTTCCGGTACGATGCGGGACGCCTCGTCGTGCAGGTGCCGCCGGTCGCTGCAGATGCCGTCACCGCGGCCGAAGTGGCGACGCATATCGTCGAACCGGGCATGGTCCTGCGCTTCGAACATGCCGATCCGGTGCGACGTGCCGGTTTCTATGCAACGGGACCGTTCCCCGACGTGCAACGCCGGGCCGCCAATGTCCTGGAGTTCGCGCAACGCGAAGTTATTCGCGAACTGGGGTTGGGCGAACAGGTCGAACGTGAGCATCTGGGGCGTATCCAGATCATGGGGTTCGATACCAACGCCCCCCACGGCCATACCGACGCCCCGCCGCACATGCACATGCACCTGCGCTGGCCAGGCAATAGGGGGACGCAGATCGGGCATTATTATATCGGTGCCGACGGTCTGCTGACCCACAATCAGGTGGGAGTGAAGGATATTCCCGGCAGGGAGCGCCGTTTCGGGCGTGGCGAGCCTTTCACGACGGTCGGTCCCAATGACCGTGGAATCTATACCCACCGGATCACGACCGAAGGCTGGCTGGAACTTGGTCGGGCAGGAGAGAAACCATGTCTGATCCAGCCCGATGGCAGCACCGGCTTTCAGTCGGGTGCGACGATCCGGTGTCCCGGACACCCTGTTACACATATCGGGGTTGAGGACGATCGATCGCGTGGCGTCATCACCGTTGCAACCGGCGCTATAACCGAAACCTTCCGGTACGACACCGACACAGGGGAGTTGACCTCACCTGCTGCGGTCACGCCACCGGGGCCTTCCGTCTATCAGGACGAACCGATCAATCCAGCGTAGTCCGGTTGACGGGCCATGTTGGCAAACAGGTGATTTCTGCCCCTTTGCTTGCCGCGATGCGCTGGAGGACATGCAGTTCGCGAACGGTCGTTTGCGCACCTTGCCTCCGTGGCCGATCACGCCCGACGAAGCGGAAGGCGTGCTCGCCCCGCTCTACGCGCATCTGCCATCGATCCGGATCACCGATCTGCTCGCTGACGTGGGTCGCTGGACCGGTCTCACCGGCTGTTTCACCCATCTAACGACGGCGCGGTCGCAAGCGACCGGCGCGATCAGCCCGCACAAGGGCAGCGAACCGGCCGTTTCCTTCTACACGCACGTCTCCGACCGCGATGCGCCGTTCCATTCCAGGGTCATCTCTGCCGGGGCCAGCGAGGCGGCGCATGTGCTCGACGGCCTGCTCCTTCACGGTGCCGATCTCGCGATCGAACGCCACCATACCGATGGGGGCGGCGTCTCCGATCATGTCTTCGCGCTTTGTCACCTGCTCGCCTTCCGCGTCGCGCCGCGCATTCCCAATATCGCCGCCCGACGCCTGCACCTGTTCGCCGACATGCGGCCTGGACCGGACATCGTCCCGCTCGCAGCGCAGCCGATCGATGAGGCGCTGATCGCCGACTACTGGAACGACACAATCCGGCTCGCGACCTCGATCCGCACCGACGGCACCAGCGCATCGACCTGACCGGTGACTATCTCTGGGCCGGGCCCGGCGCGTCAGACGGTAAGCTGCGCCCTCTGCGTCAGACCACCCGACTGCCGGCATGATCGTCGCTACCGTATATCTGTGCCGCTTCTATGTGACGCCCCGTTGCCGTAGCGTTCACGGTCGCCAGCAACGGCACAAGCATCCGCGCTGGTGCCATTCGGCGCGAATAGGTCAACATGAAGATCCCCCGATCAACGATATGATGTTACATTCTATTGGAAGCCGACAGGACAACGCCTGTTAATGTTATGATACATCATCGCTATTGACGCTTCGGTCCGTTCGGGGGCACTGGACCGATCATGCAGCATACGCCCCCGTCCCCCGCCCGTTCAGCCGAAATTGCGATCGATGGCGCCACACTCGCCTATGGCACGCATTGCGTCCTCGACGGCATGTCGCTGTCGGTCGCCGCCGGTGAGATCTATGCCCTGCTTGGGGGCAATGGCGCGGGCAAGTCGACGACGCTGTCGGCGCTGCTCGGCTTCGTGCGCACCGATGGCGGCAGCGTCCGCGTCGGCGGAATCGATCCGGCGGCCGATCCCGATGCCGCGCGGCGGCACATCGCCTATCTGCCCGAGAACGTCGCGCTGTACGAACATCTGAGCGCGGTCGAGAATGCCGATTATCTCCTCGCACTGTCGGGCACGCCGCGGTCGCGAAGCGACATCACCGATGCGCTGAGCGCGGCAGGGTTGCAGGACCGGGCATTCGATCAGCGGCTCGGCGGCTTTTCCAAGGGGATGCGGCAAAAGGTTGCGATCGCCGTCGCGCTGCTGCGCGAAGTGCCGGTGCTGTTGCTCGACGAACCGACCTCCGGCCTCGATCCGCGCGCGACCGCCGATTTCAACGCGCTGCTCCACGCCGTCCGGGCGCGCGGCACCGCAGTGCTGATGGTGACGCACGACCTGCTCAGCGCCGCCGACGTCGCCGACCGCATCGGCTTCCTCGAACGCGGTCGCATCATCGAGGAGGTCGCGGCCGAAGGCGATGCCCGGTTCGACGTGCGCGCGCTGCACGACCGGTTCGCAGGCGCGGCACTGGCATGAGCGCGATTTCGCTCATCGCGCGCGACGAACTGCGGCTGATGCGGCGCAACCGGGTCGCCGTCACTGCCGTCGTGCTGCTACTGCTCCTGACGCTGGTCGCGGTCGTCACCTCCTGGACCCATCAACGGGGCATCGCCGACAGCCGTGCCCGGCACCAGGCGGAGGCGAACCACGCATTCGAGGCGCAGCCCGACCGCCACCCGCACCGCGTGGTCCATTATGGCCATTTCATCTTCCGCCCGCTGGGGCCGCTCGCCGCGTTCGATCCCGGCGTCGATGCCTTCACCGGCAATACGATGTTCCTCGAAGGGCATCGGCAGAACACCAGTAATTTCGGCGACGTCCGGCAAAGTTCGCTGCTGGTCCGCTTCGGCCAGTTGACCCCGGCCTTCGTATTGCAGGCGGTGGCACCGCTGCTGCTGATCTTCCTCGGCTATGGCGCGGTCGCGCGTGAGACCGAACGCGGTACGCTGCGGCCACTGATGCTGCAGGGGGCATCGGCCCGGGCGATCGTGCTGGGCAAGCTCGCCGCGCTGGGGCTGGTGGCGATACTGGTCGGTTTGCCGGCGATGATCGGGTTCGTCCTGATCTCCGGACAGCCCGGTGCCCTCGCCGGCCCGATGGCGGTGATTGCACTCGCCTATGCGGCCTATCTCGCGCTGTGGGTGGTCGCGATCACGCTGGTGTCGATGCTGGTCCGCCGCCGCCGCGACGCGCTGCTCGCGCTGCTGGCGATCTGGGCGGTGAGCGTCGTGCTGCTGCCGCGTGTCGCACCCGATGTGGCGAGCGAGGCCTATCCGCTGGCCAACCGGTTGCAGACCGATGTCGCCATTGCCCGCGACCTGCGCCATATGGGCGACAGCCATAATCCCGACGATCCGCATTTCGCCCGGTTCAAGGCCGATGTCCTCAAACGCTATGGCGTGACCCGCATCGAGGATTTGCCGGTGAACTACAAGGGTCTGCTCGCGCTCGAGGGCGAAGCGATGACCAGCAAATTGTTCGACCTTTATGCCGGGCAGAGCTTCGCGACGCAGGTGTCGCAGAACACGCTTGTCACCGGCGTGGGCCTGCTCAGCCCGACCATCGCGTTGCGACAGGCGTCGATGGCCGCCGCCGGCACCGACTTCGCCGGCCATCGCCGCTTCCTCGAACAGGCCGAGGCCTATCGCTACGCCCTCGTCCAGCGGCTGAACCAGCTACAGGCGAATGCGGTCAGCTATGCCGACGATACCGCCAAGGACGCCGGCGCCGACAGGCGTAAGCGGATCGGTGCGAACAACTGGCGACGCATGCCCGAATTCACGTTCGTCCAACCCGATGCCGCGACGTTGGTGCAGGCAAGCCTGCCCGGGCTGGCGATCATCCTTGGCTGGCTGGCGATTGGTATCGCTGCCCTCGCGCTCGCCACCCGCCGTCTGGGAGCGAAGTGATGTCGATCTGGATGCACGAAACCCGGCTCCTGCTACGCTCACGCATGGCTGCCATTGCACTGGTCCTGCTGGCCGTGCTCAGCACCGCCGCCGTCGCCGCAGGGATGGCCGAAATGGCGCGACAGCGTGCCGCGATCGACGCGATCGCCACCGCGCAGGCCGAGGATGGCGGTGCCGTCGTCGCCTATGTCGATCGCGAAAAGGACGCGGGCAGCGCGGCGTATTACAGCTTCCACCCGACCTGGGACTCGCCTGCCCCGCTCGCCTTTGCAGCGATCGGCATGCGGGACGTCGCCCCCTATATCCTGCGGATCCGGGCGCTGGGGCTGGAGGCGCAGATCTATGATGGCGATACCTTTAACCCCGAACTGGCGCTGCCGGGACGGTTCGATTTCGCATTCGTACTGGTGTTCCTGGCCCCCCTTTTCGTCATCGCACTGTTCCACGACCTGAAATCGGGCGAGCGCGAGGCCGGGCGCGCGCGAATGCTCGATGCGATGCCGGGCGCGCGGCGGCTGTGGCTGCGGCGCGGGCTGATCCGCTTCGCGCTGCTGTTGCTGACGCTCGTCGTACCGTTCGTCGTCGGCGCGCTCCTGTCGGGCGTCGCTAACGGCGCGCTGCTGCTGATCGTCGCGTTGGCGGCGGCGTATCTGCTTTTCTGGATCGGGCTCGCGGGGCTGATCGCGCGGCTCGGCCATGGTTCGACCGCCAACGCCGCGACCTTGGCCGGGCTTTGGCTGGTCCTTGTGCTGATCCTCCCGACGCTTGCCAATGTCGTCATCAACCGCGCCATCCCGGTTGACGAAGGGGCAAGCATCGCGCTGGCCCAGCGCGAGAATGTCCACCACGCCTGGGAAATCCCGCGTGAGGAAACCATGCGCCGCTTCTATGCCAGCAACCCGGCATGGGCCGGTTCGCCTCCGCTGCCGACCGGCTTCCACTATAAATGGTATTTCGCCTTTCATCAGAATGGCGACGAAAGCGTGGCACTGCGGGTGGAGGCCTACCGCAACGGGCTCGAACAGCGTGCGGCGACCGCGAACGCGCTCGGTTGGGTCCTGCCATCCGTCGGCGCGCAGGCACTGCTGACGCGGCTCGCCCGGACCGATCTCGCCGCCCAGTTCGCCTATCAAGACCGCATCCGCGCTTTTCACCGTCGGCTACGTCTTTTCTACTACGGCTACATGTTTCGTGATCGACCTTTTACAAAATCGGACTTCTCTCAGGCGCCTACTTACAATGGTGCAATTTGATTCAGAAGTGGACGTCCAGACGATCCTTTATGCTTCCTAACTTTGGGCGCTCGTTCATCGGGGCGATCGATGCGCTGTTCTTGACATTCGACCGGAGCTTGCGCGAGCGAGGGTATCCGCCGATGGGTGGACAGATCGTCGACGCCACGCTGGTGGCCGCACCCAAGCAGCGCAATACCGCGGTCGAGGTGCAAGCGGTCAAGGCCGGCAGGAGCGCGGCGGAAATCTGGCCGGACGAACCGGCGAAGGCGGCGCAGAAGGACACCGACGCGCGTTGGACGCTGAAGTTCGCGAAAGCGCGCGCGCTGCCCGACGGCCGGCCGGGGATCGACATCGCCATCCCGAGCTTTGGCTACAAGAGCAGCATCGCGATCTGCCGGCGCTACGGCTTCATCCGACGCGGGAAGATCACCGATGGCGCGCGCTTCGACGGGCGGATGCTGCACGACGTGGTCACCCGCGACAACACCGCCTCCGACGTCTGGGCGGACACGGCCTATCGCAGCCGCGCCAACGAGGCCTGGCTGCAGGCGATGGGCCGGGTCAGTCGCATCCACCGCAAGAAGCCCCGGGGCAAGCCGATGTCGCCGCGCACCGCAGGGGCCAACGCGAAGCGTTCCGCCGTGCGGGCTCGCATAGAGCACGTCTTCGCCCGGCAGAAGGACCAGATGGGGCTGTTCATCCGCACCATCGGCTTGCGCCGCGCCGAGGTGAAGGTCACCCTCGCCAACCTGGCCTACAACATCGACCGCCTGATCTTCCACGAACGACGTGCCGCCATGGGATAGCTGCGCCTGGCGCGGACGTTTCACGGCAGGCAACAGCCGAAAACGACTCGCTCAAACCGCCAGCGACGTAACCGGTGCTCCCGTAAGCCTGCCGTCATCGCCGTGCGACACGTTGATAGGGGTGCCCAGGTGACTTCGGGCGGTACGAATACATCATCAAGATCGGGCAGTCAGAGCTTGATGTTTGGTCCCGGCGATTGTTGGTGCAACAACCACGAGCGAGTGGAGGGAAGCGCTATGGGCCAGGTTCTACACGGGAGCGCCACGACGACTTAGGTCATCCGTCGAGCGATACAGCATAGTAAAGAGAGCCTGAGGGCGCTGGCGAAGCGCCATGGCGTCAACCAGAAGACGGTCGCCAAGTGGCGCAAGCGAAGCTCGACGGCCGATTTGCGGACTGGACCCAAGGAACCCCGATCCACGACGTTGACGATCGAGGAGGAGGCCGTGATCGTGGCGTTCCGGCGCCATACGCTGCTGCCGCTGGACGATTGCCTCTACGCGCTACAGGCGACGATCCCGCATCTGACGAGGTCCTCGCTGCACCGCTGCCTGCAACGTCATGGCATCAGTCGGTTGCCAGATGTTGATGGTGACAAGCCGGTCCGGGCGAAGTTCAAAGCGTACCCGATCGGCTATTTCCACGTCGATCTGGCCGAGGTCCGGACCGAGCAGGGCAAGCTTTATCTGCTGGTGGCCATCGACCGGACGTCCAAGTTCGCCTTCGTTGAGCTGCACGAGAAGGCCACCCGTCGGATTGCCGGCGACTTCCTGCGACACCTTGCTGCAGCGGTGCCGTATCGGATCCACACCGTGCTCACCGACAACGGCACGCACTTCAACGACCCGACCGGCGATGGCTGGACGCCCGAAGACATCAGGGAAATGCGGGCGCAGAAGCTGCCGTTCCGTTGCCACGCCTTCGAGGCCGCCTGCGCCGATCTCGACATCGAGCACCGCCTTACCAAGCCGCGTCACCCGTGGACCAATGGTCAGGTCGAGCGGATGAACCGGACGATCAAGGAGGCGACCGTCAAGCGCTACCACTATGAAAATCACGATCAGCTGCGCCAGCATCTGACCGACTTCGTCGCCGCCTACAACTTCGCTCGTCGGCTCAAGACCTTGCGGGGTCTCACACCCTACGAAGCCATCTGCAAGGCTTGGACGGATGAGCCGGAACGCTTTATATCAAACCCGCACCATCAATCGCCGGGACCAAACATTTATCGCGCGTGTGCCGGGGCGGTCCTGATCGCCCCCGAACTGCCGCTGCGCAAAGGGGAATTGATCCGGTGCCCGGGCGACAGGGCAGGAGGGCGATGTCGCTCAACTGGGCGAGCTGACCTGTGTGCTCGAATCCGGGTCCGACCGCGTCGGCGCGCTCGATTTTCAGCGATTGGCCACCGAATATGTTCCGCGCGTTGCGCCGGGTGCGACGCTGGAGGAACTGACCGCATCGGCCGCGCGAGTCGAGGCGCGGCTGCCGCTCACCGCGACGCTCGACCGGGCGCTGCACCATGGCAGCTCGATCGGTGGCGCGCGGCCTAAGGCGTTCGTCGACGACGGGCAGCGCCGCCATGTCGCTAATTCGCTACGGGCGGACGCTGGTGCTGACCCCCGCCTACGACCTGTGTCCGCAGCCGCGCAGCGGGGACGAGGCGAGCCAGGCGATGCTGATCGTTGGCCAGCGCAGCGACAGCCGCCCGGTCGCCGCCCTGGCGGCGGCACTGCCGTTCCTGCTCAGCGAGGCTGCGGCGCGAGCGGTGATCGATGCGCCGTGCGGCGAAGCGGCGCTGCCCCTGGTGGAGCGCGAAATATTGCGGACGCGCGCCTTTCTGAACCCCTATGCGTTCGAGGGCTATGCGTGAGCGCCGCGGTGCGCGCACCTGTCGTCTGTCGAGGAGCCCCGCCATGAAGACCCTTGCCTTGATCGCCGCCGGGCTGACGATCGCGCACGTCCCCGCGCGCGCCGATCAACCCGGACAGGACTGGATTTCGATCGGTCAGGCCGAGCGGGTGCTGCACCGCGAAGGCTATCGCCTGATCGAGATCGAACCCAAGGACGATCATTGGGAAGGCGAGGCGACCCGCCACGGCCGGACATGGGACTTCCGCATGAGCCCGAAGACCGGACGGATCATCGCGATGGAACCCGACACCGACTGAGCGGTCGCGCGGGGGTATCCGACATAATGATGCGATATGCGGGCCGGCACCGCCCGTCGATTCGTCGTGATCCCCGGCGGGAGGACGATCGCCCCTGCCGGCGCTGATCCGGCGCCGATCCGGTGTAGACGGGTCGTTTCGGCGATGGATTGATCCGATGGAACCAACGGTTCGTCGCCGGCGCAGCGTCCGCCGGTTGACAGCCGGCCGCCGCGAAGCGATGGGAGCGAACGATTTCAGCCGTTCCTGTATGCCGCGTGACCGAGACGCGGGAAACGGACGGCGAGACGTGGGGGATCCCGACGGCCGCTTTATTTTGTCCGCGTTTCCGCGGCCGATGGCGGGCACCCTTGCGCATAAATAGCGAGTGGGAATGAACAAGCGCTGGTCCGTACTGGTTTTATGGTGTTTGACGGCCCTTAGCGGCGTCGCAAGTGCCCATATCGCGATGACCGCCGATCCGGCACAGGTCGCGCCACAACCGACCCCGGCCCTTGTTCCCGCCACCGCCCCCGATGCGGTCGCCACCCCCGCTCCGGTGATGCAGGCGATTCCCGAAGCCCGCCCCGAAGCCGATCTCCCGCCCGAACCCGCCGTGGCCGATGCCACCGCCGACATCGACCAGGACGAGGTCGAATGCGTCGCCAAGGTCGTGGTCCACGAAGCCGGCAATCAGCCGCATCGCGGGCAACTGGCGGTAGCGCAGGTCATCCGCGCCCGCGTCAAGAGCGGCCGGTTCGCCGACAGCGCGTGCGGCGTGGTCCGCCAGCGCGGCCAGTTCTTCAACGTCGACGCCTACAACCCCCCGCGCAACAACGGCCGCTGGTCGACCGCCGTCGACATCGCCATCCGCACCCTGAGCGGCAAGGACGAGGACGTCGCGCCGGGCGCGCTGTTCTTCCATTCGGCGGGCAGCTCGATGCCCAAGCGCGTCCGCGTCGCCCAGATCGCGGATCACATCTTCTACCGCTAAAGTCCGATCCACCGGTATCGAGGCGTCGCTCCAGCGAAGGCCGAGACCTCCAGCGGTGCCTGTCGCGCATCGGCCCTGGGAAATCCCGGCCTTCACCGGGATGACGTCTGTTGCAGGGTCCTCTGACCGGGGTCCGGCGCTTCGAGCGCTTCCGCCCCGAGCCGGGACCGATCAGGGCGCATGGATCGCGTGACGGGTCAGGGGATACCGTTGATGCGGATCGAGCCGCACAGGCGCTCCCCCCTTCAACCTTGGTTTTCGGGAATGCCTGCCACCAAAGTGCTCATTGTGTTTTTCGTGCGCCCGTGATTGACCCCATCAAAACCGGGTTGGGGGAACGGCGGAATGCGACGATTGATGTGGTTCTTGGCAATTGTATGGGCCGGGTTCGCCGTCGTTCCGGCATCAGCTCGCGGTTCTGGCGCAGCGATCGATGCGATCGCCAAGGACTATGTGGCGCTAAGCCTGGCCGCGAGCGAGCGGGACCCTGGCTATGTCGATGCCTATTTCGGCCCGCCAACTCTCGCCGCCGCAGCAAAGCTCGACCAGCGCACGCCATCTGAACTGAGCGCCGATGCAGCGAGGCTGCACACGCGACTGGCGGCGATCGGCCCGAAGACGCTGTCGCCCATCGAGCGCAAGCGCCGCGCGGCGCTGCTGCTCCAGCTCACGGCCGCGCAAACGCGCATGGCGATGGTTGTGGGTCAGAAGCTCAGCTTCGATCAGGAGTCCAAGGCCCTGTTCGGCGTGACGTTCGCTGCTCCGACGCTCGCCAGTTTTGATCCCGTTCTCGCCGAGCTCGACCGGCTCGTGCCCGCCGGACCGGGAACGCTCGCCGATCGCATGAAAAGGCTGAGCGACCGCGTCATCGTACCGCCGGAAAAGGCGGAAACGGTGGTCAAGGCAGCCATCGCCGAATGTCGCCGCCGGACGCTCGACCATATCGCGATGCCGCCGGGCGAAGCGATCACGCTGGAGATGGTTCGCGACAAGCCATGGGCCGGTTATAATTATTTCCAGGGCCATGCGCACAGTCTGATTCAGGTCAACCTTGATGTGCCGCTCACGATGGACATGGTCATCAAGCTGGGTTGCCACGAGGCATATCCCGGGCATCACGTGCTCTATTCCCTGTACGAACGAAATCTGGCGGAGCGGCGGCGCTGGATCGAGTACACGGTGTTCCCCCTCTTTGCGCCGATGGCACTGATCGCCGAAGGGTCGGCCGACTATGGCCCGGACCTGGCGTTCCCCGGCGATGAACGCATTGCGTTCGAACGTGACACGCTGTCCCCCCTCGCCGGGCTCGACCCGGCGGACGTGGCGCTGTTCGAAAAGGTCCGAGCTGTGCAAGCGAAGCTCGCGCCGGCGTCGGCGGTGATCGCGCGCGACTATATCGACGGGCGGATCGATCGCGCTCGCGCCGTTGCCTTGAAGGAGCAGTATTTTCTGGTGACTCCGCAGGAAGCGCAACGGAGCATCCGTTTCGTGGATACCTATCGCAGCTATGTGCTCAACTATTTCCTGGGTCGCGCCATGGTTGCCAAGACGATAGCGGCGGTAGGCACGAACCCCGCCGCGCGCTGGGCGGCGTTCGAGCGGCTCATCGGCGGCCCGACGACCCCTGACGATCTCGTCGCGCCGTGACAAGGGAGGGCCGATATGACGCCATATCGCCGCTCGCGTTCTAAAAACCCATAGTCACGGAGGAGAACTGGGAAGCCGTTCGCGATCCCAACCGGGACGGTTGCGGGGGCCTGGCGTACGATTTGACCATCCTCTCACCGGACCCCTGACCGCGCGCGGTTCGCGGCATCGCACCGTCGCCTGCACTATTCCGCCCCCTCGTCCCCGCCCGGCCGTTCCTCGCCGAACCGCGCGGCCCGTGCCGCTTCCCAGCGCGCACGCACCGCCGTGCGCGGGGTGTCCAGCCCCAGGCGGGCGGTCGTCGCCACCCATGCCGCGATCGGCGCGCGCAGCGGTTCGGTGGCGGGCGACGGCGGCAGTTCGTCGAACCATTCGCCGATCGCAGGGGCGTTGAACAGCGCGAGGAACAGCGTCGCGCCCGCGACGATGCCGGTCATCCAGCGCAGCGGCCGCACGCTGTCGACCGGGTCGGCGGGCACCTGTACCGGCGATCCTGCTTCGGCGATCTCGCCATGGTCGGCACCCGTGGTCATGACTGCCCCGCTTCAGAACTGGTAATAGATGAACGGCGCGACCCCGGCGGGGCGCATCGCGTCGACGATCAGGATCGCCACGCCCAGCGCCACGGCGATCGCCGGCGCGGCGTGGTGGCGCAGCCGCATCGCCGCCCCGGTAAGCAGATGGGCCGGCAGCGCATGGATGGCGAGGCCGAAGGCGACCAGCCCCAGCGACAGCGGCGTGACCAGCGTGTTGCGCCAGTCGCCCGCCCCCAGCGCGGCGAGATAGGCGACCGCCTCCCCCTCGCCCTGTGCGCGGAAGAAGATCCAGCCCAGCACGACGATGTGGAAGGTGACGAGGATCCCCGCCCAGCGCGGCGCGCGCGGCAGGCCGGCGGGGCGATGCCGTGCCCAGAACCGCTCGATCGCCAGCCAACCGCCGTGCAGCGCGCCCCAGATCAGGAAGCTCCAGCTCGCGCCATGCCACAGCCCGCCGAGCACCATCGTCGCGAACAGGTTGAGATAGGTGCGCACCGGCCCCTTCCGGCTGCCGCCGAGCGGAATGTAGAGATAGTCGCGCAGCCAGCTCGACAGGCTGATATGCCAGCGCCGCCAGAAATCCTGGAGCGAGGCGGCGCGGTAGGGCTGGTCGAAATTGCGCGGGAAAGTGTAGCCGAGCAGCGCCGCCAGCCCGATCGCCATGTCCGAATAGGCGGAGAAATCGCAGTAGATCTGCACCGCATAGCCGTAAGCGCCGATCAGCAGGTCGAAGCTCGACCGCGCGGCGGGATCGAGGAACGCCGGATCGACCAGCGCGCCGGCCAGTTGCGAGGCGATCACCGCCTTCTTGAACAGCCCCCATACGATTAGCAGCAGCGCGGCGGCGACGGTGCCGCGATCGATCACCGGCACGCGGCGGAACTGCGGCAACAGGTCCGCGCCGCGCACGATCGGCCCGGCGACCAGATGCGGGAAGAACGACATCAGCAGCGTCAGGTCGAGCAGTCCCGCCGCCGGAATCCGCCGGCGATGGACGTCGACCAGATAGGAGATCGCCTGAAAGGTGAAGAACGATACCCCGACCGGCAACACCACCTGCAACAACGGCAGGTCGCGCCCGAAGCCCAACGGCTGCAACAGGCTGGCGAGTTGTTCGAGGAAGAAGCCGGCATATTTGAAATAGCCCAGCACGCCCAGATTGGCGACGACGCCGAGCGTGACCAGCGCCCGCCCGCGTCGTCCGTCCGCCCCTTCCCGGTCGCGCACGATTCCCTGCGCCAGCGCCCAGTTGACCACCGCCGAGACGAACAGCAGCGCGACGAACCGCGCGTCCCATGCGCCGTAGAAGAACCAGCTCGCCAGCAGCAGCGCGATCTTGCGCCATTCGTTCGACCGGCCGAGCGACCAAGTGATCGCATAGACCACGAGGAAGAATAGGCCGAAGCCCAGCGTCGGAAACAGCATTCTAGAACCGGTCCCGCACGGGCAGCGCGGCGAGCGCGCGGTCGAGATCGGCCTGGAGCCGGCGTGCGATCTCCGCGCCGCCGCGACTGGTGAAATGGACATGGTCGCCGCGCATCAGCGGCGTCGTCCCCTGCGTCCAGCCATCGGCGGTGCAGCGCCCGCCCATCGCCTGCGCCCAGTCCCAATAGGCGATGCCGGCGGCATGCGCCTGTCGCCGCTGGATCGCCTGTACCGCCGCCAGCGCGGCGGTCGGCCGCCAGAGCGCCGAGGTAGGGCAGGGCGGGCTGATCCCGCCCTCGCCGCTTTGCAGGCCGGGGGTGCGCGTGGCGGAATCGGGCGCGCCGAACAACAGCATCGGCACACCGGGGGCCAGTCGCCGCAGCCGGGCGAGATCGGCGCGCAAGGTGGCTTCATAGGCGGCGGCCGAAAAGCCGGGGCGGAACGCTTCGTTGGTGCCGAACGCGACGACGATCAGGTCGGGGCGATAGGTGGCCAGTTCGGTCGCGACGACGCGCTCGTCGGTCCGGCCGAAATGGACGAGCTGCGCGCCGACCGTGCCGAGGTTCGACAGGACGACCCCGCCGCCCCGGCTGCGTGCCGTATCCCATGACGTCAGCGTCACCGGGCCGGCGATCACCGTCACCGATGCGCCCGACGCCTCGCCACCGGCATCGAGCGTGCGGCACTGGCTGCCGCTGGCGGGCGCGGCCAGCGACCAGTCGAGCGACGCCGCGCCGATGCCGAGCCGCACCGTGCCCGCCCCCGGCCCGGTCAGCGCGCACAGCGTCAGCCGGTCGAACGTCCGCCCGCCGTCGGCACTCAGCGTCACCGTCGCGCCGGGGGTCTGGCTGGTCAGGCTATAGGCGGAAAGCCCCATCCGCACGGGGCCGGCAGGGCGATAGGCCGGCCCGAAGATGCCGTCGACGCTCCATCCGGGCGACTGGGTCGCGGTGATGTCGCGCGTCAGATAGCCGGCATAGGGCCGCCCGACCGCCATCACCCCGCGCCCGCCGCGCCCGAAGCGGGCCTGCAACAGCGTCCGCCAGCTTCCGGTGATCTGGTCGCCGGCGGTGTGGCTGTCGCCGATCTGGAGGATGCGGACCGGCGCGGGATCGGCGGGCGCATCCGCCAGCTTTTCGAGGAACGGGCGCAGGCGATCGGCATCGCACAGCGCCCCGTTGCAGGTCGCGGCGGCGGCGGCCTGCGCCAGCGCGACGGCCAGAAGTGCGGGCATCAGCGTGGCTCCCCGGTCGGTGTGGGTGCGGGCCGCCCCGCCGCCTGCCGGACGCGCGCGGCATAGCGGCGCAGGTCGGCGGCGACGCCGCTGGTCAGGCGCTGATAGCCGATCCCGATCATGTGCAGCCCGTCGCCGGTGCGCATCAACACCGGTCGCCCGGTCTTCGAGTCAGGCAGATAGGCGGTATATTTCCCGTCCGCGCCCAGCGTCAGCGGACGCGAATCGACGAACGGCACGCCGAGGCGACGCATATGCGCTTCGTAGAAACCGTCCATCGCCTGCATGTCGGCATCGAGCTGCGGATCGCGGATCACCGGCAGCCCGACCCAATAGACCACCGCCCCGGTCGATCGCGCCGCCGCGACGAACCGGTCGACCCGCTGGCCGATCACCCGTTTCCACCCGTCGCCCATCAACGGGTATAGATGCCCGTCGTCATAGACCGCCTGCGCGTCATTGGCGCCGAAGCTGATGACCACCGCGTCGACCGGATCGCGTGCCAGTTGCTCATAGGCGCGTTTTTCGAGGTCGAGCGTGCGATAGCGGGTGAAGCCGGTGGCTTCCTTGGCGAATTTCAGCACCTCATAGCCGTCGCTTGTGGGCAATTGCCGGTAGAGCGCGTCCCAGATGCCGTTGCCGAAACTGTCGCCGAACACGCCGACGCGCAGCACGCCGCCGCGCCGCATCCGTGCCGTTACCTGCGGGGGGATCGGCCCGTCGACGCCCTGCGCCGCGACGGGGGGTGCCGGCGGCACCGGGGACGGGGCGGGGCCGTCCGTGCTCGCCACCGTCGTCGCGGCCGGCAGGATGCGCCCGTCGCCGGCGAACGACAGCCCGACGAGGAAGCCGGCGATCAGCCCGAGGACGAGGACCGCCATCCGGTCCGCCAGCCAAGCTACGGGGGTCCATTTTGGTCGGATCATCGGGTCGATCTACCCGACGCCGGAATATCCGCAAGGGAGGCAGATCGGAGTTTTTCGGTATGATCCGCAAACTTGCGGAAGGGCGGGTTTCGAGGCGGTGCCGGCCCGCTCCCCCCGCGTCATCCCCGCGCAGGCGGGGATCCATACACGCCGACGCCGGCGATCGAATCGCGCATGTTGCGTCTATGGGTTCCCGCCTGCGCGGGAACGACGAACAGCCGTGGCATTGGCTGAAGGTCAATCCCGCCCGGATCGTTTGAAAATGCGTCGAAACGCATTTTGCGGTGCCGGCCCGCTCCCCCTCCCGACCACCCACAGCGTATCCTGATTGGGTGGTCGGGAGGGGGAGCGGGCCGGCACCGCATGGAAACCCGCGTTTCCGCGAGTTTCCAGACAGGCTATCAGAACTTGATGTTGGCGTTGGCGAAGAACTGCCGTCCGACATAGTCGTAGCCGGAATACAGCGGCGCGTTGGCGACGGTGGTGAACCCGACCGCGCTGATGCGCGGCGGCTTGGTGTCGAGCATGTTGCGGACGCCGACCGTGAACTGGAACTGCTTCTGCACGTTGAACTGCAGCGACAGCGAATGCAGGAAGTAGTTGTCGACCTCCAGATAGTAATTGTCGCGATATTCCTGCACCAGCTCGGGGTCGCTGATCCCGGTCAGATTGTCGAACGCGAAATAATCATAGGTCCGGTTGCGGTCGCCATCGGTCCAGTCGAGCCCGTAGCGGATGGTCACGGCGTCGACGTTGAACGTCGCGTCGAAATTGCCGACCCAGTCGGGCGACGTCACGATGCCGTTGGAGTCCGTCAGGAACTCCTCGGGGAACAGGCGGGTCGACTGTTCGGTATATTTGGTGACGTTGGCGTTCAGGATGAACTTTCCGCCCAGCAATTCGCGGGCATAGCGGCCGTTGAATTCGAAGCCCTTGACGATGTTTTCGGACAGGTTGACGAAGCTGCTCGTCACGGTCAGCGCTTGGTTGGCATCGCGCTGGACGAAGCGGCAGAAACCGCCGGTGGCATCGAAATTGGCGTTGCCGTAGCAGCGCTGGAGGATGGTCGTTCCGCTCAGGTCCGACACGCCATTGTCGACCTTCACGTCGAAATAGTCGAGCGAGAGCGACAACTGGCCCACCGACTCGGGCAGTTGCGGGCGCACCACCGCGCCGATCGTCCAGTTGGTCGACGTTTCCGCGCTGAGGCCCGCTTCGGCGCCGCCGACCCGGAACGAGGTGATGCCGCTGCGTTGTTCGAAGTCCGCCGGCAGGCCGATCGAGGCGCAGTTGCGCGCGATGATCCGCTGGTTGGGCGATTGTTCGTCGGCGACCGGCAGCGCGCTGCACGGATCGCTGTTGGCGGCGAGGAAGCCGCTGGTGGCCCCCAGGAACTGTTCGGCCAGCGCGGGAGCACGGTACGACGTGCCATAGCTGCCGCGCACGCCGAAGCCGCGGAACGGCTCCCATTCGCCCGCGACCTTGTAGGTCACGTCCGACCCGTAGGACGCATAGTCGGTATAGCGCGCCGATCCGGTGAGGTTCAGGCGATAGAAGAACGGCTTGTCCTCGAAGATCGGCACGAAGATTTCGCCGAACCCTTCCTTAACATTGTCCTTGCCGACCGTGGGCGTCGCCGCCGTCAGGCCGAACAGGTTGCCGTTGACCGAATTCAGGTCGGGCTGATCGTCGATGCTCTGGCGACGATGCTCGACGCCCAGCGCGACCTGCACGTCGCCGGCGGGCAGGTGGAACAGCGGACCGTCGATGTTGAAGGCATAGGTCGTCTCGCGGAAGCGCGTCTTGCCGATCGTGTTCTGGACGATGTAGTTGCGGAACGCGGCGGGCAGGTCGCCGCCGATCACGCCGGCGGTCAGTGCCGGTGCCGCGACGCAGGTCGGGTTGGCGGCGGCGCTGGCGCAACTGAAGGTGCCGTTGGCGTTGGCCACGACGTTCAGCGAATTGGCCAGACGATCGGTCAGGAACGATTCGGCTTCATAGGTGCCGTCGTTGAACGACTTGCCGACATAGGCATCATAGCGCCAGCGCGGGAAGAAGAAGTCGCCGCGCACCCCGCCCGACGCACGGACATAGTCGACCGTCTGTTCGGACGACGTCATGCCATAGCCGATGAAGGCGCGCGCCGCGATCAGCCGGCCGCTCGACGTGTTGGTCGGATTGGCGAACGCCCCGTTGCGGATCGCGGTGGGCAGCAGCGGGCTGCCCTGGAGATAGTCGAGCGACAACTGGCGGTAGAGCGGCGTCGACGACTTGCGGCGCGTCGCCAGCAGTTCGCCATACACTTCGGCATCGCCGAGGAAGTCCAGCTTGTAGGTGGCGGCGAGATAGCCGGTGTAGATTTCGGCCGAGTTGATGAGCGGCTCTTCTTCCTGCCGCGGATCGAAGGTGTCGCGGTCATAGGTGCCGACGCCGAGATAGCCGGGGAACGGCCCGGTGGTGACGCCCGGCGCGGGCACGAACCGGTTGAACCGGCCGATGGTGCCGCTGGTCCGGCCGATCGCGTCGCGCGTCGGCAGGCCGAGGGTGTTGATCGTCACGCCGCCGTTGTCGATCGTGAAGCAGGCGCGGGGATCGTCCGGCGAGAAATTGTCGCCCGATCCGAATGCCGATCCTTCGCCGTTCAGGAAGCCGCCGATCGGGCAGCCGAAGAACGGCACGTCGTTGCGCGAAAGCGTGTCGCGCTTGCGATATTCCGCCGATCCGATGATGCTCAGCCGGTCGTTGTTGAAGCCGAAGCTGGCGCTGGCGCGACGATCGATGCCCGCGCCGACTTCGGGCACGTTCACCTGGAAATTGAGCTGAAGGCCGCTCAGCTTCTGGTCGGTGATGATGTTGACCACGCCGGCGACGGCGTCGGAACCATAGACCGACGACGCGCCGGCCTTCAGCACTTCGATCCGCTCGACGATGGCGTTGGGCAGCACGTTGAGGTCGGCGGCGAGCAGCGAGCCGCGCGTTCCGCCCGGCGCCAACCGGCGGCCGTTGAGCAGGATCAGCGTGCGGTTGGGGCCAAGGCCTCGCAGGCCGAGGGTGTTCGCACCGCCGCCGCCGTCGGTGACGAAGCCGCCATAGGCGCTGTTGATCTGCGATGCGCCCTGCGCGATCGCGTTGCTTTGCAGCGCGTCGGCGATGCTGGCGAAGCCCGCCTGGGTGATTTCGTCACGGCCGACCACGGTGATCGGCTCGGCGACCGAATATTCGTCGCGGCGGATGCGCGATCCGGTGACGACGATGTCGGCCCCGGCCGATTGCGCGTCGGCGTTCGGCGACTGCGGGCTTTGCGCGTCGGCCGGCACCTGCGTGGGGTCGGGCACCGGGCTGGTCTGCGTATCGGTGGCGATGGTCTGTGCCGCCGCAGGCAAAGCGATAGCGATGGCCAGCGGCGTCAGAGCCGTGGCCACATAAAGATGTGACAGCTTCACGTAGTTTCCCCGTTTATTCAGCCGCTTGGGCTTGATCGATATAAGAGTATTTATATTGGAACCCGGCAAGCGGCAAAATGTAGGCCCTGCCTACTAGCGTCGCCGGTGTTGCCGAAGGGACACACCGGCCGTGGGTTATGGCCAGGATCGTCGGCGGCATGCTGCGCCGGTTTCTTCGGGCGAGTTTGCGGGCTTTTCCCGCCGTGTCGCGCAACTCCTAAGTTTCGCGACAGCGATCCGCCGACCGCGTTTCCGCACGTTGCGGTGTCGCAAAAGTCGGTTGCCGAATGCGGCGGTTCCGATACATATTCGCGACATGCTGATCGGCTATGCCCGTGTCTCGACCGACGACCAGGATTTGCGGCTGCAACGCGCCGCGCTGGCCGAAGCCGGTTGCCGCCGGACCTTCGAGGAGAAGGTGTCGGGCGCGAAGCGCGACCGGCCCGAGCTGGCGCGGATGATCGACCAGTTGCGCGACGACGATACGGTGGTGGTGACGCGGCTCGACCGGCTGGCGCGTTCCACCCGCGACCTGCTCGACATTGCCGAGACGCTGAAGGCGGCGGGGGCGGGGCTGCGCTCGCTGGCCGAGCCCTGGGCGGACACGACCTCGCCCGCCGGTCGCATGGTGCTGACCGTGTTCGCCGGCATCGCCGAGTTCGAGCGCGAGCTGATCCACCAGCGCACCAGCAGCGGCCGGGCGGCGGCTAAGGCGAGGGGAGTGCGCTTCGGCCGCCCGCCCAGGCTGACGCCCGATCAGATCGCGCTGGGCGAACGACTGGTGAACGAGGGCACGTCGGTGCGGGACGCCGCCAAGCTGCTCCAATGCCACCATGCCACGCTCTACCGGGCGCTGGCCGCCGCTGCCGCTGCCCGGTGACGCCAGCCTTGCCCGTGTTTTACCGCCGGGCGCGGCCGTAGGTCTGTCGCCAGTCGAGCAGCGCTTCCACCGCGTCGGTCTGGATCAGGCGGACGCCGTCGTTCGCCAGTCGTCCCCAGACCGCGTCGGGATCGCGCGTCGCCGCCGTATCGCCGCCCAGCCCCACCACAAAGCCTTCGAACAGCGTGTTCACCCAGACGGCGATGCCCGCCTGCCGGGCCGCCGCGACGCTGGCCGGCAGGCTCGCCAGCGGCAGCCGGGGCAGTTCGACCGCGATCGGCCGCCGCCGCCCCGCCGCCTGCCGCCGGATGATCGCCGGCACGTCGCCCGCCGCCGGATCGCCGGTGATCGGGATCGGCGCGAAGGGCACGCGGTCATAGGGCGACATCGCCGCCAGCGGGGGCGAGCCGATTCCGGCGAAGGTCTTGACGATCACCCGGTCGGTAGCACCGGCACGGACGACGCCATCGACGACCTCGCCATAGATCGCATCCTTCACGTCGAGGTTGAGGACGATCCGCCCCCTCGCCAGCGCCAGCAGTTCGTCGAGCGTCGGCACGCGCTCGCCGGTCGGTGCCGCGCCCGCGCCGCCTTCGTCGTCGCGCAGCCGCAGCGCGCGGATCTGCGCCAGCGTCAGGTCGGCGACGCGGCCGGTGCCATCGGTCGTGCGGTCGACGCTGTCGTCATGGACCATGACGAGATAGCCGTCGCGGGTGCGGCGCACGTCGGTTTCCATCACTTCCACGCCCAGCTCGGCACAGCGCAGCAGCGCGGCACGCGAGTTTTCGGGCACGGTGCCCAGCCCCCGGCGCGGCGCGGCGGCATGGCAGCCGCGATGGGCGATGGCGATGATCCCGCCGTCGGGATCGGCGATGCGGCGCATCGTGTCGGTCGGCCCCGCCTGCGCCGCCGGAGCGGCGACACAGGCAAGGACGATACCGGCGAGGAGCGGGGCGAAGAACGGGCGGATCACCACTTGTGGCTCACGATCAGGCGCAGGTTGCGACCGAACAGCGGCCGCCCGAAGATGGCGGTCGGCACGCCCTGTCCGAAGCGGTCGCCTGCGGTGTTCCCCTCGGTAAAGCCGTGCGCGTTGGTGATGTTGTCGCCGACGAGCTGCACCTGCCAGTCGCCGCTGCTCGCCGTCGCGCCCAGCCCGAACGCGCCATAGGCGGGCAGCGCGGTGCTGTTGAAGAAATCGGTATAGCGCCGGCTGACATAATCATAGCGGCCATAGACGCTGACCGCCGCGCCGCTTACGTCGAAGTCGACGGTCGGGCGCACGTTCAGGAACAGCTTGGGTTCGCGGATGATCTGCTTGCCGCTCGCCCGGCTGCCATCGGCGCCGGTGTTGCTGCTGAAGTTCAGGTAGCGCGGGTTCTGGAACGTCACCGATCCGGCGAGCGAGAAGGGGCCGGCGAGGCGGAGCTGGCCGTCGGCTTCCAGCCCCTTGGTCTCGGCGGTGCCGATGAAGTTCGTCACCTGATCGGCGCGACCGGTCGCCGGGTTGAACGCGGCGAAGCTGGCGTTGAGCGGATCGAACCGCGTGTAGAAGCCGGTGACGTAGAGATAGGAGCGGCCGGCGGCGAATTTCACGCCCGCCTCGTACAGCTTCGCCTTGGTCGCGACGATCGCGGCGGTGGGATAGTTGAGGGTGATGGTGGTGTTGGGCGGCACCTCGAGCTGCGACGCGCGCAGATAGGCGCCGATGTTGCCGGTCGCGTCGTAATTGGCGCCGACCGTCCAGTTCGTCGCCTGCTGCTTCAGTTTCAGCGTGCCGATCGCCCCGGTGAAGCCGCGCGTGGCATTGTCGGCCAGCGTCGTCGGATCGCCGAGATTATAGGCGGCGCTCAGCCGGCCGAACCCGTCGTAGCTGTACCATTCGTGGCGGACGCCGGCATCGATGCGCAGCCGGTCGGTCACGTCCCAGGTGTCGGTGCCGTACAGCGCGATAAGCTGCCCATCGGCACCGCCGCCGCCCAGCGTCGCCGCATTGGCCAGCGCGCCGTGATCGGTGACATAGCCCAGCACGCTGCCGCCGGCGTCATAGGCGGCGAGGTCGAGCGTGCGCGGGCGCGACTTCACCTCGACCAGCAGGTTCTGGTACGCATTGAACGTCGTCTGGCTCCACAGCGAGCCATAGATGCCGGCGCGCAGATCGTGCGTGCCGAACCCGGTGTCGAACCGGCGCGTCACCGACACGTCGCCCTGCGTCGAATGGAAGTCGTTCTCGACCGAGCGATATTGCGCCTGCATCACCAGTCCGGAGTCGGTGGCGGGGTTGTAGGCGCTCTGCCCGGCGGTGCCGGCGACGCTGTAGCCGAGCCGCGCGACGCCCGTTCCGAACGCGGTGGTCGCGGCGGCGCGGTAGTTGCTGGCGAAGGTCGTCGCGTCGACCGGGTTGGAGGTGGAATAAAAGGCGTCGAAGTGCAGCTTGCCCCGCGTCACCCCGCCCTTGGCCGAGACGTGCCAGTCGCCGAAATCGCCTTCATAGGTCAGCGTGACATTGCCGAAGCGCAGGTGCCGCCCGTTCGACAGGTCGCCGCGCTGGTTCTGGAGTACGCCCGCGCCGTCGCGGTACTTGATGTTCACGTCGCGCAGCGCCGGGCTGTTCAGCGTGCCGGTGAAATAATCGATATAGGGGTCGAGGCTGACCGACGGATTGCGCGGATCGGCGGTCGGGATCGACAGATAGAACAGGTTGTGGTCGTCGGTATATTGTGCCGACAGCTTGACGAAGCCGTTGGCGAGATCGTGGCGCAGGTTCGCGCGAATCTGCCCGCCGCGATCGGACGGAAAGCCCGAATCGCGATAGCCGTCATGATGGCGCAGGAAGCCGCCGACCGCGTAATAGGTGTCGTCCGACACCGGACCCGCCTGATAGGCGTCGAGCCGGTACAGCCCGGTATCGCCCAGCGTCAGTTGCGCCTTGCCGCGCGTGGTCGCGGTGCCGGTGACGGTGATGACGTTGGCGATCGCCGCCGCCGTGCTGGCATAGATCGGCGCCGGGCCGCCGCGCACCACCTCGACCCGGTCGGTCATCAGGTCGAGCCGGTTCATGCCGTCGCCCTGGTTGAAGAAATAGCCGTCCAGTTCCTGGAACAGCGGCAGGCCGTCCTGCTGATAGTATAGGAACCCGCGATCGGTCGGGATGCCGCGCACGCGGGTGATGTTCTGCACCTCGCCGCCGGTCGCCTCGGCATGGATGCCGGGCAGCGTGCCGATCAGGTCGGTCATGCTCTTGGGCGCGATCTTCTGAATTTCGGTCTGGCTCAGCGAATTGACCGCATAGGATACGTCGAAGCGGCGCTGCTGGCGTGCCGATCCGGTGACGATGATGTCCGATGCCGGCGCGTCGTCGGTCGCGCTATCGTCCGTGGTGGTGGTGGCCGGCGTGCCCGGTGTTGTCTGCGCCACGGCCGGCGTGGTGCCGGCGAGCAGCGCGAACAGCGCGGCCCCGCCGAGGAAATTGGTGTGCATGATGAAGCCCCCGATGGTTCGATTGGCGGCCGCCTTGGGCGTGGGGGATGACAGTTTTATTTACTTACGCGCAATTAAATCGCCGGTTGTTGCGTGGTCACGGCATGGATCGGAATCATCGCCGCCCCGATCACCACCGCCTTGCTGCCGATGGGGGATGCCAGGACGGGCGGGAGCATCGCGCGATACCGGTCGCTCCGGTTGCGGCCGATTTCGTCCAGCCCCTGCGCGATGGTGCGCAACAGCGGCAGCGGCAGCGCGCCCGACACGACGATCGCGCCGGGATCGAGCCAGACAATGCCGCTCAGCACCGCCTGTTCCAGTTGATCGATCACCCGCCTTGTCCAGCGATCGATGATCGGTCGGTGCGTTTCCATCAGCGCATCGATCTCCGCCAGCGAATCGACCGCGACCCCTTCGTCCTGGAACGTCCGCAGCAGGTCAATGCCCGAAGGCCGGTCGCGATCGGCGGGGAACAGGCGTCCGACCTCGCCGGCATTGCCGTGTTCGCCCAGAAACAGGTCGCGCTCGGCGACCAGGCCGCCGCCGATGCCGTGCCCCAGGAACAGCGTCAGCACCGAGCGGTAGCGGCCGATGATCCCGTCCTGATAGAATTCGGCGAGCGCGGCGACGCTCGCGTCGTTCTCGATCCACACCGGCATGCCCAGCGCGTCGCCCATGATGTCGGCCAGTGGCACATCGTCCCACCCCGCGACCCGGTCGACCACCGCCCGGCGGTTGCGGTCGCCGCGCAGCGCATAGCCCGGCACCGCGACGCCCAGCCCAAGGAACTTGCCGCGCATGAAGCCGTGCGATGCCGCCAGCACCTGCAACCGCGCCTCGACCGCGCGGGCGAAGACATGCGGATCGGGGCTGTCGAACGGCGTCGCGTCGTGGACGATCGGCCGGCCGCGAAAATCCACCAGCACCAGTTCCAGCCACCCCGGATGCGGCGTCGCGCCGATCGCCCATGCCCCGTGGCCCGACACGGTCAGCGGCACCATCGGCCGGCCACGCGCGACCGCTTCGGGCGATTCCAGCTCCTCGATCAGTCCCAGCGCCAGCAGCGACTGCGTCAGCCGGGTCATCGTCGCGCCGTTCATGTCGAGCGCCCGGGCCAGATGCGTGCGCGGCGCGGTGCCGTCGATCCGAAGCTGCATCAACACGCGGCGTTGCGGTTCGCTGAGCGGGATCGGCGGGCGGTGCGGTCGCGACATGCAACGGTCAATATAGTTACAAAATGTCAAATAAATGAAATCGCGCCGGGGTATGGACCGTCGCCATGCCGTCCCCGCCCGCCTCCGCTTCGTTGCCGACCAAATTGGGCTACAGCATCGGCAATCTCGGCAAGAGCGTGGTGTGGACCAGCTTCGAGAATTTCATGCTGTTCTATCTGGTGTCGATCGCCGGGTTGCCGCCGCTGGTGGCGGGCAGCCTGCTGGCGGCGACGCTGTTGTGGGATGCGTTGTTCGATCTGGCCGTGGCGCTGTGGGCGGATGCGCGCGGCGGCGGCGACCGGTTGGGCCGGTTGATCGTGATGGGCGCGCCGATGTGCGCGATCGGCTTCTGGCTGGTGTTCGCGCTCGACCGGCTGGCGGCCATCGCGGCGGCGATCCTGTTGTGCCGCATCGGCTATTCGCTGTGCGACGTCGGCCATAACACGCTGCTGGTGCGGGTCGCGCGGACGCCGCGCGATGCGACGTCGGTGTCGGGCTACCGGCTGATCTTCAGCGCGTGCGGCGCGGCGCTGGTCGCGCTCGCCTCGACCTGGAGCCTCGCGCCGGCCGCCGCCGCCGCGCGGCAGGCGGCCTTTGCCACCGGGGCGCTGGCCGGCGGGGCGATCTATGTCGTGACGCTGGCTACCGCGTGGTTCGCGACGCGGCATCTGGGCGGGCCGGCGGCGTGTACGAACCCGCTGCCGGTATCGCGGGGCGGCCGCCTGCGCGCGCTGTGGCGGCATGGCCCGTTTCGCCGCACGCTGCTGGTGGCCGCCGTTCAGGCGGGGATCGTGCCGCTGTTCCTGCGCACGCTGCCGTTCTTCGGACAGGCGGTGCATCAGGATGCGGGCTGGGCGGGGCCGGCGCTGGCGACGATCACGCTCGGCCAGTCGCTCTCGCTGCCGGGGTGGATGGCGCTGTCGCGCCGGTTGCCGCCGATCGTGATCGCCCGTATCGGCCATGCGATGACGATCGTCGCGATGCTGGGGCTGGTGATCGCCTCGCGCGGGATTGGCGGCACCGTGTTGCTGATGCTGCTGGGCATGGCGCTGGCCGCGACGAACCTCGCGCTCTGGGCGATGCTCGCGCTTGCCGCCCAGCGACCGGAAACCAGCGGGGATACCAACGAAGCGACCCCCGTCGGCCTGTTCCTGACGACGCTCAAATCCGCTGCGGCGATCGGCAATCTGGTGTCGGGCACGATGGTCGCGCTGACGACATCGCCGATGACGTCCGCGCCGGACGGGCCGGACCTGACGGCCGGCGTCCTGCTGTTGCCGGTCGTCGGATGCCTGCTGGCGCTGTACGTCCTGCGGCCACGCGGCGCGCCGGCGGCTTCCGTCCCCTGACGGGGCGTGTCGCGCCTATCGTGGGTGTCGCGGCGGACCGGCCATCACCCATTGATACGCATCGACCGTTTCGCCCCTCGGCCGGTAGCGGAGCTGGAACGTCCGCCCCGCCCGTGCGACGTCCAGCGTGACATAGGCCTGCTGATCGCCCTGCAGCGCATCCTGCGGAAAGCCGTTCTGTATTTCGTCGCCCTCGCGCAGTCCCGCGACGGCGGCGTTCGACCCCGGTTTCAGGCCGCGCACGATCCGGGGCCTGCTCTGGAGCGAGGCCATGTCGAACCCCAGATCATAGCGCCGGAGCGGCCGGATCACCCGGCGGAAGCGCGGTCCATAGGCGTCGGACGGCGGCAGGATCGTCGCCCCGCCGAGCATCGCGTCGAGATCGGCGATCCCGCCCGGCCCCAGTTCCTTTGCCAGCAGCGACCGGTACAGCGCCTCGTCCATCTTGCCGCCGCCCCGCCGGGTGCGCAGCATCGTCCGCACGATGTCGTCGAGCGAGCGCCGCCCGCCCGAGCGCGCCCGGATCCGCGCATCGACCGTATCGAAATACAGCGATCCGCGATCATAGGGCAGGACGCGCACCCGCGTGTCGCGCCAGAAGCCGTCCGCGATCGCCGCATTGGGCGTCGCGATCTTGATGTTGGTATAATAGCGCGCCGCCGTCTCGTTGAGGTCGGTCAGGAAATCCGCCGCCGAGATCATGCCCGCGCGGTACGGCAGCGCCCGCTGGTAATGTACCGCCAGCCCCTCGCCGAACCACGACCGGTCGAGCCCGCCCGCCGCGTCCATCGACCCGTCGAGCGAATTGACCCAGCTATGCAGCATCTCGTGCGCCAGCAGCGTGCGCAGGTCGTCGGGCTTCGAGGTGGCGTTGAACGTATAGGCGAAGCTGTCGGTCAGCCCGATGCCGCTGCCCGGGTTGCGCGTGTTGGTCCGCCCGAACACGCCGAACCGCGGCGGGGCATAGCCGAAGAAGCCGCCGTAATAGCGGTGCAGCGCGGCGGCCCAGCCCATCAGCGGGGCCATGGCGAACGGTGGCTCCCCCTGCCACGCGGCGAAGAAGCCGTCGCGTTCCGGCCCGGTCACGCCGGGGCGGCCGCCCATGTAATAGGCCGACGCCAGTCGCTGCGCCGGGATCGCGGCGGGGGTGAGGGCATGGCCCATGCCGAAGCTCGACGCCCCCATGCCGGACGCGCCATAGCCCGCGAAGTCCCACCGCACCTCCGCCCGACGCGGCTTGCCGTCGGTCGGCAGCAGCAGGAAGGCGCTGCCCGCCGCCGAGAAGGTGCCGCCCTCGGTCCTCATCTCATATTGCGGCAGCGCGAGCGGCGGCGCCGCCGCATCGATCGGCACGCGGTAGCGCACCGTCACCACCCCGTCGACCGCGCGCGCCGCGCGCCAGCGGCGGATGGTGTTCGACCCGTCCTGCGCCACGTCCTGCGTCGTCACCGGGATCGGCCCTTGCGCATCGGCCAGCGTCAGCGCGCGCAGGTCCCGCCCGCTCGTCACCACGGTACTGGCGACCAGCGGCAGTTCGAACAGCGCGTCGCCCGGCGCGGCGTGCATCGCCTGCGCCTCCAGCGTCACGTCGACGAACGGCACGTGCCGTGCCGCGTCGGGCGCACCGGGGGCGAGCAGGACGACGAGACGCGGATCGCCCGCGCCATCGGGGGCGGTCGCGCCGGTCAGCAGCAGCACCGATCCCAGTGCCATACCCCTGCGCATTCTTCGAGCCATCATGCCGCCTCCCTCGTTCCGGCGATCAGCCTAGCGCGCCGCACCCGCGAAATCCGGTCGCACGCGGCGCGTTTCGCGCGGGGACGTGCATAGCCTATTCGCGGCAACCGCCCCGGCGGCCGCCTGTCATGCGGCGGGCAGCGGCAGCCGGTGGGTGCATTTCACTTCGGACAGGGTGGCGATCGAGCGAATATCCTCGACGCCGGGCAGCCGCAGCAGCGTGCGAAAGGTGAAATTCTGATACCAGCCCATGCTGGGCGCCAGCACCTTCAGCATCACGTCCATCTCGCCGAACAGCGTATAGGCTTCGGTGATTTCGGGAATATCCTCGATCGCGCGCATGAAGCGGTCGCGCGCATCGTCGCTCAGCCGGCCCATCTTGAGCTGGGCGAAGATATACATGCTCTCGCCGAACTTCTCGCGATCGAGCACCGCGACCTGCGCCTTGATATAGCCCTCGTCCTTCAACCGCTGGATACGGCGCCAGCACGGCGATTGCGACAGGCCGACCCGGTCGGCGATCTCGCTCGACGATTCGGAGGCGTCGATCTGCAACCGGTCGAGAATCTTGAGGTCGAGGCGGTCGAGGGCGTCAGCCATGATTATGCACAGTTCCGGTGAAAGGCGAATTGAACCGGCCGCCGTTTGACCATGGATGCGATCGATCGGCAAGCATTTGCCCGTTTCTCGGGGTAGGCTGATGCCCGACAGGCCGTTGGGGAATAGGGATGCTACGCGACGAACTGGCGATCTTCGATAGCGCGGCGGTGCGCGCCGGGCTCGGGTACGGCGACTGCATCGCCGTGGTGCGCGCGGCGATGATGGCGCTGTCGGCGGGCACCACCCGCCAGTTGCTGCGCACGATGCTGTCGCTGGGGCCAGGGCGGACGTTCGCGCAGATGCCCGGCGCGCTGGGCGACCATGAGATGTTCGGCACCAAGACGATCAGCGTCTTCGCCGACCCCCAGGCACCCGGCAAGCGCCGTCACCGGGGCCTCGTCGTGCTGTTCGAACCGGTCGAGGGCCGGCCGGTTGCCGTCGCCGATGCCGAGGAGATCACCCATATCCGCACTGCCGCCGCCACCGCGGTCGCGACCGACGCGCTGGCCCGCGCCGATGCCGCCACGCTGCTGATCGTCGGCACCGGTGGGCAGGCGCACACCCATTTGCGCGCGCTGCCGCTGGTCCGCCGGTTCGACCGGGTGCTGGTCTGGGGCCGCGACCCTGCGCGGGCCGACGCGGTGGTCGCCGCCTTTCCCGATCTGCCGTGCGAACGCGCCGACGATCTGGCCGCCGCGTGCGGCGCGGCCGACGTCATCTGCACGCTGACCGCCGCCGCCGAGCCGGTCGTCCGGGGGGAATGGGTCCGGCCCGGCACCCATGTGAACCTCGTCGGATCGAGCGGCCCCGGCCCGGTCGAGGTCGACAGCGCGCTGGTGATGCGCAGCCGCTATATCGCCGACAGCATCGCGTCGGCGCGCGATGCCGCCGCCGAATTCCTCGTCGCGCGCGATGCCGGCCTTGTCACCGACGACCATATCGTCGCGGAGATCGGCGAGGTGCTGCTGGGCCGCACGCCGGGGCGGACCGGCCCGACCGACATCACGCTCTATAAATCGCTCGGCCATGCGGTGCAGGACCTGGCCGCCGCCGCCCATCTGTACCGGACGTGCGGCCGATGATGGCCCGCCTGCTCCTCGCCGCGCTGCTGGCTGGCACCGCCCCGGCCGCCGCGCAGACGCACGAGCGGCTGTCGGTGATCGCCAATGGCGAAAAGGTCGGCAGCGTCACCGTCACGCGCAACGGCGATCACGTCGCAATCCATCACGACGTCAAGAACAACGGGCGCGGCCCGACGATGGACGAGGCGATCGAGCTCGACCGCGACGGGTTGCCGCGCCGCTGGACGCTGGACGGCACGGGGACGTTCGGCGGCGCGGTTCACGAACGCTTCGCCCGCGATGCCGCGGTCGCCTGCTGGACCGACGCGGGCGGACCGCGCGATAGCAAGCTTGATGGCAAGGCGCTGTATCTGGGGCAGGCCGCCAGTCCGTGGGCGCTCGGCCTTTATGCCCGCGCGCTGCTGAAGGCACCGGGCGGCACGCTCCCGGCACTTCCCGGCGGGCAGGTGCGGATCGAGCGGCTCGGGGTGCAGACGATCGGCGGCACCGCCTATCACGCCTATGCGATCGGCGGCATCGACCTGACGCCCGAACTGATCCTGCTCGATGGTGACGAGGCGTTGTTCGCGGTGCTGGGGTCCGGCGGCGCGACGGTGCGCGAGGGGCATGAGCGCGACGTGCCGGCACTCGCCGCGCTGGCGACGCGGCTGACGGCGGAGCGCTACGCCGCGCTCCAGCGCCGCTTCGCCCATCGCATCGACGCACCGGTGCGCATCCGCAACGTGCGCGTGTTCGATCCCGTCAGCGCGACGCTCGGGCCTCCGGTGTCGGTGGTGTTCGCCGACGGGCGTATCACCGGCATCCAGCCCCTCGACGTGCCCGCGTCGCTCGGCGAGGCGATGATCGACGGCGCGGGCGGCACGCTGCTGCCCGGGTTGCACGACATGCACGCGCATGTCGGCCTCGATTCCGCGCTGCTGTATCTTGCAGCCGGCGTCACCTCGGTCCGCGACATGGGCAACGACAACGGCTTCCTGCCCGACCTGATCCGCCGCATCGGCGCGGGCGAGGTGGCGGGGCCGCGCATCACCGCCAACGGCTTCCTCGAAGGGCGCAGTCCCTATTCCGCGCGGCTCGGCATCGTCGCCGACAGCGCCGCCGGGGCGATCGATGCCGTCCGCTGGTATGCCGCGCGGGGCTATTGGCAGATCAAGATCTACAACAGCATGAACCCGGCGTGGGTGCCCGCGATCGCGCGCGAGGCGCACCGGTTGGGGATGCGCGTGACCGGCCATGTCCCCGCCTTCACCGATGCCGACGCGATGATCGATGCGGGCTATGACGAGGTGACGCACATCAACCAGCTCATGCTGGGCTGGGTGCTGGCCCCGGGCGAGGATACCCGCACCCTGCTGCGCCTGACCGCGATGCGCCGCACCGCGACGCTCGATCTGGCGTCGCCGCGCGTGCGGCGGACGATCGACCGGATGGTCGCGGGCAATATCGCGCATGATCCGACGGCGGTGACGCTGGAGCTGCTGATGGGCGGGCGCGACGGAATCGCCAATCCTTCGGTCGCGGGCTATATCGACCATCTGCCGATCGGCCTGCAACGCCGCCGCCGTCAGGCGATCGCCCCGATCGCGGGGCCGGCCGATGCCGCCGCCTATGACGGGGCGATGGCGAAGGTGCGCCAGACGCTGAAGCTGTTGCACGATCGCGGCATCCGCCTGCTGCCCGGCACCGACGACCAGACCGGCCTGTCGCTCCACCGCGAACTGCAAATCTATGCCGAGGCGGGGATACCCATCCCCGAAGTGCTGCGCCTCGCGACGCTGGCCCCCGAACGCTATCTGGGCCGCGACCAGCAACTGGGATCGATCGCGCGCGGCAAGCTGGCCGACTTCCTCCTGCTGCCGGGCGATCCCACCCGCGACCTGAAGGAACTGCACCGTATCGCGATGGTGGTGAAGGACGGCACGCTGTATTTCCCGTCCGAAATCCATCCGGCGTTCGGAATCAGGCCGTTCGCGCCCGCCCCGCGCCTGACGCTGCCCGCCACCGTTCCGGCGACGACGGGTGCCGCGCCGGGCCATGACGTGGCGGATGAATTTCTGTTCTAGGGCCGATCGACGTTCAGCATTTCCGGCCAGTCTTCGTCATTTTCGGCCGAAACGGCCGCCACTTTCGTCACCCCGGACTTGTTCCGGGGTCCACGGCTCGGCAATCGGCATAGCTTGAGCCTCGATCGACCGCATGTGCGGCCAGGTGGACCCCGGAACAAGTCCGGGGTGACGACGCGCGAAGGAATGTCGATCGGTCCCAATGGGGGTCGCCCGCGTCACCGCGCCGCGACCACCTCCTGTACGAAGCGGTGCAGGTCGCCGCTCAGCGCGGCCAGCGCCTCCACATCCTCGAACGCCGAATGGCCGGCGGCATAGCGGCGGAACGTCGCGCGGCCGGCGGGAACGCCCTGCTGCTCGATCGCGAACTGCCCGGCATAGACCGGGGTGGTGATGTCGTAATACCCGCCCGCAGCGAACAGGCGCAGCGTCGGCTTCGCCGCCATCGCGGCGGTCAGATACGGCGCGAACGCCGCCGCGCGGTAGCTGCCGCCATACTCCTTGTCCCAGCTCCATTTGAAATTGATGCCGAGGTTCAGGCTGCGATAGGCGCTGGGCACCGCATAGCCCAGATCGTCCTTCAGATAACGTTCGATCAGGCTGGCGGTGCCCACCCCCAGCGACATCGACGGATCGTCAAACGGCGGGCGCAACCGGCTGTCGGCCAGGGCGCGGGTCGCGCGCCCGTCGAGTTGGCCGGTGCGCAACCCCTTGTCCGCCAACAGCCCGAGCATGAAGTCGCGCCGTTCGAGCCGCAGGTTCTTCGCCAGGATCGTTGCTATGGGCAGGCCGGTGAACGCCGCCATGCGCGCCGCGATCCGCGCCTTGTCCGCCGCCGGCAGCGAGGCACCCTGCATCAGCGCGGCGGCATAGTCGGTCTGAGCGAAGTGCAGCGCCGCGTTATACCACGCCGCGACCCCCTGCCCTGCGCGATCGACCGCGCCGTGATACCATCCGACCGCCGCCAGCGTGGGGAACAGCACCGCGTCCGACACCACCGGACCGTCGCTGTCGCCGATCGCCGACGACAGCAGCACGACGCCGTCGGGCAGCGGCTTCTTCGCAGCCATCGTCTCGTTCAGGATCGCCAGCGCGCGGGCGGTGCCATAGCTTTCGCCGACCAGCAGCACCGGCGAGGCGGTCCGCCCGTTCGCCGCCAGCCACCGCTCGATCATCAACGCCACCCCGCGCGCATCGCCGCCGACCCCGAAATAGGGCGACGCATCCCTACCCGCGACCGGCATCGACGCCCCGGTGCCGACCGGATCGATGAACACCAGATCGGCGATGTCGAGCAGGGTGAAGCGATTGTCCTCCAGATGCGCGGCATCGCCGGTGCCGACTATCCGGCGCGGCCCGAACGCCTGCATATGCAGCGGCGAGGACGACGCGCCGGGCCCGCCGTTGAACAGGAACAGCACCGGCCGTTTCGCCGCATCACCCACGCGGTCGGCGACATAGGCATAGCTCACCGCAACGGCGACCGGCGCACCGTCGGCCCCCGGCATCGGCTGTTCGGTGACGATCGCGCGATAGGCGAAGGGGCGACCGTTCAGCGTGATGCGAGCCTGCGTCGTCACCACCCGCGCGCTGGCGGCATCGCGCGGCACCATCGGCTCCATCGCCCGCAGGAACGCGGGCGACATCGGCGCGCTCCCCTCGTCCTGCGCAGGCAGCGTGGCGGGCGTGAGCAACAGCGCGACGAGGGGTATCAGACGGCGCATCGGCATCGGTTCTTTCGTTGAAGGTTCAGGCGCGCGGCAGCGCGGCGAGCAGCCGTTCGACATCGTCGAGGGTGTTGAACACCGACGGACTCACCCGGAAACGATTGCGCGACAGCGTGATCTGCACCTTCGCTGCCTTGAGCGGCGCGGACAGCCGTTCGCGCGCGCCCTCCAGCACGCAGGTGACGAGCGGCGTCCGGCTCTCGGGCGGGGTGACGACGGTATAGCCACGACTGGCAAGTCCGGCATGCAGCCGCTGTAACAGCGGCTGCCGCCACGCCGCGATCCGCTCGACGCCGAGCGCGAGGATATGCTCCAGCGACCAATCGAGCATCGCCGGCACGACATGCGCATGGGTGCCGCCCGCGAACAGCCCTTCCATGTCGCGCCTCGGCATCACGTCGGCGACCGGATAGTCGGGGTTCGTCGCGGGGGGATCGAACGGATAGACATGCGGGTCGAACCGGTCGAGCTGGTAATAGCCGTACCGCGTCCGCCGCAGCCGGTCGTGCAGGTCGGCGCGGACATAGAGGAAGCCCAGCCCGAAATCGCCCATCAGCCATTTATAGCTGGCGCAGGCGGCGAAATCGACGTTGCTGGCACGTACGTCGATCGGCACCGTGCCGGCGGCATGGATGATGTCGGCATAGACCAGCGCGCCCTTCGCATGCGCGATCTCGCACACCCGTTTCAGGTCGTGTTCGAACCCGTTGTAGGTCGATACCAGCGACAGCGCGACGAGGCGCGTGCCGGGGACGATCGCGCGTTCGATGTCGTCGATCGCGATGCGGTTCGCGCGCGGCCGCAGCCACACGACCTCCACCCCCTGTCGCGCCAGTTCCTGATAGAGATAGAAGGACCCGAAGAAATGCAGCGTGTCGGTGACGATCCGCCCCTTCTCCGTGGGAAAGCCGAGCGCGTCGAGTACCGCCTGTTCGCCCGCCGTCGTGCTCTGGACGAACGCGATCTCGGCCGGGGTCGCGTTGATGAGCCGCGCGAAATTCGCCTTTACCCGCCCCTCGACCGCATCGGTCGGGAAATAGCCGTCCATCGTCGCGCGCTGGTCGAGATACGCCCGCGCCGCATCGCGCGCACCGATCGGCACCGGGTGCATCGTCCCGCTGTCGAGATAGGTTCCGGGCATGGCCGCGAAGCTCGCGCGGTCGGGCAGGGTCGGCGCTGGTGCGGCCATGCCGCGCGCCGCCAGCGGCAGCATCGCCCCGCCTGCCAGCACTCCGCGCCGCGTCACCCCGTCGACCACCGCCGTCTCCACCCGTTCGTGCCACAGCCTAGCGCGGGCGGCCCGCATAAATCTTGCGTCCTGCGGCCGGTCGATCGACCGCCCCGGCCGCCGGTCGATCGGCGCGCGCGATCTGTGCATAATCCTGCCGCCGGATTGCCGCTACCCCGGCGGACAAAGGGAGTGTCGCGATGATCCGATGGGCTTTGACGGGCATGATTCTGGCCATGGCCGCCGCGCCCGCCGCCGCGCGGACCTGCGCGCCCGACGCGGTCGAAACGCGGCACAGCGCGCGCATCGCGGGACGCACCCTCTCCTATGTCGCCTGCGTCGGCGCACTGCCGGTCCGCATCGGCACGGCGCAGGCGCGGATCGTCTATACCGCCTATCTGGTCCCCGGTACGCCGCGCCGCCCGCTCAGCTTCGTGTGGAACGGCGGCCCCGGCGCGGATTCGCGCACGCTCCAGTTCCACGCGATCGGGCCGCGCGTCCTGCGGGACGGCGCGCTCATCGACAACCCGGACAGTCCGCTCGCCGCCACCGATCTGGTGTTCGTCGATCCGGTCGGCACCGGTTTCAGCCACGCCATCGATCCGGCACGGGCCGCCGCCTTCTATGGCACGGTCGCCGACATCGCCGTCACCGCCGATGTCGTCCGCGATTTCCGCCAGCGCTATCGCCGGGAGGCCAGCCCGATCAACCTCGTCGGCGAAAGCTTCGGCACGTGGCGCGCCTCGGGCGTCGCCGAAGCGCTGGTCGAGCGGAGCATCCCGGTCGCCGGCGTCGCACTGATTTCCGGCGGCATCCCGCTGGGCGAGGAGGGACAGGCCAACCGCCGGCGCGCGCTGTCGCTGGTCAACCGGACCGCGACCGCCCTCGCGCTCGGCAAGCTCGCCCCCGAGCTGCAACGCGACCGGGCAGCGACGCTGGCCGAGGTCGAGCGCTGGGCGGAGGCCGTCTATGCCCCGGCGCTGGCCGATCCCGCCGCACCGCCACCCGCGCGCCGCGCCGCGATCGTCGCCGCGCTCGCCCGCTATCAGGGGCTCGATCCCGCGACGATCGATGCGGCGACGCTGTGGGTTTCGCCGCGCGACTTCCGCACCCGGCTGCTCGCCGCCGAGGGGAAGACGCTCGACATCTTCGACATGCGCCGGACCGCGCGGGCGCAGCAGGCGCAGGACGATGCGGTCGTCCTCGACTACTACCGCCGGGCGCTGGGCTATACCGCCGGGCGCTATGCCGGGATCGACGGCCCGGCGGGCGATGTCGGCGGCCAGTGGCGCTATGACCAGTCGCCGATCACGAAAGAGTCGCTGGCGCGGGCGATGGCCGGCGAAGGTCCGCCCAGCGCATCGCAGCCGTGGATCCAGCGAGCGATGGCCAAGGCCCCCCGGCTGCGGGCGTGGGTCGCGACCGGCCTGTATGATTCGCTCAACAGTTGCGCGGGCAACGCCGCCACGGTCGCCGCGCTGCCCGGCGACCTGCCGCGTCGCTTCACCCTGCGCTGCTATGCCGGTGGCCACATGATGTATGAGGACCCACGCGAAACGGCGCGGTTCGGCAAGGAGCTTGCGGGGTTTCTGCGAAACGGCGCATAATTTTTGCGCCGAACCGGCATAATCGCATCATTGCGAACCCGAAGCCGCCGCGAAGCCCGCCGCAACGCCGAAAAATGCCCCGCCGCTCACGCTATGCTGCCGCTCAGGGACGGACCGCAGACGGCATCCATGCCGCGCGGTCCGGGGCAAACGACAGCAAGGGGGCTTCATGCAGCACGTACAGTTCGGAATGGTCCGCAGCCTGATGGCATCGACCGCGATCCTCGCCGCGCTGGCCGCGCTGCCGGCACGGGCGCAGCAGCCGGTCGAAGCGTCGATCGCCACCGATGCCGCCCCCGCCGCCGACGACATGATCGTCGTCACCGGATCGCGCATCCGCCGCGCCGGGCTGGACAAGGCCTCGCCGGTCGCGGAGATCACCGCGCAGGCGATCACCGATCGCGGCTTCGTCACCGCCGCCGACGCGCTCAACAACCTGCCGTCGAACGCACCGGTGCTGAACCAGGCCAACGGCAGCGGCGACAGCAGCGGGCCGGGGTTTCAGGCACCCAATCTCTTCAACCTCGGCACCGGCCGCACGCTCACGCTGTTCAACGGACGGCGCATGGTCACGACCGGATCGGGGATCGGCGCGAGCGACGGAGTGGGCAACGCCTTCGTCGATGCGAACATCATCCCGCTCGGCCTGCTCGACCGGGTCGAGGTGTATCAGGGCGGTGGTGCTGCCGTCTATGGATCGGATGCGATCGCCGGCGTCGTCAACTATATCGTGAAGAAGGATTTTTCCGGCCTCGTGCTGGATGCGCAGAACGGCATTTCCGAACGCGGCGACTATGCGACGCCCAGCCTGCGCGCGACGGCGGGGATGAACTTCGCCGGCGGACGCGGCAACATCTCGATCGATCTGGGCTATTCGAAATCGCCGACGCTGATGTTCGATGCCCGCCCGCTGTCCAATCGCGGGCGGCTGACCGTCGGCAACGCGGCCGACACCGGCCCGACGGACGGGATTCCGGCGGTGAAGGAAATCTTCAACGCCGCCTTCTGGCCGTTCAACCGCAATGGCGTGGTCTTCACCCGCCCCGCCCCGGTTCCCCAGTTCCTCGCGCGCAGCAGCGGCAACGCGCTGCAATTCGCGCCGGACGGCAGCGTCGTGCGCTACGACACCGGCGCGATTCAGGGGATTCCGTTCGCATCGGGCGGTGACGGTTTCCAGTATCAGGCGCTGGCGGGCTTACGCACCGGCGTCGAGCGCTATACCGCCAATCTGATCGGCCATTACGACCTGACCGATCGTATCACCCTGTCGAGCGAACTGCTCTATGCCCGCACGACGGGCACCGAAATTCCGCAGGGCAACAGCTACACCACGCTGAACGCCGGCAATTATGCCGGCCCGATCTCCTTCACGATCACTAACCCGTTCCTGTCGACGCAGGCACGCACGCTGCTGGCGGGGGCCAATGCCGGCTTCGCCGCCGGGGCACCGCTCTATCTCTCGAAATATTTCTACGACCTGACCCCCACCACCGACCAGACGACCCGCACCGAAACCTATCGTGCCGCGCTGGCGCTCGACGGCGGGTTCGATGTCGGCGACCGCGAATTCTACTGGTCGCTCGCCGGCAGCTATGCGCGGGTCGACGGGGCACAGCGTAGCTGGCAGGTGGTCAACACCCGCTTCCGCAACGCGGTCAGCGCGGCGCTGAGCGGCGGGCGGATCGTCTGCGCGATCAACGCCGATGCGATCACCACGAACGACGATGCCGCCTGCGCGCCGATCAACCCGTTCGGCGACGGCAATGTCGGCGCGGCCGCGCGCGACTATGTCAGCACCCGCGCCGGCATCGACTGGACCAACGAACAGGTCGATCTGCTCGCGACGCTGGGCGGCACGCTGGCGAAGCTGCCGATGGGCGATGCCGACTTCAGCGTCGCCTATGAACATCGCAACGAACGCGCCGCCTTCGACCCGCTGGCCGCCAATCGCGTCGGCAGCTTCGGCAACGGCGCGCGGGAGGTGGCACAATCGGGCGACTATAACACCGATGAACTGTCGGCCGAACTCGTCGTCCCCCTGATCGGCCGGGATTTCCAGTTGCCGCTGGTCCGGCTGCTGGAGGCCAAGGGCGCGTTCCGCTATGTCGACAACAGCTATGCCGGGCATCAGAACGTCTGGGATCTGGGGTTGCGCTGGGAAGTGACCGGGGGCGTGACGCTGCGCGGATCGCGCAGCCGCAATTTCCGCGCGCCGACGCTTACCCAGTTGCTCGCCCCGACCGCCAGCGGGCTGAACTCCGTCGGCTTCGACCCATGCGATGCCGACCGGATCGCCAGCGGCCCCAACCCGGCGGTGCGCCGCGCCAACTGCCTTGCGCTGTTCACCGCCAATCCGGGCTATGGCGTCGATCCCGACGGCACCGGCGCGGGGCTGGGCGCCGCCGCCCGGCTCGCCCGGTTCCAGGACCCGTCGGAGAATTTCCCGCGCGCGATCGTCACCACCGGCGGCAACACCGCGCTGCGCAACGAAATCTCCAACACCTGGACCTATGGTATCCTGTTGCAGCCACGGGTCGTCCCTGGTCTCACGATCAGCGCCGACCGAATCGAGATCGACCTGACCGACGGGCTGTCATCGTTCATGACCGCCGATTTCGCCGCCGCCTGCTATGACGATCCCAACCCGTCGTCGGCGGTGTGCGGGGCCTTCACCCGGCTCGCCAACAGCGACGGGGTCAGCCCCGGCGGCACCATCGCCACCGGCACCACCACCACCTTCAACGCCGGGGTCGTGCGCTATCGCGGCGAGACCTATCTGGTCGACTATCAGTTCGCCTTGGGCGACCTGCTGGGCGGGGGCGATCTCGGGCGGCTGCAACTGGGTGCCGCGGCGACGCGCAACGCGTTGCTGACGACCTCGGTCACGGGCACCACCTTCGTCCGCACCGACGGCACCTATCTGTCGCCGCGCTGGGTCGGCCGGTTCAACGCCGCCTATGCCAAGGGGCCGCTGCGCCTGACCTACCAGCTCGAATATCTCGACCGGACGGCGGCCGCGCCGAATGCGTCGATCGAAACGGTGCCCAATCCGATGCTGCGCAGCAACGTGGTCCACGACGTGTCGGCGCAGGTCGATCTGGGGCAGATCGCGCTGCGCTTCGGGATCGACAATCTCACCGACCGCGAACCATCCTATCCGCAGATTGCCTATGGCGACATCCTCGGCCGCCGTTTCTACGCGGGCGCGCGGATCAAGCTGAAGTGACGGCCCGCCCGGCCGCCATGGCCGGGCGACGCGCCGGCGACCCCCCTGACGAGCGGATGCAGACCCTGACGATGACCCGGCCGGACCCGACCGATCCCGTATCCGCGCCGCCACCGCCCACCGGGCCGGTCGCGGCGACGGGGGTGTCCGAATCCTATTCGCACTGGGTCCGCCGCGTGATCCGCGCGGTGCGCGCCGAACGCAACCTGCTGGTCGGGTTGTTCGACAGTTCGGTGCCCGAACCGGTCGACCATCTGCGCGACATCATCGCGCAAGGCTTCGGCGAGACGATCACCGCGCGCTACACCAGCGCGTTCACCGGCGGCAATCCCTATGTCGTGGGCCAACTCGCCCGGCACTATGGCGTCGAGCCCGGGCAGGTCCTGTGTACGACCGGCGCGACCGGCGCGCTGTCGCTGATCTACCGCGCGCTGCTCGAACCCGGCGACCGGATACTGGTCGAAAATCCGGGGTTCGACCTGTTCCACAAGATCGCCGAAACCTATGGCTATGGCGTCGACCGGTTCGAGCGGCGGGGCGACGACTTCGCGGTCGATCCCGCCGCGATCGCCGCCGCGATGACGCCGCGCACCCGGCTGATCGTGCTGTCCAGCCTGCACAATCCGTCGGGGATGGCGGTGCCCCCCGCCACGCTCGCCGCCATCGGCGCGCTGGCGCAGGCGCACGGCGCGCGGGTGATCGTCGACGAGGTCTATGCCGATTATATCGATCCGGCGCTGCGCCCGCCGCCGGCGATGCGGCTGTCGGACGCGATCGTCAGCATCAACAGCCTGACGAAGTCGCACGGGCTCAGCACGCTGCGCTGCGGGTGGATCGTCGGTGCGCCCGGCACGATCGATCGCATCCGCGCGCTGGCCGACGAGATCGACTTCGGCGTTTCCACCCTGTCGCACGCGGTCGCGGCGCTGGTGCTCGAACGGCCCGACCGGTTCGAGGCGTATCGCGCCGACATCCTGCGCCGGGCGCGGCCGATCATGGAATCCTATCACGCGCACTGGCGCGAAGCGGGACTGGTGACGGGCACGCTGCCGCCGTTCGGCTGCATCGCCTTTCCCCGGCTCGTCGGGATCGACGATACGGTGGCGTTTTCGGAATGGCTGGCCGAGCGCTGCGGCGTGATCGTGGCGCCGGGCGAATATTTCGGCGCCCCCGGCCATATCCGCATCGGTTTCGCCCGCCCGCCCGCCGATGTCGATTACGGGTTGCAGGCGCTGACCGATGGCCTGATCCGCTATCGCGATCGATACAGCGGCGGGAAGGAACGGGAATGATGCGATGGGTGGCGTTGGCGCTGGCAGCGTTGTTGACGGCGGCCACGGCGGTCGCACAGACGCTGCCGCCGCCGGCCGTCAAGGCGCGCAGCACCGCCACGATTCCCCTGCGCGGCGCGACGATCGCCTATGACGCCGAGGCCGGACTGGTGCCGGTCGCGAGCCGGCCGGGCCACCCCGACGCGACCGCCGGCTATATCTCCTATACGGTGCGCGGGGCCGACCGGCCGGTGCTGTTCGTGTTCAACGGCGGCCCCGGCGCGGCGTCGGCCTATCTCCACATGGGCGCGCTGGGGCCGAAACGGGCGCGCGTGCCGCAGGACCCCGCCACCCCCCTGCCCGCCGCCGCCGCCATCGGCGACAATCCCGACACGCTGCTCGACATCGCCGATCTGGTGTTCCTCGATCCACCGGGCACCGGCTTTTCAAGCGTCGCCGCCGATGCCGACACCGGCTTCTATCGTTCGGTCAAGGGCGATGCCGATGCGGTGGCGCAGGCGGCGCGCGCATGGCTGGCGGCGCACGGGCGCAGCGGCGCGCCGCTCTACATCCTCGGCGAG
The DNA here is from genome assembly GCF_920939515.1 of Sphingomonas sp. Leaf4. Classification (NCBI taxonomy): domain Bacteria; kingdom Pseudomonadati; phylum Pseudomonadota; class Alphaproteobacteria; order Sphingomonadales; family Sphingomonadaceae; genus Sphingomonas; species Sphingomonas sp. Leaf4. The sequence goes on along the minus strand of NZ_CAKLBB010000011.1, from coordinate 49,751 downwards.
AGTTACGGCACGATCCGCGCCGCCGCGATGGTCGATGCGCTGCGCGAACAGGATCCGGCGCTGAAGCTGCGCGGCGTCCTGCTGCTGGGGCAGGCGCTGAACATGATCGAGACGTCGCAGCGGCCGGGCAATGTCGTCACCTATCCGGTGGCGTTGCCGACGCTGGCGGCGATCGCCTGCTACCACGGGGTCCGCCCGCTGCCCTGTACGCCGGACGGCAGCGCCCGCGAGGCGTCGGCCTATGCCGAAGCCTATCTCGCCGCGCTGTTTCGCGGCCGCGCGCTGGACCCGGCAACCCGCGCGGCGGTCGCCACCCGGCTCGCGGCGCTCACCGGCATTCCGCGCGAGTGGTATCTCGCGCACGACCTGCGCATTTCCAAGGAACGGTTCCGCGTCGAACTGCTGCGCGCGAAGGGCCGGGTGCTCGGCCGCTACGACGCGCGCTACACCGCGCCGCGTGCCGCCGATGCCGGGGACACCGTCGGCCCCGATGCCTTTTCGGGCGTGTCCGACCTGTATGCCACGGCGGTGATCGGGCAACTGGCGGCGATCGGCGTGGCGGACCCGGCGGCGTACCGCGTTCTCGCGCCGGGCGGCGGCGACTGGCGTTACGGATCGGGCGACTCGCCGTTCAACGACTGGCCGTTCATGGCGCGACTGGAGCGGGCGATGGCCGCCGAACCCGCGCTGCGCCTGTTCGTCGGCACCGGGCTGTACGACCTGACCACCACGGTCGGCGCGGCGGATTATCTGTTCGCGCAGAGCAGCCTGCCCCCCGCCCGCTACCGCAACCGACGCTATCCGGCGGGGCATGTCGCCTATTCGGACGATGCGAGCTGGGCCATGCTGATGCGCGACCTGCGCGCTTTCATCACGGCGGGGGCAGCGCGTTGAGCGACGCGACGCTCGCCCGGCGCATCGACCTGTGGGGCGTGGTGGCGCTCGGCCTCGGCACCGCGGTCGGCGTGTCGATCTTCTCGGCGATCGCCCCCGCCGCGAAAATCGCCGGGCCGGCGATGCTGTTCTCCGCGCTCATCGCCGCGCTGCCGATGTATCTCATCGCGGTCAGCTATGCCTTTCTCGGTTCGGCCTGTCCGGCCTCGGGCGCGTCGTTCGTGTGGCCCGCGCGGTTCCTCCATCCCACCTGGGGCTTCTGCATCGGATGGGCGCGGATCGTCGCCAACGTCGGCGCGATCGTCGTGCTGGCGCTGGTGCTGGTGCGCTATGCGTCGATGCTGGTGCCGCTCCCGACCAAACCGACGATGCTCGCGCTGCTGGCGCTCGCGCTGGTCGCCAACCTTTTCGGGATGCACATCGCGACACGGGTGCAGAAGGTCCTGCTGGTCGGCATGCTGCTGCTGTTCGCGGTGTTCGTGGCGTGGGGGGCATCGCGCGGGGTGGCTGTCGCGCGGCTGCAGCCGTTGTTCCCGCACGGCATCACCGGCATGATCGCCGCGACCCCGTTGCTGATGGGCCTGTTCTTCGGGATCGAGGCCGCGACCGAAGCGGGGGCCGAGGTCGCCGACAGCCGCCGGACGATCCCGCTGGGCATCGCGCTGTCGATCGGGTCGGCGACGTTGCTGTATCTCGCAGTCGGCTTCGTCGCGCTGGGTGTGCTCGGCGGCGATGCGCTGGGGGCGAGCGACGCGCCGATCCTCGATGCGGCGAAGCGGTTCATGGGGCCATGGGCGACGCCGCTGGTCGTGCTGGCGGCGGTGCTGTCGATCGGCAAGTCGCTCAACGCGCTGTTCGCGATGTTCAGCCGCAGCCTGTACGCCATGGGCGTTTCGGGCATGCTGCCATCGGCGCTGGGGCGGGTCCATCCGCGCTGGCAGACGCCGCATGTCGCGCTGGTCACGGTGTTCGCTCTGGGCTGCGTCGGCCTGCTGCTGCCGATGGAGCTGACGTTTCTCTTCCTCGCGGTGAACATCCCGAACCTGCTGAAATACGGCAGCATCTGTGTCGCTGCCGCCCGGGTGGCGGAGCGCCATCCCGACATCTACGACGCGGCCGCCTTCAAACCGGGGCGGCGGCGCCTGCGGATCGCGGGCTATGGCGGCGCGGCCAGCGCGTTCCTGCTGATCTTCGCCGGTCTGGAAACCGACTGGCGGCCCTATGCCCTACTGATCGTCTGGATGATGTGCGGGCTTGTCTTCCTGAAAATCCGGTCGCGCCGATCGCCCGCCGCCCCGCCGGCCTGAACCGCCGATTTTCGCTTCGGTCGCTGCGCCCGTTTGAGTGCTGGCGCGTTGAAGCCGCTCCATCAGGAGCAGGCCATGACCGACACCACCCGATCCGACCATGACATTGCGTCCCCCGCCGACCTGCCGATCCAACCCACGGGCAGCGGCGTCGCCGATCTGGAGATCGCCAAACTGCAGGCGGCGCTCGAAGAGGGTGCCGAGGACGAATCGATCGCGATGCCGATCCCGGACGACGATCCCACCCCGACCCAGGCCTGAGCGACCGTCCAAAAAGGCGCGAAAGAGCGGGTTTTGCGGCGATGCCCTTGAGATGCCGGTCGAAAGCGGGTTGGAGAGGCCGATGACCGACGCCCTAGCCCCTGCCGCAAAACTGTCCACGCGCGCCTGGCTGGAGGCGGCGCGGGCGACGTTGATCCGCGACGGCATCCATGCCGTGAAGATCGATCGCCTCGCGCGCGAATGCGGGGTAACACGCGGCGGCTTCTACTGGCGCTTCAGCAGCCATGCCGAACTGCTTCAAGCATTGCTCGACGACTGGCGCGAGACGAACACCGCGCCGATGCTGGCGGCGCTGGACGGGCCGGGCGATCCCGACGCGCGGTTCACGCGACTGGCGGGGCTGTGGGTCGACGAACACGGGTTCAGTTCGGCCTATGACGCGGCGGTGCGCGAATGGGCGCGCGGCGATGCGGCGGTGCGGGCGGTCGTCCATGCGGTGGACGACGAACGGATCGGCGCGCTGTGCCGCCTGTTCCTCGACTATGGCTATGGCGCGGACGAGGCGCTGGTGCGCGCGCGCATCACCTATTATCATCAGGTCGGCTATTATGCGCTGGATGCGCAGCGCGACGACGCCCGCCGGGCCGAGTTGACCCCGCTCTACATCCGGGCGCTGACCGGCCCGCTGGGCGGGGTCACGCAGACCGCCGGGTGACCGACAGGTCGAGGCGGGTCAGGCCGCTGGTCGCGAACGCCCCGCCCTCCACCGGCACCCGCCGGCCGTTCGCGGCGATGGTGGCGGTGGTCGCCGCGATATGCGCCAGCATCAGCCGCAGTTCGAGGCGGGCGAGCCACGATCCCATGCAGATGTGCATGCCGAAGCCGAACCCGGCATGCGGCGCCCCACGACGGTCGGGGTCGAAGCGATCGGGATCGGGAAAGCGCGCAGCGTCGCGGTTGGCCGACGCGATCAGGAAGCGGACCGGCGCGCCCGACGGCACGGCGCATCCCGCGATCGTCGTCGCCCGCGCGGCATAGCGGGTGACGCGATGGACCGAGGGGCGATGGCGCAGCATCTCGTCGACGAAGGCCGCCGGACTGCCCCCCGCCCGCAACCACCACAGCGCGGCCGGATCGCGCGCCAACTGGTCGAGGCAATTGACCGACAACAGCGTCGTCGTCTCATGCCCCGCCATGAACAACAGGCAGGCGAACCCATCGGCCTCCTCGGCGGTCAGCGCGCCTTCGTCGCGCAGCGCGGCCAGCGCGTCGATCACCGTATCGCGGCCGCGCCCGGCGGCGCGATCGGCGGCGGCGCGGTCCATCGCATCGGCCATGAACGCGCGCATGGCGGCATAGCTGTCGACGCTGGCATCGGGATTGACGACGCCCCGGATGCGGGTGGCGATGAAGTCGACCGCCGAATTGGTCCAGTCGCGCATCCGCGCGGCATCGTCGATGGTGATGCCCAGTACGGTCGCGATGACGCCCATCGTCAGCGGCGTCGCGAAGCCGGCCGCCGCATCGCCGCCGCCGGCGGCAAGGAACCGGTCCCAATGGGTCGCGACCAGCGTCCGCACCGCATCCTCGATCGCGTTCACCGCGCGCGGGCTGAACGCCCGGCTGATCGTCTGTCGCATCGGTCCGTGCAGCGGCGGATCGAGCATCAGCAGCAGCCCCGGAATGATCGCGCCGCCGGGCGGGGTGGAGACGAACGCCGTCGCATCCTTCAACCCGGCAAGGACGTCGTCATAGCGGCTGACGAGGTAGAGCGGCGCATCGGCCCGCCCGGCGCGCACCACCGGGGCATGGGCGCGCAACCACGCATAATGGCGATACGGATCGGCCTGGATCGCGGGGTCGAACGGATCGAACGGCGGCAGGTCGTCGGGCCAGGGCAGGTCGTGCGACCATGGGGCATCGGTCATGCGGCGGGCTTTCGGGCGTGCGGCGCGATCCACAACGCCAGCAGCAGCCCCGCCAGCACCAGCGCCGCCGACCCGCCGAGCAACGCGCCCAGCCCGACCCGTTCGAGCAGCGTGCCGCCCAGCACCGGCGCGACGGTCGATGCCGCCGCCGTCGCCAGCGGGGTGACGGTGGCGGCACGGCCGCTCGGCTCGCGTTCGGCCATCAGCCGGAACAGGAACGGATAGACGAACGCCCAGGTGAAGCGCAGCAGGCAGGCGGCGGCGATCATCACCACCGCGCCGCCGCCGATGCCCAGCCCGATCGCGGCCAGCACCACCGCCCCCGCCACCGCCAGCAACACCGGGCGAAAGCGCAGGGCGTCGGCGACCAGCGCCGCCAGCAGCGGGCCGACCATCCCGGCCGAGGCCGCCAGCGACAGCAGCGTCGCGATGCCCGCCGCCGCCAGCCCGTGCGCGCTGCCGATCCGTTCGAGGAAGGTCCAGCTCAACCCCATGCCGGTAAAGACGAGGAAGATGGCGACCAGCGGCGCGATGCCGGCCGCCGGCACCGGCCGGCGCAGGCTGGCGACCGCGCGGGGCGGGGCGTCGCGCGTCGCGATCGGCACCAGCAGCAACGCGGGCAGCGCGACGACCGATACCGCGATATAGAAGATCGCCGGGCCGTGCGCCGCCATCATCAGCGTCAATATCGCCATGCCGCCCGCCGCGATCACATTCTGCCCGGCGGCATACAGGCTGACCGACACTCCCGGCCGCGCCGACCGCGCCATCAGGCCATAGGCGACGGCACAGGCCAGACCCTCGCCCAGCCCCGACAGCGCGCGCACGCCGATCAGCACCCCGTAATCGGCGACGAAGATCGTCGCGATATTGCCCGCGACCATCACCGCCAGCCCGGCGTGCAGCAACGTGCGTTCCCGCGCGCGCGCCAGCAGCAACGGCGCGAAGGCGGTGGCCAGCAGGATGCCGCCCATGTTCGCCGAGACGACCGCCCCCGCCGCCTCCGGCCCGATGCCGAACTGCCGCTGCAACGCGGCGACCATCACCGGCATGACGTCGGGCAGGGTCACGGCGATCAGCGCGACCGCGACCGCCGCCCAGTCGCGCGGTGCCAGCCCCGTCCAGAACCGGAACGGGTGGGCGCGTGTCGAACCGGGGACCGCCATGGCTTTCATCGGCGCGACGATACACAGATGTATCGCAGATGCCAAAACCGGCGAATAGCTAAGCTTTAATCCCCATCACATTCGTATGCGTTGACGATACACCTGTGTATTGTTCTGCTGGCGGTGCAATGGTAACGACGGGGTGGGCTATGCGAAACATCGGGAAAAATGGCGTCGCGCTGGGTGCGATCATCGCGGTGGCGGGGTGGAGCGACGTGGCGCAAGCGCAGGCCGCCGATCCCGCGCCCGTAACCGATGTCGCCGATGCGCCCGGCGACATCGTCGTCACCGCGCAGAAGCGGGTCGAACGGCTGATCGACGTGCCGGTATCGGTGACGGCGATCGACGCCACCGACCTGACGCGACAGAATCTGACCCAGCTTCGCGACTATTTCGACCGGGTGCCCGGGCTCAGCTACACCGGCGGCGGCGGCTTCACCACGGTCGCGCTGCGCGGCATCACCACCGGGCGCGGGGCCAATCCGACGGTGTCGACCACCGTCGACGATACCCCGTTCGGATCGTCGTCCTTCGCCGGCTATGGCGACCGGCTGACCCCCGATCTCGATCCGTCGAATCTTGAGCGGGTCGAGGTGCTGCGCGGGCCGCAGGGCACGCTGTACGGCGCGAACAATCTGGGCGGGCTCATCAAATACGTCACCGCCACCCCCGATCCGTCGCGCACCCGCGCCGCGTTCGAATTCGGCGGCCAATCGATCGCGCATGGCGACGATGGCGCCTTCGCGCGCGGATCGGTGAACCTGCCGATCGTCGCGGACCGGGTGGCGGTGCGCGTCAACGGCTTCTACCGGCAGGACCCGGGGTTCATCGACAACACGCTGTCACGGGTCGACGACGCCAACAGCGGGCGGGTATGGGGCGGCCGTGTCGCGCTGTTCGCCCGGCCGGTCGATGCGCTGACCATCACCGTGCAGGCATTGACGCAGGACCTGTCGGGCACCGACGCCCCGACCGTCTTCCTTGCCGGCAACGGATCGTCGCCGTTCGGCCGCTGGGCCGCGCCGCTGTCGGCGCGGCCGGTGCCCTATGCGGTGCGCAACCGGCTGTACCAGGGGCGGGTCGCATGGGATCTGGGCGGGGCCGAGCTGAGCTCGATCACCGGCTATGGCGAAAGCCGCTACAACACGCCGACCGATTCGACCGACCGGTTCGCCGCCGTGCTGACCCGCTTCGGCTATCCCGGTCGCCGCGCGATCCTGAGCAACACGATCAACACCGACAAATGGACGCAGGAAGTGCGCCTCGCCTCGCAGCCCGGCGGCACGATCGACTGGCTGGTCGGCGGCTTCTACACCGATGAGGATACGGTCGCGCTGCAAAGCCTCGACGCGCTCGCCGGCGGCGACAGCGCGAACCTGTACGCCGGCAACATCCCGTCCACCTTCCGCGATCTTGCCGCGTTCGGCACGCTCACCTGGCACTTCACCCCGGCGTTCGACGTCCAGTTCGGCGGGCGCGTGGCGGAGAACCGGCAGGTGTACCGCCAGGCGCTGTCGGGGCCGCTCAACGGCGGCACCACCGCCAATGTCCAGCGCTTCCGCGAAACCGCCGCGACGTGGCTGGTGTCGCCGCGCTGGCGGATCGGCCGCGACCTGACCGCCTATGCCCGGATCGCGTCGGGCTATCGCCCCGGCGGCCCCAACACCAACCTGCCCAGCCTGCCGCCGTCGTTCGACAGCGACCGGACGACCAACTACGAACTGGGGCTGAAGGGGCTGACCCCCGATCGCCGGATCGGGTTCGACGTCAGCCTGTTCTGGATCGACTGGACCAACGTGCAATTGTCGGGGAACGACCCGACCAGCGGCTATCTGTTCTACACCAACGGCAGCCGCGCGCGCAGCCGTGGCGCGGAGGCGAGCGTCGACCTGCGCCCGTGGGACGGCGGCACCGTCGCGGTCACGGGCGCCTATACCGATGCCGCGCTGACCCGCGACCTGCCGGCGGGCCGCACCGCCGCGCTGTTCGGGACCGAAGGCGACCGCTTGCCCTACAGCGCGCGCTGGGCGGGATCGGTCGCCGCCGATCAGGACGTGGCGCTGGGCGACGACGTCACCGGCTTCATCGGCGGCACGGCGGTCTACAACGGCCGGCGCATCGCCGAATTCCAGGCGCGCGCCGGCGTGCCGCGGGTGGTGCTGCCATCCTATGCCACGCTCGACCTGCGCGGCGGCGTGCGCAGCGGCCCGCTGGCCTTCACGGTGTTCGCGCGCAACGTGACCGACCAGCGCGGGCGTCTGGGCGCGGCCTATCGCACCGCCGCGACCCCGGCGAGCGGCACCGCGATCAGCGTCATCACCCCGCGCACCATCGGCCTGTCGGTCGGCTACAGCTACTGATCGTCATGGCGAACCGGTTCGACGTCGCGATCATCGGGCTGGGCGCAGTCGGCAGCGCGACGCTGTTGCAGGCGGCCGAACGCGGGCTCGACTGCGTCGGCATCGACCGGTTCGTGCCGCCGCACATCTGGGGATCGTCGCACGGCGAGACGCGGATCACCCGCCGCGCGATCGGCGAGGGGCTGGCCTATGTCCCGCTCGCCCTGCGCAGCCATGCGATCTGGCTCGATCTGGAGGCGCGCACCGGCCGCACGTTGCTGACCGCATCGGGTTGCCTCGTGCTGGCCGAAGGCGGCGGTCCGGCGGCGGACAGCTTCCTCGGCCGCACGATCGCCGCCGCCGAACGGTTCGACATCGACCATGAACAGCTCGACGCCGACGCCATCCGCCACCGCTTTCCCCATTTCGCGCCGGGCGACGCCGACCATGGCTGTTTCGAACCGGGCGGCGGCTATCTCCATGTCGAACGCTGCATCGCGACCAACCTGATGCTGGCGCGGGCGGCGGGTGGCCTCTGCCGCTTCGGCGAGACGGCGGTGGCGCTGGACCCGGTCACCGGCGGCGTCGCCATCGAACTGGCCGGGGGCGAACGCATCACCGCCGCGCAGGTGGTGGTCGCTGCGGGAAGCTGGGCCGGCGCGCTGCTGGGGGAGCCGTTCGCCTCGCTGCTCACCCCGACGCGGCAGGTGATGCACTGGTTTCCGCTCGATCCGGTGCCGGCGCTGGCGGCGGCATGGGCGAACGGGCCGACCTTCATCTGGTCGCATGCCGACCGGACGCGCGATTTCTATGGCTTTCCCTCGATCGACGGCGGCTGCACGATCAAGACCGCCAACGAACAACCCCCGGTCCGCGTGACCCCCGACACGATGCACCGCACCGCCGGTCCCGACGAAGCGGCGGCGATGTACGCCGGGCATGTCGCCGGGCGGCTGCGCGGGGTGCGCGCCGATGCCGCGCGATCCGCGACCTGCCTGTATACCCAGTCGCCCGACGCGCATTTCGCGATCGGCGGCCATCCGGCGATGGACCGGGTGCTGGTCGCCTCTCCCTGTTCGGGGCATGGCTTCAAACATTCGGCGGCGATCGGCGAGGCGATCGCCCAGCGCCTGGCGGGCGAGGCGGACGCGATCGACCTTGCCGGTTTCGCGCTGTCGCGCTTCGACGCGGTCGCCCTGCCGGCGTGACGATCCCGACCCGCACGGTTGCAACGCCGCCACGACCGCGCTATCGGACAACCTCGTTTTCCAACCCGAACATAAGGAGTGAAGCCATGCGCGCAGCGACCGCACCCATCGCCATTCTCACTCCCCGGGTTCCGGAACATACGACATGGGCACTTCCCCCACGGGCGATCACGATCGCCTGATTTCCAGCGGTGGCGACGACGCCACGGCTTCTTCGACGACCATCCGCGTCATCGCCTCGTCCGATAGCTGGATCGAACAGGCGGCGATCGACCAGCTTCACCACACCGCCACCCTGCCCGGCATCGATGCCATCGTCGGCCTGCCCGACCTGCATGCCGGGCGCGGCATCGCGGTCGGCGCCGCCTTCTGGTCGCGGGCGTACGTCTATCCGCATCTGGTCGGCAGCGACATCGGCTGCGGCATGGGATTGTGGGCGACCTCGCTCACCCTGCGCAAATTCCGTCCCGACACCGTCGAGCGCAAGCTGCACGGGCTGGAGACCCCCCTGCCCGATGCCGCCGAGCGGTTGGCGGCGGCGGGGCTGCCGGTGATCGCGGGCGAGGCGCTGGGCACGATCGGCGGCGGCAATCACTTCGCCGAGCTGCTGCGCGTCGAACAGACGTTCGTCGCCGACGCGCCGCTCGATACCGCTGCGGTCCATCTGATGGTCCACAGCGGATCGCGCGGGCTGGGCCAGGCGATCCTCGACAATCACCGCGCCCGCCACAATGTCGCCGGGCTGATCGCGGGCGAGGCGGCGGGCGATGCCTATCTGGCGGCGCATGACGATGCGATACGCTGGGCGATCCTGAACCGCGCGGCCATCGCCGAACGGTTCCTCGACCGGATCGGCGGCGACGGCGTGCGCCTGCTCGACATCTGCCACAACAGCGTCACGCCGTATCGGGGCGGGTGGCTCCACCGCAAGGGCGCGGCACCCGCCGATCGGGGGATGATCGTCATCCCCGGATCGCGCGGCGACCTGACCTATCTCGTCCGGCCGATCGATGCCCGTGCGGGCGAGGCGCTCCATTCGCTGGCGCATGGTGCCGGCCGCAAATGGAGCCGGAGCGAGGCGCGCGGCAGATTGTCGGGCCGCTTCCGCATCGCCGACCTCGAACGGACCAAACTCGGCAGCCGCGTCATCTGCGAGGATCGCGACCTGATCTATGAGGAGGCCCCGCAGGCGTACAAGGACATCCATCAGGTGGTGCGCGACCTGACCGATGCCGAACTGGTCGAACCGGTCGCCACGCTCCGCCCGCTGCTCACCTACAAGACGAGGCGGCCATGAGCGAGATCATCCTGCACCTCTCCGCCGGTCAGGGGCCGGCGGAGTGCGAATGGGTCGTCGGCCGACTGGTCCGGGTCTGGGCGCGCGAGGCGGCGGCGGCGGGCCTCGTGTGCGAACCGGTCGAGCCGGTCGGCGATGCCGCCGCGTCGGTGCTGTTGCGGGTGGCGGGCGACGGCGCGGAAGCGTTCGTCGCCGCGCGGTGCGGCACGATCCGCTGGATCGGGGCCAGTACGCTTCGCCCGCTCCACCGGCGGCGCAACTGGTTCGTCGCCGCGACCCGCGCGCCCGCCGACGGCGACGTGCCCGCGCTGCGCGACGCCGACATCCGCTACCAGACGCTGCGCGCGTCGGGGCCGGGCGGCCAGCATGTCAACAAGACCGACAGCGCGGTGCGCGCCACCCATAGCCCGACCGGCCTCACCGCCTTTTCGCAGGAGCAGCGATCCCAGTTCGCCAACCGCAGGATCGCCCGGCTGAAACTCGCTTTGCTGTTTGACGCGCTGCGCGACGACCGCGACGCCAGCGACCAGCGTACCCTGTGGACACGCAACCGCGAGCTGGAGCGCGGCAACGCGGTCCGCACCTATCGCGGGGACCGGTTCGTATTCGACCATTCAACGATATAAACATATCTTTATATCGTCATTGACAGTCGTCGGGCGATGGTGTTGAAGGCGGTTGTCGAGGTTCCCCGTTCCAGCGATGGCGACGGGGCTAAGACGGGAAGCCGGTGATGTCTTGTCAGGGCAAAATCCGGCGCTGCCCCCGCAACTGTAAGCGGTGAGCGGCGGTTCCTTTTCGTGTCACTGGGCTTTTGACGAAGCCCGGGAAGGCCGGAACCGCCGTGTCGACCCGTGAGCCAGGAGACCTGCCTCCGACGCCATATGTTCCTCGGACGGGGGTTCCTCCGGTGGATCGCGCTTCGACGCCACGGCCCTGCGGCAATCGCCGTCCGGGTCGCGTCACGCCCTGCGCGTTCTGCCGTCGGCGCCCCCGTCCGGCAAAAGCAGGTGAGTCATGGCCGACGGCGGGTGTAGTTTCACGATCAGCAGCATGCCTTTCGACGAGGACTATCGGCCCGTCGACAACACGCGCATCACCACCAATTTCGCCAATCTGGCGCGCGGCGAACGGTGCCGCGAAAACCTGCGCAATACGCTGGCGATGATCGACAATCGCTTCAACACGCTGATGCACTGGGACAATCCGGCCGGCGACCGCTACGGCCTCGACCTCGACATCGTGTCGGCTGCGCTGACGATCGACGACGACGGGCGCGACCGGGCGTTTCCGCTGATCGAGGTGCTGCAGACGACGATCGTCGACAAGGTCGGCGGCGAGCGCGTGCCCGGCATGGTCGGCAACAATTTCTCCTCCTATGTCCGCGATTATGATTTCAGCGTGGTGCTGCCCGACCATCTGAAGCAGCATGGCGCCGGCGCGCCGGTGCGCTTCGGCGAACTGCACGGCAAGCTGTTCAAGCTGTTCCTGCACTCGGCGGCCTATCGCGAGCGGTTCGCCAAGCCGCCGGTCATCTGCCTCAGCGTATCGAGCCGCGAGGTGTATCACCGCAGCGCCAACGTCCATCCGATCCTGGGGGTCGAATATCGCAACGACCGGTCGTCGCCGACCGATGCCTATTTCGCGAAGATGGGGCTGAAGGCGCGCTATTTCATGCCGCCACACGCGGTCGCGCCGCTCGCCTTCTATCACAGCGGCGATCTGGTCGGCGATTACACCAACCTCGAACTCGCCAGCACGGTCGCGACGATGGAGACGTTCCAGAAAATCTATCGCCCCGAAATCTACAACGCCAATTCGGTCGCGGCGGAATGCTATCGCCCCAGCCTGACGTGGCAGGATTATTCGCTGACCCGCATCGTCTACGACCGCGAGGAACGCGCCCGACTGGCGGTCGAACAGGGCCGCTTCGCCGAGGAACAGCTCATCGCCCCGCACGGCGCGCTGCTCGAACGGCTGTTCTCGGACGCATAGGCCGGGTTCGGCGTCTCCCCTCCCTGACAAGGGAGGGGGCGGGGGTGGGTCGGCCGGTTGGGCGCGCTCCCGTTTCCTCGCAGGCCGACCCACCCCCAGCCCCTCCCTTGTCAGGGAGGGGAGCAGCGGTTCCGGCGTTCCGGGTCGAAGGTCGACCGGACGCAAGAGCGGCACCACGAATACAGGACACCCGATCATGACGATGTTGTTGCCGACCACCACTGCGGGCAGTCTGCCCAAACCGCTCTGGCTGGCCGAACCGGAAACCTTGTGGTCGCCGTGGAAGCTCGAAGGCGACGAACTGGTCGCGGGCAAGCGCGACGCGCTGCGCCTCGCGGTCGAGGATCAGCGGCAGGCGGGCATCGCCATCGTCGGCGACGGCGAACAGACGCGCCAGCATTTCGTGACGACCTTCGTCGAGCATCTGGACGGCGTCGATTTCGAGAAGCGCGAGGTGATGCGCATCCGCAACCGCTACGACGCCAGCGTGCCGAGCGTGGTCGGCGCGGTGTCGCGGCCGAAACCGGTGTTCGTCGACGACGCGCGCTTCCTGCGCGCGCAGACCACGCAGCCGATCAAATGGACGCTGCCGGGTCCGATGACGATGATCGACACGCTGTACGACGGCCATTACCGCAGCCGCGAGAAGCTGGCATGGGAATTCGCCTGCATCCTGAACGACGAGGCGCGCGAGCTGGAGGCGGTGGGCGTCGACATCATCCAGTTCGACGAACCGGCGTTCAACGTGTTCTTCGACGAGGCGAACGACTGGGGCATCGCCACGCTCGAACGCGCGGCGCAGGGGCTGAAGGCGCGGACCGCCGTTCACATCTGCTATGGCTATGGCATCAAGGCCAATACCGAATGGAAGAAGACGCTGGGGTCGCAGTGGCGGCAATATGAGGAAACCTTCCCCAACCTGCAGCGCTCGTCGATCGACATCATCTCGCTCGAATGTCACAATTCGCGCGTGCCGATGGAGCTGATCGAGCTGGTGCGCGGCAAGACGGTGATGGTCGGCGCGATCGACGTGGCGAGCGACGCGATCGAGACGCCCGAGGAAGTCGCCGACACGCTGCGCCGGGCGCTGGCGTTCGTCGATGCCGACAAATTATATCCCGCGACGAATTGCGGCATGGCCCCGCTGTCGCAGGGCGTGGCGCGCGGCAAGCTGAACGCGCTGTGCGCGGGCGCGGCGATCGTCCGCGCCGAACTGGGGGACCACGGTTGACGACACTCCTGCGCCGGCTGCGCCCCGACGGCTATATCGTCGCGATCATGGGCATGGTCGCGCTCGCCGCGCTGTTCCCCGCGCGCGGGCCGGCGAAGGACCTGCTCGATCTGGTGGTGCATGGCGCCATCGCGCTGCTGTTCTTCCTGTATGGCGCGCGGCTGTCGCGGCAGGCGATCTGGGTAGGCATGCTGCACTGGCGGTTGCAGGCGCTGGTGTTCGCCACGACCTTCGCCGTCTTTCCGCTGATCGGCCTGGGCATGATGGCCGCGCTCAAGGGCCATGTCGACGACGGGCTCGTCACCGGGCTGGTGTTCGTCGCGCTGCTGCCCTCGACGGTGCAGTCGTCGATCGCCTTCACCTCGATCGCGCGCGGCAATGTCGCGGCGGCGCTGTGCTGCGCGTCGTTGTCCAACCTGGTCGGGGTGGTGCTGACCCCGGTGCTGGCGACGCTGCTGCTCGGCACGGCGGCGGGCGGAATGTCGCTCGACGCGATCGGCGACATCGCGTTGCAGATTTTGCTGCCGTTCGTGGTCGGCCAGTGCGCGCGGCCGCTGATCGGCGACTGGCTGGCGGGGAAGAAGACGCTGACGATGCTGGTCGATCGCGGATCGATCCTGCTGGTCGTCTATGCGGCGTTCAGCGCGGGCATGGTCGCCGGCATCTGGAGCCGGGTGACGCCGCGGGACCTGGGGCTGGTCCTCCTGCTCGACGGTGCGCTGCTGGCGATGGTGCTGGGCTTCACCACCATAGCGAGCCGGCTGCTGCGCTTTTCGAGGGAGGACGAGATCGCGATCGTGTTCTGCGGTTCCAAGAAGAGCATGGCGAGCGGACTGCCGATCGCCAACATCCTGTTCCCGGCGGCCACGGTCGGGCTGATCGTCCTGCCGCTGATGCTGTTCCACCAGATGCAGTTGATGGTCTGTGCCGCGCTCGCCCGGCGCTATGCGCTGCGCACCGCTCCGGCCGCCATGCCGGCGGAGGTGGCGGCATGACCCCCGCCCCCGCCCCTTGCGCGATCGATGCGTTACGCGCGCCCGGCGACGACACCGACCTGCGCCGGCTGTTCGGCCACTTCCCGACCGGCGTCACCGCGCTGTGCGCGATGGACGGCGACCGGCCGGTCGGCATGACGGCCAGCGCGTTCGTCGCCATCTCGATCGCGCCGCCGTTGGTATCGGTGTGCATCCGCCACGGATCGGCGACATGGGCACAGCTTCGCACGCTGGGGCGGATCGGCATCTCGTTCCTCGGCCACGCCCAGGCCGCCACCGCGCGCCAGCTCGCCCGCCCCGGCGACGACCGGTTCGCGGGCATCGCCTATGACGTCACCCCCGACGGCGCGCTGTTCCTTGGGGATGCCACCGCATGGCTCGACTGTTCGGTCGAGCGCGAGATCGTCGCTGGCGATCACGACATCATCCTGCTGCGCCTCCACCGCGCCGCCACCGCCGGGGGGATCGCGCCATTGGTGTTCCACGCCAGCGGCTTCCACACGCTGACGCCAATCGACTGACACTGCCCGCCCACGGGCTTGCACGATTGAAGCATTCGGTCCAGTGTCGCGGGCGAACAAGCTTCAAAGCGGTCATCGGGTGGGATTATGAATGCAATCGTGACCCAGATCGGCGATCTGGCCGATGCCGGCGAACGGATGATCGAGCGGTTGCGGCGGAAAGCGTTCCTGCCCGAAAGCCGCAAGGGACTG
This sequence comes from Sphingomonas sp. Leaf4, assembly GCF_920939515.1. Classification (NCBI taxonomy): domain Bacteria; kingdom Pseudomonadati; phylum Pseudomonadota; class Alphaproteobacteria; order Sphingomonadales; family Sphingomonadaceae; genus Sphingomonas; species Sphingomonas sp. Leaf4. The sequence continues at coordinate 34,456 of NZ_CAKLBB010000011.1, read as the reverse complement.
AACGTCCGCTTCGGCATCGCCGAGGCGGCCGGGCTGCTCGGCTGTTCGACCAATCGCATCCGCATGGCCGAGGACGACGGCCGGCTGCCCGCCCCCCCGGCAGGCGAGAACGGGCGGCGGATCGGCTATACCGTGCAGGAGCTGCTGCACATGCGCCAGGTGCTGGGCGCCTCCCCCGCCCGCTCGGCCGGCGACGTGCCGGCGATCATCGCGGTGCAGAATTTCAAGGGCGGCGTCGGCAAGTCGACCGTCACCTGCCACCTCGCCCATTATTTCGCGGTGCAGGGCTACCGCGTGCTGGTGGTCGATTGCGACAGCCAGGCGACGACGACGACGCTGTTCGGCTTCAACCCGCATTTCAACATCACCCGCGAGGAAACGCTCTACCCCTATCTGTCGATCGATCCGACGCAGGACGATCTGGCCTATGCGGTCAAGACGACGCCGTGGCCCAACGTCGACCTGATCCCGTCGAACCTCGAACTGTTCGACGTGGAATATGAACTGGCGGCGGCAGGGTCCGACGGGCAGTCGGTGCTGGCGGCGCGGTTCCGCAAGCTCAAACGCGGGCTGATCGCGCTGGCGCACGACTATGACGTCGTGCTGCTCGATCCGCCGCCCGCGCTCGGCACGATCAGCCTTGCGGTGATGCAGGCGGCCAATGCGCTGCTGGTGCCGCTGGCGGCGACGACGCCCGATTTCTGTTCGACCGTCCAGTTCCTGTCGATGATGGACCAGGTGCTGCAACAGTTGAGCGGCGCGGGGATCGAGGTCGATTACAGCTTCGTGCGGCTGATCTGTTCCAAATTCGACGGCAACGATCCCAGCCATGCGATGGTGCGCGCGATCATGGAACAGAGCTTCGGCCCCGCGCTCCTCCCCGTCCCCATCCTCGAATCCGCCGAGATCAGCCATGCGGCGATGCGGATGATGACGATCTACGAACTCGAAAAGCCGATCGGCACGCCCAAGACGCACAAGCGCTGCCGTGCCAATCTCGACGAGGCGATGGGGCAGATCGCGCAACTGGTGCGGCAGGGATGGGGCCGGGTAACGCCGGCGAGCGAGGAGGCGGTGGTTGCGGCGGCCTGATCGCGCAAGGCGCGGCGCGGCATCCGCCGCGCAGGCCGCCCGGCCGGCGGGCACCCCGCCCGTCCGACGCATCCGCGCCGGCGGATGCGGCCGCCACCAACTCCCCCCTTTCCTACACGCGAAAGTTCCGCATATGTTCCGCCGAAAGGGGGTATCCGATGGCACGTAAACAGTCCGACTATCTGGCGGCATTGCTCGATGACGAGGCCGCAGCCCCCTCCCCCGCCCCGCCGGAGCGCGTGCGCGGTACGACGCTGCTCGGGCGTGAATCGGCGCTGGCGCGGGTCGCGTCGGGCGAGGTGCGGCAGGTGACGCAGTTGCTGCTCGATCCGGCGCGGGTGCGAATCTGGCCGGGCAATGCGCGCTCCTACGCGCATCTGACCGAGGCGGGGTGTCGCGAGCTGATCGATTCGATCATCGCTGAGGGTGGGCAGAAGGTCCCCGCCGTCGTCCGCCGGATCGAGGGCGATGCGGCCCACGACTATGAGGTCATCGCGGGCACGCGGCGACACTGGTCGATCTCGTGGCTGCGCGCGAACAATTATCCCGAGATGCGCTTCGTGGCACAGGTCGCGACGCTCGACGACGAGGCGGCGTTCCGCCTCGCCGATCTGGAGAACCGCGCGCGGGCCGACGTGTCGGACCTCGAGCGCGCGCGCAACTATGCGGCGGCACTCAAGACGCATTACGGCAACCACGCCACGCGGATGGCCGAACGGCTGAAGCTGTCGAAGGGCTGGCTGTCGAAGATGCTCAAGGTCGCGGCGCTGCCCGACGCGATCGTCGCTGCTTTCGCCTCCCCCGCCGAGGTGCAGTTGAAGCCGGGCTATGCGCTGGCGCAGGCGCTCGACGATCCCGCCGCCTCGGCCGCGATCACGGCCGAGGCGAAGCATCTGGTGGAGGAACAGGCGGCGCTGCGCGAGGACGGCTTGCCGCCGCTGCCCGCGTCCGAGGTGCTGCGCTGCCTGCTCGCCGCACCACATCGCCACATCGCCGCGCCGGTGCCGATCGTCTGCACAACGCCGCACGGCCGGACCGCGCTCAGCGTGCAGTCGGTCGGTCGGCAGGGGGTGACGGTGCGGCTGCACGCCGGATCGGGCGTCGGACCGGACGAACTCGCGGGCATGCTGCGCCATGCGCTCGGCGAGCTGGAGCGTCAGGGGCGGGGGTTGCAGCGGTGATGCGGCAAGAAGTTTCCCCGGGGAAACTTCGCGCCCCGCCGGGGTGTGCGGCGAGGAAGTTTCCCCGGGGAAACTTTTCCGCACATCGCTCCCGCGCCGATGTTTCCCCGGGGAAACTTTCCGGGATGGCCGGCCGATGACCGGCACCACCGCCCCGAAGGGAAGCACGAAGGGCGCCGGGCAGTTCGACCTGTTCCTCCCCTATCTCGCCGACATGCCGCTGCGCGACCAGCGCGAGATGATGGAACGCCCATTCTTCAGCCTCGCCAAGACCAAGCGCATCAAGCCGATCGATTACAAGAGTCCCGACGGGAAGCTGTGGGTGCATGTGTCGGCCAACGCCGAGTTCGGCATGGCGACGATCTGGGACGCCGATATTCTGATCTATTGCGCCAGCGTGCTGGCCGACATGGCAAGGCGCGGGGTCAATGACGTGCCGCGCACGCTGCACCTGATGCCCTATGACCTGCTGCGCGCGATCGGCCGGCCGACGACCGGGCGGTCGTACGAACTGCTCGGCCAGTCGCTCGACCGGTTGGTAGCGACGACGATCAAGACCAACATCCGCGCCGACACCGGTGCGTCCGCCACCACGCGCGGCCGGCGCGAGGCGACCTTCTCATGGCTCGATGGCTGGACCCAGTTGGTCGACGAAACCACCGAACGGTCGCGCGGCATGACGATCGAGCTGTCGAACTGGTTCTGGGAAGGGGTGATGATGGCGGGCGGGGTGCAGTATAATCCTTAGTCGCGCGACATTTCCCGTGCTCACCGCCAGCGATAGGCCGGCACTGCGGTCACCTCCGGCACGGGCGCGGTCCGCAGTGCGCCGCGGGCGGGATCGTTTCCGTCGGTCTGGAGGATCATCCCGTAATAGACGCCGGTCGCGAAGCCGGTGAAGAGCGGCGCCCCGATCTGTCGGTTGTCCCCATAGATCTGGACATCGCCCAGCAACTGCGCGGACCCGGACAGCACGAAGCCGTTGCCCGTGATCGTGTCGAACACGCCGCCGATCCGGGCGGCGCCCGTCACCGTCGCCGTACCGCCCAGCGTCGTCAGCGCGGCCAGTTGTGCCCGGTCGCCGACCGTACCGGACATCAGCATGGCATGATCCTCGATCCGCGCATTGCCGGTCACCGTGCCGCCATAGACGCGCGCATAGGGGCCGACATAGACCGACGGATCGACCCGTGCCGCCGGTCCGACCCAGCCATTGCCGTTGGGATGCCGTACGCCGCCGGCGATCCGGTCCGGCACGTCGCGCTGGTAGCCCCAAGGCATGGCACCATCGACCTGCACCATCCACGGATACCGGTAGACGGAATAATAGACCTGGTCGTCGTCCAGATGCTGGAGCGCGACCGGGGTCGCCATGACCATCAGATAGGCGGCGCGATCGTCGGCCCGGATCGCCACCGACTGGCTTTCGTCACCCCCCTGAAGGACGGGAGCGTAGCGAGGTGCGCCCTGTGCGTCGACGATCACCACCGACCAGCGCCAGCCCGATGCCGGGGACGGCACCTGCAGCGGCTCGTTGGCGCCGCCGGGCAATGCCGGTGTCGCGGATGCCGCCTGGGTCACGCCGCGGAACGCCACGGTGATCGTGGAGGCTCCGGAATCCGGCACCAGCCGCACCAGATTATAGCCCCAGCGCTGCGGCGCCCATGCCGCCGGCACCGCAAAGCGCCGGGCGGCGCGATCGATCGGCTCCAGCGTGGTCAGCCGTCGCGCACGGAAGGCGACCGGCGTGTCAGGGTCATAGCCACCGTAGGCGCTCCGGAACACGGCGCCGCGATCGTATCCGGCGCGGTCGACATAATCCCATGTCACGTTGCGGATCGCCCAGTCGCCAAATTCGTCGTTCAACTGCGTGGCGGACCAGCCGCGCGTGGCGGCCAGGGTGGCATATTGGTCGCCCGCCATGCCCGTCGCGGTCCATACGGCGTTGACCGCGTCATAGCCGTATTTCTGCGCGACGCGATCCCAGAACTGCCAGCCGCAGTAGCGCGTCCGTGCGTTGCCATGCGCCAGGTAGGCGGCGTTGACCGCATCTTCCGAACAATCGACGTCGCCGCGGAAATCGGGCAATTGCGCGACCATATAATTGGCGTGCGTTTCCCAGAACGACTGCGGCAGGTGCGTCCAGCCCGGGGTCGCGCTCTGGAAGACATGGACCAGCTCGTGGGCGACGGTTCGCGGTGTCGCGAACCCCAGCGCGTTGGCATCGATATAGCCGGTCCCGTTCCGGCTGCCGGCCACGTTGATGCCGTTGTCCCCGGCGATGTTGATGTTGATTTTCGTCTTGTCCGGCGATTCGCACTGCGGCGGCTTGAAGCCGATCGTCGTGGCGTAGACGCGATAGACGTTTTCCAGCGCCTGGCCGACCTTGACCACATCCGCCTGGGCGACGACGTCACCGGTCCAGTGGAACGCGAAATGGTCGGTCTGGTATCGGGTTTCCGCCGGCACGCCACCCGCCACCCGCCATTCCCCGGTGATGCAGCCAAACGCATCCCGCGTGACGACCGGCGGCGGTGACGGCGGCGGCGTGACCGAACCGCCGCCGGCGCTGCCGCCGCCGCATGCCGCGAGCATGGTCAGGATCGTCATCGGGAGCAACCCTGCAAAGGGCCTGACCGCATCGCGTATCGTTCCGTTGGTCATCATTCGCTCCCCCTCAATCCGTCGATCGTCCGCCCGCATGGACGGCATCATGCGTCCCGGAACAGCGCCGTGCAGCGATCCGCCAGCAGCGGTGCCGCCCCATGCAGGGCGTCTCTCACCCGGCGGAGATTGCGGTTCGACCGGCGTGCGAGTGCGGGATCGGATGCCTCGAACAATGCCGCGAGATCGACCTCGCCGCCGTCGGCGGCCGGCGCATGGGCGTACCACAGCGCCTTCATCTTTGCCTCTTTCCGGCATTCGTCCTCGCGGCTCCATTCCGGGTCGTCGACGATCGCCTGCAATTGCCGCCAGGCGTTGAAGGTGGCGACCAGTGTCGAGCGGCCCCGCGCCGCGGGCCACGCCGCCACTTCCCACAGCCCGACCACAAAGGCGGTAGCGCGGGGATCCGCATCCTGCTTCGCGGCGAGGATGGATCGCCGGACCGACGACCACTCGCCCCGGTCGCCCGGACTGCCGTCCAGATCGCGACAGTGCAGACCCACCAGCCGATCCGCCAATGCGTCGTCGATCCCGCGCAGCCGGGGATCGTCGAGCATGTATAGAATCAGCCGGGTCGGCACCACCGACAGGTCCGCGCCGGGCGTGACCGTCGACACCCATGACCGCACGAACGCCGGGGCGTCTCTGGCCTCCGACAGATCGCGCGCGAGCGGATCGAGCAAGGCCGCCAGCGGCAGCGGATAGCCGAAGGCGGCGGTATAGGCGGCAGGATCGATGCCCGCGATCGACACGCCCAGGGCGCTGCCGCCGTCGCCGGTCCACGCACTGTCGCCGAACGTCATGGTCCCGCCCGCAACGTGCCGGTCGATGCGGGCGAGCAGGGCCGCCTTGACGTTCGGGTCGCCGCCGAACGCTCCGGTGTCCGTCACAGATGCTCGTCCAGCAGCGCCGCCAGTTGCGTGCGCGACTTGTTGCCGATCACGCGCGCGATCTCGGCACCGTCACGAAAAAGGACCAGCGTCGGCAGGCTGGCGATGTTGAACTGCTTCCCGAGGTCGGGATGCGCCTCAATATCCACCTTGATGATCGCACAATCCCCGGCGTAATCGGCGGCGAGATCCTCGAGCGCAGGCGCCATCGCGCGGCATGGTCCGCACCAGGGCGCCCAGAAATCGACGAGTCCCAATCCTTGCGCGGACAGGACGAGGCGATCGAAATCGTCGGCGCTCGCCGACTGTGTCGTGGTGGTCATGCCATTCCTTCCTGTTATCCGTTGCGGCCGCCGACCATCATCGCATCGATGCGGATCGTCGGCTGACCGACCCCGACGTCGAGCGATTGCCCCTGCTTGCCGCAGCTCGCCTCGCCGTCGTCGAGCGCGAGATCGTGGCCGATCATGGAAATGCCGTTGAGTGCGTCGGTCCCGACACCGATCAGCGTCGCGCCGTCGACCGGCGCGGTGAGCCGGCCATCCTCGATCAGCCACGCTTCGGTGGTGGTGAAGTTGAAGCGGCCGCTGGTGATGTCGACCTGCCCGCCGCCGAACTCCACCGCGTAGATGCCGTGTTTCACCGAGGCGAGGATGTCTGCGGGATCCTCGCGTCCGGGGGCCAGGAACGTGTTGGTCATCCGCGGCATCGGCAGGTGGGCATAGGATTGGCGCCGCCCGTTGCCGGTGGAGCGCGTGTTCATCAACCCGGCATTCAGCCGGTCCTGCATCAATCCCGTCAGGACGCCATCCTCGATCAGCACGGTACGCGCGTGCGGCGTGCCCTCGTCGTCGATGCCCAGCGACCCGACCCGCCCGGGAAGCCCGCCATCGTCGATCACGGTCACCCCGGGCGGAGCGATCCGTTGGCCGATCCGGTCGGTGAATACCGACAGGCGCTTGCGATGATGATCGCCTTCCAGACCGTGCCCGACCGCTTCGTGGAACAGCACGCCGGGATAGCCGGGCGCGAGGACCACCGGCATCTCCCCGGCCGGGGCCGCGCGGGCATCGAGGTTGGTCGTCGCGATCCGCACCGCACGCGCCACGCTGCGCGCGATCGCGGCGTCGTCCAGCCCGGCGACGTCGTGCCGTCCGCCCAGCCCGGCCCGCCCGCTGGCGCGACGGCCGTTCGCCTCCGCGACGACGGCGATGGTGATCCGCACCACGGGGCGGACGTCCGCGGCGATGCGTCCGTCCAGATCGGCGACCAGCATGACGTGATCCGTCGCCATCACGCTGGCATCGACCCGCACGATGCGGGGATCGGCCGCCCGGGCGAGCGCGTCGACCCGGTCGAGCAGCGCGATCCAGCGCGCGGCATCGACATCGCCGACGGGATCGATCATCGGATAGCGATCATGCCCGGCCGCGGCGTGCCCGAACGGGACGGCCGTCGCCGGCCGCTCGATCCCGTCGAACTGCAACGACCGAACGGTCTGCGCGAGAGCGGCGAGCGCGGGCGGACGCAGATCGGCGGAATGGGCGAAGGCGACATGCCCGCCCCGCGCGGCGCGGGCGCCGACCCCCTGTTCGATCCCGAACCCGCCCGCGACCGCGCGCCCGTCCTGCAGGCGCCAGTGCCGTACCGTCGCGGTTTCCAGATACAGATCGGCAAGATCCGCTCCGCGCGACGCCAGCACGCCGAGCGCGCGCGACAGATGCGCGGGATCGAGATCGGCGGGTTCGAGAATCCGCGCCGTCGCGATGTCCATCGCCGAAGGCAGGACGGTCATGAGGAACCTCCGATATGCATGGTCTCGACGAGGATCGATCCGCACCGGATCGCGCCGTTGCGATAGACGTCGTCGCCCACGGCGACGATCCCGGCCATCATGTCGCGCATGGTGCCGCCCAGCGTGACGTCCGCGACGGGGTGTATCACGGTGCCGTTCTCGACCCACAGGCCCTCGACCGCGCGGGTCCAGGTGCCGGACACCGGATCGGTCGCGCCCCCCAGCAACTGCGTGACGATCAGCCCCGTGTGCAGCAGCCCGCGCATCGCCGCGGCGTCGCCGCCGGGCGCGCTGCTGGTAAGGCGCAGGTTCCATGGCCCGTCGGCATTGCCGGTCGACCGCATCCCCAGCCGCCGGGCAGAGGCGGTGGCCAGCAGATAGCCTTGCACGACCCCGCCAGCGATGATCGACCGCGCCCGGCCCGCCACGCCCTCGCCGTCGAAGCCGCCGCTGGCCATGCCCCAAGGCTCGAACGGGTCTTCGGTCAGGTCGAGATGCACCGGCGCGACCGGCCGGTCGAGCGTATCGAGCAGGAAGCTCGCGCGGCGATGCTGCGGCCCGCCCGACAGCGCGCCGACGATATCCTCCACCAGCGTCGCGGCGATCCGCGCATCGAACAGCACCGGCGCGGCGCGGCCGGGAATGCGCCGTCCGCCCAGCCGGGCGACGGCCCGCGCGACCGCGCCGGCCGCGACCGTGGCCGCATCGTCGAGCGCATCGAAACGGCGGTCGCTCGTCTGTCCGACCTCCTGGACGGCACCGTCCGGCCCCTGCGCCAGCACCATCGCCCAGCGCCGGTGGATCGACGTCGCGGCGCTCCGGCAGAAGCCGGCGGAGGTCGCCAGCGCCGTCACCGTGTCGCTCGATGCCGCCCCTGCTTCGGTCACCCGCAGATCGACGCCCACCGGGGCGGAGCAGGATCGCGCCAGCGCCTCGCCCTCCACCGCAATGTCGCGCAACGCCGGGGCATCGAGGCCGGACGGTGCCAGCATCGGCGGCATCAAGCCGTCCAGCGCCAGCGTATCCGGATCGGCAAGGCCCGCCATCGGGTCCGATCCGACATGGCCGGCGATCGCGAACGCCTCGTCGGCGGCGCGCCGGATCGAACCCGCGTCGAGCGCGGAGGACGAGGCCGATCCGCTCCGCCCGCCGCGGAACACGGTCAGCCACAGCGTCTGGTGACTGTCGCGCAAGGCGGTGTCGGCGATCCCGTCGCGCACGACGATGCGGAGGCCGCCGCCCGCCCGCGCGCCAGCGGAGACGCCGTCCGCCCCCAGCGCGACGGCATGGTCGACCGCGACCGACACCGCGTCGCGCATCGCCGCCTCGGTCTGGCCGGCATAGGGCCTGGTCATGCCTCGTCCCCCGCAAGGACAGCCGGCACCGCATGGCCGTCGGTGATCGCCAGCCGGTGCGTATGGAAATGCCGCAGCCGTTCGTCGTGGATGACGCCGATGATCGTCGCGTCGGGCAGGTCGTCGCGCAGAAGCCGGTAGAAATGCCGGGCGTTGTCCGCATCGAGCGCACTGGTCGTCTCGTCGAGCACGATCAGCGTCGGGCGGTGGAGCAGGATGCGCGCCAGTGCGATGCGCTGCTGCTCGCCGGGCGAAAGCGCTTCCTGCCAGATCCCGACCGTGTCGAGCTGCGCGGCATGGACGCCCAGCCGGACGCGATCGAGCAACGCCGCGATCGCGGCATCCGTGTGTCGCTCCGGCGGGTCGGGGAAGCAGATCGCGGCCTTCAGACTGCCCAGCGGCAGATACAGCCGCTGCGGCACGATCATGACCAGTTGATCGCGGGCGAGCGCGATCCGCCCCTGCCCGTCGGGCCACAGCCCGGCGATGGCGCGGAGCAGCGTGCTCTTGCCCGAACCGGATGCGCCCTGCACCATCCAGCGCTCGCCCGGCCGGACCGTCCAGTCCGCGACGGTCAGCATCGCGCCGCCTTCCAGTCGCTGGATGGACAATCCGGTGGTCGCCAGCACCGCAGCCGGAAGCGCGACGACATCGACCGCGATCCCCGACGGGCGCGTCGCGTCGAGCGCATCGTCGAGCGCCTTCAGCCGGTTGATGTTGGCGATCTGCGTCGCGATCGCGTTATAGGCATGGACGAAGTAGGACAGGCTCCCGGCCAGCGTCTGAAAGGCATCGCGGGCGCCCATCAACTGTCCGAAGCCGATCCCGCCGGCCAGGTAGCGCGGCGCCATCAGGAACAGCGGCAGCACGCTGCCGATCCGTTCGTAGATGCCCTGCCCGAGATTGATCCCGAGGACGCTGTAGATGACGGTGCGATAGTTGCGGCGCACCTCGCCGAAGCTGCGGCGAAGGCCGTCGCGCTCGGTCGACACCGCCCCGGCCGATCCGATCTGTGCGGCATTGCGGCGCACATGGATCAGGTTGGCCCGGAAATCGGCCTCGAAATGCTGCTGTCGCATCGTCGCCCGGATATACGGGCTGCCGATCTTCGCGATGACGACGCTGCCGACGAATGCGTAGAGCAGCGCATACCAGATCGTGCTGCCCGGTATCGACAGCGTCGCGCCGAACAGCGACAGCCGCAGCGGCTCCGCGGTTTCGAGCAGGATCGCCATGAAGCTTATCGACGTCGCGATACTGCCGATGACGCCGACGCACAGCGGCACGATGCCGTCGACGCCCCCCATGCCCGTGATCGCCGCGATATCGACCGCGATCCGCTGGTCGGGGTTGTCGATCACCCGCAACCGTTCGATCTCTGCGAACCGGTTGCGCCCCATCCAGCGATCGACATAGCGCTCGGTCAGGAACGCGCGCCACCGGATCGCCAGCACCATCCGCACCGCGCTGGTGAACATCTGGACACCGACCTGCAACGTCATCACCCCGATGAAGGCGAGGACCAGCCCGGCGAATTCGGCGACGCGCCGTTGCTCGACGCTGTCGAAGAAATCCTGTTGCCAGCGATTGGTGGCGATAAAGACATAGACGGTGCCGAACTGAAGACCGATCAACGCGGCCAGCGCGCCCCAGGCGAATTTCCAGTCAGCCGAACCCCAATATTGGCCGATCAGGACGAAGGCGTGCCGCCACCGCTCCCGGGCGGGCTGGGGCGGGGCGGCCCCCGCCTCGCGCCGGACCTCCCCGCCCGTCGGCACCGGCAACGTCATGTCCGCTCCGCGCCCGTCCACCTAGCGGAACCGGTAGCCGACCGTCAGCCGCCAATTGCGCGGTTCGGCCACCGGCAGATAGGTCGAGCTGTAGGTGATGTTGTAGTTGCGGCGGTCGAAGAGGTTGCGCAGCCCCAGATTGACGTCGATCGCGCCCGATTTCAGAAAGACGTTGAGATCCACCTGTCGCGCGGGGGGCACGTAATAACTGCCCGTCATATCGACCGACGCGCTCGACCGCCCGAACAGCCCCGCCCCGACGCCCCCGCTCAACGCGGTGTCGAAGCTGTGCCGGTAGGACGTGTAGAGACTGTAATTATCCTTCGGCTGGGCGACCACGACGTTGCCGAAATCGGACGGAGTCAGATATTTATAGTCCGTGCGGGTATAGGACCCCTGCATCGTCCAGCCGCGCAGGATCTCGCCGCTCAGGTTGAGGTCGATACCGGTGCTTTGCAGTCCGGGCACGGCGATCGGGAACAGGAAATCGGTCGGATCGGTGATGATGAGGTTGCTCTGCCGCAACCGGAAGTACGAGGCGTTGATGAGCATCCGGTCACCGAACAGCGTGATCTTGACGCCGGCCTCGGCATTGCGCGACTTGATGTCGGGCAATTTACGACGGTCCCGCCCGATCGACGATGTGGGCGCATATCCGTAGGCGAGCGATCCGAACAACGCGATGTCGTCGGTCACGTCGAACACCAGGCCGAAATTCGGGGTGGTGGCGACGCTGTGATTGCTCGCCGTCTCCCTCCAGACCAGGAATTGCGAGGCGGTGTCGACGACGTTGTGGCGCACCCCGGCGAGGAGCGAGAGCTTCCACGCCTTCATCAGATACTGCGCATAATATCCGTTCTGCGTGCTCGAACTGATCGAATCGGTGCGATTGATCGGCGCGAAGTCGCGGGGCGGCTGCGTGGCGGTCAGGAAATTGTAGGTAAGTACGGTGCTTGTCGACGAGCTGAAGGCCGTCGTGTCGTTGTCGACATAGGTATATCCGGCGACGAGCAGATGGTCGAGCGGACCGGTGGCGACCTTGAACCGGGCGTAGACATCGACGGCGTCCGAGTTCAGGCCCTGCGCCGAGCGCGAATTGCTGATCGCCATCCGGCCATCGCCCGACGGAAAGACGCCGAAGGGCGAATATTGCTGGACGTTGACATAGGTCTTCTGGTGCTGCCCCCTCGCCACGACGGTCAGCCAGTCGGTGACCTTCTGGGTCATGTCCGCCGCGAACTGCGTCGTATTGATTTCGATACCCTGATCCTTACGCCGGAACAGCGGCTGTGTCGTCGTGACATCGAAGGGGCGATTGGTCCTCGGGTTCAGCGGTACGAACGGGGTCGGACCGAATTTCTGTTCGCCGACGCTCGCGCTGACGATCAGGTCGGTCGTCGCGTTCTTGAACCGCAGGCCGGGCGCGAAGAGAAAGTCCTTGTTGCCTCGATAGCCACCATAATTCCGGTCCGCGGTAGATGCCGCGCCGATCACGCGCGCGCTGACGGTCCCGTCCGCGTCGATCGCGCGGTTGGCATCGATCGTGAGCCGCCCCTGGCCGTAGGATCCGGTTTCCGCCGCCATCGCGAGCCGCGTTTCGGCACTGGGCTTCTTGGTGACGATATTGATCGTTCCGCCCAGGCTTTCGATACCGGCCAGCAACGCATCCGGGCCTTTCAGCACCTCGATCCGCTCGATGTTCGCGATCGGCTGCGTCGTGCCCGCTATCCCGCTGCCATCGCTGCCCGCGGCCGGAAGCCCGTTGACCAGTCCACCGGCCCCGAAACCGCGCACCGAGTAACCGACCCCGCCCTGCACGGTCGCGGTGTTGACGGTCACGCCCGCGTTGCGCAGCGCGTCCGTCATCGTCTGCGCCTGCTGCTCCTCGAGCAGACGGCTCGAAATCACCTGGGTGTTGCGCGGTTGGTCGCGCAAGGCCTGTCCGGTGCGGCTCGACGTCGTCGTGGCGCGAACCAGCAACCCCGTTTCGGCTTCGTCCCGCCGCGCGGTCACCACGATGTCGCCGGCGCCGGTGACGACGATCCGCCCCGTCTCATCCGCCCGGACGCTGACCGCCAGCCTGCCCGTCGCCTGCCGCACGGCGTCGAGGGCGGTAGTGGCATCGATCACGGGCATCGACATGCTGTCGCCGATCGCGGTGCCGTCATAGACCACTGTGGCGCCGGTCGCGGTTTCGATCCGCTGGAGTGCCTCGGCAAGCGGCAGGGCTGGAACGGTGATGCGCGTCGCCTGCGCCTGCGCCGGGGCGTAGGGCAGCGACGCCATAACCGGCGCCGTCGCGACCAGCGCAGCCAGATGCGGGACGCCCCGCGCGAACAGTGTCTTCATGATACTAATCCCCCTGAAGCGGCCATGCGGCCGATTTCCCGTGGCCGGACATCATCACGCGCGACAGCAGCGGCCGCTTGCCGGCCGTTCCGTACCGAACGCTGCGCGTATCTCCGGCGTCTCGCTGCCCGCCATTGTCATGGCTGGGCGATCTTCCTGCGCGTAGCGGGGGGAGTCGTCTACCGCCGGAGTTCCGGCCGGTGCGATGGGTTGCCGCTACCCGGATGTAGTGGCGCAGCCCGTCGGCGATGACAAATCACAAGTCGTGATGGTAGCTATCAACGCCGTTGATAGCGCGGCAACGGGGCATTGAGCCAGTCGATCCGGTCGACGATCCGGTCGAGCAGCCAGTGGATGAGCGGGTCGTTGGACCGGTGCTCGGGCCATGCGGCGACCATCCGCATCAATCCGCCCGGTACGGGCAGGTCCACCAGCCGGACCGGCAGGATCGACGCGAAATACTGGGTCAGCCAGTTGCTCGCGGTCACGATCAGGTCGGTGCCGATCACCAGATGCGGCAGCATCGCGCAATGGCCGGTCCGCACGACGATTCTGCGGTCGCTGAAGGGCGGCGCATCCGATTGCGCGAAGGACGCGATCCGTTCGGCATCCTCGACCAGCGCGGCGTGGCGTCCGTCGCGGTACTCGCGAAGCGACAGGCTGTCGCCGAACGTCGGATGGCGATCGCAGATCATGCCGACCAGCCCATGGTCGAACAGCGGCAGGATGTTCGTCGTCGGACCCGCCATCATTTCCGGGATGATCGCGATGTCGACGCCCTCGTCGAACATGCGATCGACCGACCCGTAATGGAAGGGCGCCAGCCTCACGTCGAGCCCCGGACCAGCGCGCAGGATGTCGGGGACGACGGAGCGGAGGAACATCAGCTCGATCGCCTCGTCCGCCGCGATCGAGATCGAACGGCGGGCGGCCAGCGGGTCGAAGTCGAGGCTGAGGCCGAAAGCCTGCGTCACGTCGCGCATCACCCGTGCGATGTGCGGACGCAATGCCTCGCCGAGCGCGGTCAACTGGCGGTCCGCACCCCGGTACAGGACCAGTTCGTCGCGGAAATGGTCACGCAGGCGACGCAGCGACATGCTCATCGCAGGCTGGCTGAGCGAGACGGACCGCCCGGCCTCGGTCAGCGTTCGCGAACGAAGGATCGCGTCGAGCGCATACAGGAGATTCAGGTTCAATCGTCGGATCGGTCGCGTGTCGACGCCATCATCATAGTGATCGACCTTCATCGGACCGTCTTATAGCTGATTTCCGTCGCGCCGCCCATCGATGTTGGAGGCCGGCCCGCGCTGCTGCCGGTCTCATGCATACCGGATCGTGCCGACATTCACTGAAGCCAGGGATTTCGGCCTGTCGGTGATCGTGGTCGTCGCCAAGGCCACCGCCTTCAGGAGCAACCCGTTCGAGGCGAAGATCCGCGAGGAGGCGGGTGGTCTGGCAGATGGCATCGTGCTCACCCGCGGTATCGCTGGTCACACCCCTCCCGATCTGAACCGGCTGTCGAAGCACGATAGCGAAGCCGCTCACCGCGTGAACGGCGGCCCCGACCGTTGCCGGCAGGGGCCAGCGACGTGATCGGCGTGTTGCCGATGACGAAGCCCGCCAGACACAGCGCCAGCGGTGCGAACAGGGCGGCGGGCAAGCCAACCTGCTTCCGCGCGCCGAATAGACGCCATGCCATCATAACGATCGTACCGACAGCACCCGCCCGGATCGCGGCGTCAAGTTGGCCTATATTAATCCCGGCACGATACGGAAAGGTCCGGGATCAGACCACCTTCGGTGCCAGTCGCTCGAGCCAAGGCAGCGTCAGCGGGCGGGGCGGAGCGACGAACGCTGCTGTCGCGTCCGCGACACCCACCCAGTCTCGGGAAAGGCAATCTGCCAGGCGCCATTCAACGATCATCCTGGCGGTGGAAGCTACATTTGACTCCATGTCAAAAATACATGACACAGAGTCATACTTAATCAACTTTGGAGATGGGTATGGCATGGCGTGAGAAGCAGGCGTGGTTGGCGCTGTCGGTGATGGTGGTGGCATACGGTGCCTATTTCGCCTTGGTGGCGGCATCGCAGCGATCGATGCTCGACATGTTGCTGCTGTTCGGTGGGGTTGCGACCGCGCAGGCGGTTATCATGATCGTCGGAAGTATCCTGCTGGCGGTTCGGGCAGGCAAGGAAGCCCGAGCCAAAGCCGACGAGCGGGATCGGGCAATCGATCGACGCGGCACCCGCATTGCCTATTTCGTCCTGCTGACCGGCATGATCGTCGTCGGCGTCGTCATGCCGTTCAGCAAGCAGGGATGGCAGATCAGCAACGCGGCCCTACTGGCTTTGGTCGCTGCCGAGATCGTCCGGTACGGCGTCGTGGTGGCGAGCTATCGGCGGGGCTGGCATGGTTGAGGGCAGGATTACCAACCAGCTTCGCACCTTGCGCTTCCTCGCCGGCGAAATGACCCAAGCGGAATTAGGCGAGCGCATCGGAGTAACCCGTCAGACCATCGCTGCGATCGAGCAGGGTAAGTACTCGCCGTCTCTCGAAGCTGCCTTTCGCATAGCCAAGGTCCTCGAAAAACCTCTCGACGAAGTATTCCAGTGGAAAGATTAGCGATGGTTCGGGGCGGTCACGGTTTCTGAGCGGCTATTTTCCCGATTGGGAACGAGACTGTCCGAAGGCGGATCGTTCAACTTACCACGACAACCGCCCGCATCAGCGCGGTATCCCGGCCGGCTTGAATATCGGCGGTCCGGGCCGGCACGATTATATCGGGCATGATTCCAGCATCCGGCTGCGGCGTCTCGGGCCAATAGGCGATCAGCGGCAGATCGACCTCGATGCCCGAACCCGGCAACCCGACGAAGAAGAACGCACCGCCGTTGATGCCACGGCGGTTGCCGCCGGTCTGCTCACCGACCAGCGTTCCGAGCCGGTGACTCTGCATGAGGCCTGCGAAGCCGAAGGTGGCCGAAGCGTTCTTCGGGCCGACGAGAACGGCGACCCTGCCGGCGAACCGGCGGCCCTTGGGCTGGATAGTGTCGGTGTCGGACGCGTCGGCGGGACGGGTCAGGGTGTAGAAGCCGGCTGCGTCCGGACCGACCGCCGACGCTCCCCAATCCTTGAAGCTGGGGTCCCAGGTTTTGAGGTACGGAGCCAGCCGGTCGGGTATCTTGCGATACCGCACATGGCGGGAATAGCTGTCTGCGGTGAGGGGCGCTTCGATCAGTCGGGCGACGATCGCCGCCCCGCAATCGAGCCCTCCGCCGTTGTTGCGCACGTCGATGACGATGCCCGAAAGCTGGCGATCGACCGCGGTGTCAAGGCTGGCGTCGATGAAGCCCTGCCAATCCCATTTTTCCTGGAAGACCGCCCAGGTTGGCATGGTCAGGATGCCGACCGCGCCGCGCACCTCGAACGTCCAGCCATAGGGGGAATCCCTGGAGGAATGGCGCAACGCCGCGTCGCGCGCCGTGGCGGCCAGCAAGGGGCAAGCGATCGTCTCGGCCCTGCCGGCGATCCGCACCACGACACGCGCCGAAGGACCGGACGACGGGAACAGCAGCGCCCGCAGCACGTCGAATGTCGGCTGATCGGCATCACCGGCTATGCCGAGGTCGGCCACCTTTCGCGCATCATTGCTGCCGTCCGTGCGGGCATAGGGAAGCATCTTCGCCAGCATGTCGCGTGCGCTGATACCATCGATCGCGACGACCTCGCTTCCGATCGGCAGATGATACCCGCTGCCGAGATCGGCGGTGACGATCATGCGTCGGTCCAGCCATCTGAAGGCGAACGGTAAGCGATCGGGCTTGCCGAACAGCGCCGACGCGACGGCCTGTGTCTGGTTGGTGGGATTGGGAAAGCTGTGACCGCACCGGACGCTGGCGGTGAAGGCCGATAGCGCGAGGTAGAAGTCCCCCAGGGTGCGAGGCGTGCCGGCGAAGCGATCGAGCCGGCGGCGTTCCTGCTGGAACCCCGCCGGGGTCAGATAGCGGTAGAGGCCGGGATGCAGACTGACATAGGCATCGGACAGGATGCCAACGTCCACCCGCATCGCCGCGGGTGACAGCAGCTCGCCGGTCGCCCTGGCTGGGGTGGGCAGGAAAGCGGTGGCGATCAGGCCCGACGCTCCCGTCAGAAGGTGCCGGCGATCGAGATATGTCATGGTATTGCTCCGAGCGGATGTGCCCCGAGCCGATGCCGATGCACGTCAGGCGGTGCGCTGCAAATCCGGGCGTTCCGCGTTGTTTTTGTCGGTTGAGACGCGGCGATAGGCCGAGGGTGTGACGCCGAACCGGTCCTTGAACACGCGGTTGAAGGTCGCCTTCGATCCGAAACCGGCATCGATCGCGAGCGTCAGAATATCGCCCTCGGCGCCGTCGCGCAGCCGGGCGGCAACATGCTCGACGCGCAGCCCGTTGATCGCTTCGGCGAATCCCAACCCCAGCCCCTCGTTGAGACCACGCGACAGATAGGCGGTGTTGGTCCCCAGCCTGCGCGCGAGTCCAGCAAGATCGAGGTCCGGGTCGCGCCACCATCCATGCGCTTCGATCCGGTCCATCCACCCGGACGCGACCGGCCGCCAGTCGCGCCCAGTCGGCTCCACGATCGGCTGCGGTCGGGCGTCCGCCTGCCGCCAGCCCTCGATCGCCAGATAATTGCCGACGACCGCCAGCACGACGTAGAAGCCGAACATATCGAAGTAGGAGAGCGGCGCGATCAGCGCATCCGCGATCAGGTATCCCGTCCGCACCGTCACGATCGCGGCATAGGCGATCAGCACCGCTCGCACGCGCCTTGCCGCGGCGAGGTTTGATCGGCGCGCCAGCAACCAGCCTCGATGGTGGCGCAGGACGCGCAAGCCCGCAACGGCATATCCGATCATCGATGTCAGCAGCAGCGCCGCTAGGATCGGATCGAGCCACGGGCGTTGCACCTCCCGGTCGAACGCTCCCCGCAGATCGAGCGGCAGGCAGAAGGCGACAGCCTGATAAGCAAACTGGGCCACCGGCAACGCGGCATGCCAACGCGGTATCGGTCGGTCGAAGATCAGGGCGGTCAGGTGCGCGTAGAGCAACGGCCCCATCGCCAGAGGAACGGCGAACGGCGCGAACGAAAGCCACGGCCAGCGATCGTAGAAGCCTGCATAACCGATCGCGAACGGCGTCAGCATACCGCACAGGACGATCAGCAGCCCACCGAGAGAGCGTCGCGCCATCCCGTTTCGCCCGATGATGATGGCAGCCGCCAGCACCAGCATCTGCGCCTCGAACAGACCGAGGATGAGGGACATGGGACCGATGTTCACAAGGCTATCAGCCTCGCTGCACCAGCAACGTCAATGGGCGATTGAGCTGGTCATGCGCAGGCGCCTGGGAGGTTCCGAAATATGATGTTGGACGGGTTTCGAAGATGCTCGTATTTTCCCAGAACCCGATCCCAACGCGAAGCCTTGGTACGCTATTTGCCGGCAGCGCTCCGCTGCTCCGCAGGCATCGCGGCGCGATGGCCGTAGCTCAGGACGCTGGTGATCCGCCAGATGCCATCCTGTTTCGCCCAGACCATCACGAATTTGGCGATCCCCTCGCATCGCCCCGTCGCCAGTTCACAGAAGCGGTGTTCGCCTTCCTCGATCGCGCCATAGTCCTTGATCGGATAGACGCGGAACGTCGCCGGGATCAGCTCGCGCTTCACCTTCCCGCAAATATATTTGCGAACGCCGTCTACCATCGCATCACGCTCGAACGTCGCGCCGCCAGTGTCGTGATAGAAGGCGACCTTCGGATCGAAATAACCGGAGAAGGTCGGCAGGTCGCAGCGATTGTAGGCGTCGAACACCTTGGCATCGAGGGCACCGATTTCCGTCGTCAGCGGATCGGCCGGAGCCTGCACGGGTGTCGCGAGCAGCGTTGCGGTAACGGCGATGGCGGTCATCATGGCTTTGGTCCCGTCAGTTCATCTGGCCGCGTAAGAAAGCGATCAGCTTCGGATCGCTGCCGGTGCGTGCGAGGATGGGCAGGATGACCCGCCACCCGTTGTCGCTGTTGGTCAGGATGACGATCCCGTCGCCGCTCGCACGATCGATCGCGGCAAAGGTGAACGCCCCGGCATCCTTGCCGGTGTGGAGCATCGTCGTGCCCCCGGGAAAGCCGAGGAGCTGCCAGCCGAGGCCAAAGCCGGTCCAGGGTGGACAGGTGGTTGCCTTCGCTCCGGCGCAGATGTCGGGCATCAGGTCGGCCTGCGATTTGCTGCGCTCGGCCGCCAAAGACGCGACCAGGCCCCGGTCGTTGCGGGCATCGATGAGGAAGCGCGCATAATCACGCGCGGTCGCATGCGCCAGATCGGCAGCATTGTACCGCGTCACCCGCTCGACCGGCAGCGGCTTGCCTGCGTCGTCATAGGGCACGGCGATCGGCACCGTCTCGCCTTGCGCCGACACATAGCCCGAGGCGCGCATATGGGCGGGGGCGAACAGCCAGCGCCCGGCAAGGGTCTCGAACGATTGCCCGGTGCGGTGCTCGGCGTAGCGCGCCGCATATTGATACCCCTCGCCCGAATAGCCGGTGGTCGTGCCGGGCTCATGATCGAACGCCAGCCCCTTCGCATCGCGCCAGTTCGGCAACCCGGTGCGATGGCTCAGCGCCATGCGGACGGTCAGCGTCAGCCGCCGCGTATCGCGCGACAGATCGGGGTCGCTTCAGTAGCGATCCATCGGCGCATCGAGCGACAGCTTGCCGGCCGACACCAGTCGCAGGATGACCTCTGCCGTGAGCGGCTTCGTCAGCGAGGCGAGATTATAGGGCGTGGAGATAGTCGCCGCGCGGTTCGGCCCCGCCATGCCCCAAGCCCCGGTCGAGACGATCCGTCCGTTGCGGATCACGGCGATCGACGCGCTCTCCACGCGCTGTTCGCGCAGGATCGGGGTCATATCCGGCAGCGCGGAGTTCGTTCCGGCGTCCGCCACAGAGGTGCAAGTCACCAGCGCGACCAAACCGCCGTACACCGCCTGCCTCAGCACACCGACTGTATTATTCATATGCAACAGCTAGCGGCGTCTAGGTTTGGCCGCAACCTGGATCATATTTTCCATCGACGTCACGGACGTGAGAACCGCCATGAGATTGTCGAAATACCATCCCGACGGGAACGGTGGACAGACTCCCCCGCTTGGAGGCGACCGTACGATGGCGCATGGTGCCGGAACGGTCGGTACGGGGGGCGGAGCATGGCAGAGGGGAAACGTTCAGGGATGATCGCGCGGGTCCTGCTGGTCCCGGCGGCCTGGGTGGCAACCATCTTGCATGGGCAGGTGCCCGGCACGCCCGGTGTCGTCCACGCCGGCAGCAGCAGCGTGCCGCCAAAGAGTCCACACGAAGGGTGGTGGCGCGAGTATATGGCCGCACCGCGGGTCCGCCTGCCGGATGGTCGACGGCTGACCTTGTTCTGCCAAGGCAAGGGGACGCCGGTGGTGATCCTGGATATTGGGCTGGGCGGAGGCGCCTGGGGCTGGGCCACGGTGCAAGGCGAGATGGCGAGGCAGACACGCGTCTGTTCGTATGACCGGGCGGGCTATTCGAACAGCGATCCGGCGAGGACGCCGCGCACCTTCGATGCGCTCGAAGCGGATCTGGCCGCGCTTCTGTCGGCGGCGCGGCTTCGTGGTCCCTATGTGATGGTGGGACAATCGTTGGGCGGAGCGATCGTCGGCCTGTATGCGCAGCGGCATCCCGGGAAGGTGGCCGGGCTGGTGCTGGTCGATCCCGCGGTGGGTCGGCAGGTGGAACGGATGGCGGCCATCGCGCCGGACGCCGACCCGACGGCCTCTAGACTCGCCGCCGCGAGGGACTGCGCGCGGGCGGCGAACGACGGCACCCTCCTTCCGGGCAGCAAGGCGGAGACGTCCTGCGTGGCGCCCGACCGGCCCGGCTTCGAGCCGCCCGCCTTTGCCAGCGATACGTATCGCCGGTGGCAGCGCAGCTCCAACCTGCACGCGAAGCTGGCGGAGACCGAAGGGCTCGACTTCGCGACGCTGTCATGGCCGCGCGGTACGCAGACGAAGGCGCGCATCCTCGTCCTGACGCGGTCGTTCAGCTCGACCGGGCATCCCAGAGCCCACGAGATGTGGGCGCTGTGGAATATGATGCACGACGAGGTGGCGGCCAGCTCGGTCGATGGCGTGAATTGCGTCGTGCCGCGCTCGACCCACAGCATGATGTCCTCCAGACCGGACGTCGTGATCGACACGGTATCGACGATGGTCGACGCCGTACGCGGCCACCGCCGGATCGGGAACCGCTGCCGCTATTCGGACTGAGGTGGGCCAGTGGGGCGCAGATGGCGTGATCCCGCCAGCGACCCATGCTGGTCTGTCCCGTTTTCTGATCGCAATGGGAATGCATCAGGACGAAAGGAACGCTGCCATTGACGTCACGTCTGTCGCGCAGTGTCCGCCATAGAGCGGATGCCACTCGGTCCTGACGCCGCGTTTGCGCGCCACGCCGGCAAGCCGCTGGGTGCCTTCGAAATTGCCGTAAACATCATACAGGCCGTTAGACAGGTAGAGCGCCGGATACTCCGGCCCCGCTTGCCCGATCAGGGCGAGCGGCGAGACGCGCTGCCATTCGGCATCGTTCGCCGCATATTTGCGCGCCATCATCCATACGCCGAAGATAATCTCGGGGTTCGCACTCGTGCGCTGCATCGTCGTGCGGATCGTGGCCAGCGATGCGAACGGCGAGGTCGAATATACGCCGGGGCATAGCGCCGCGACCCGGGCGAACCGCGACGGATAAGACAGGCCGGCGATCAGCACGTTGACCGCCCATCAGATCATCCAGCAGGCCACTGTCGGGCTTCTCCCCTTTCGGGGTCAGCAGCCAAGTCGAACTGAACCGCCCCGGTTTTGTCCGAGGCTCCAACGCCTGTAGAGGTGGAGCCTGCAGTAGCAAAACGACGAACCGGTTTGATCGACCTTCCCCGCACCGGTCGCCAGCGTGACGATGGCGACCGGCGCGAGCATGATTCTGCATGTATCACCGTTGCCGGACGCCAGCTCACTGCGCCTTTTGCCATCAAAGGCTGCTGCGGTGGCACCGCCAAGGCTACGCTTCCGAAGGGTAGCGGCGCCGGTCGAAACGGGGATCGTACAACCATTTGCGAACCTTGTGCGCCGTAACCCGGGCAATATCGGGATGCTCCGGGTTGATAAGGATATTGCGCTCTTCGGGCACGATGACCGAGGGAACCAGCAGGATCAGGGAACGACGGCTTTCCGCCCATCTGGTCCCGAACACCGAACTGACCATTGCCGCGGGCTGTGCATCCCAACCCGGATCGATCGCTTGCGGATCGACCAGTTCGGCCGCAGCCCACAGGTCGTCGGGTATCGCGATCTCGACCAGATAGCGGTTGAACGGCAGTCCGGCGGCGTTGAGATGCACCACGGTTTCGAGACAGGCCAGCGCCCGGCTCTCCGCCGCGTACAGCATTGCCACGCCGACATCGTTCCACCGCCCGCCGGACGCCCTGGCCCCGGCACCAGACAAGTCATCGGCGGTATAGCTCCGGGTATCCGTCGCGATACGCCACGCCGAGCGGGTCACGCATAAGCTCCGCCCTGGATCTGCATCAAGGTGCGCGACACCAGCGCCTGCCCCTCCATCGTGTCGAGAAGATCGATGGGACGATCGTTGTCCAGCGCCGGCAGCGGTTCGCGCAGCCACGCCGACAGCCATGCCGCGATGTCGAAATCGGGGGCGCTATCCGTTTCCTCTATCATCGCCTCGATCTGACCGACCAGGCGGGCGAGGCCGATCACCCGTTCGCCGTCCTCCATCGACAGCGGCTGATCGCGCACCGCCTTCTTGTTGACGGTCGCGGTCTTCAGGTTGAGCGCGTCCATCATCACCTGCTGATCGAAATGCAGCTCGCTGATGAAGTGCTTCACCTTGCGTGCCGACACCCCTTGCCGGATGAGCCGGATGCGCTCGACCGGTGAGGCGTGATAGATGCCCGCATACGGAAACGCGGGTGCATCCTTTCCGACGGGCGAATCCTGATGTACGGCAACGCTGGCCATGAACCGCTCCTTTGAGCGACAAGATAGCGATTTATAGCGCCATGGGAAGCGTCGTCGACACTACGCCCGTAGTTCGTCGACCAGCCCGGTATCCGGATTTCTCCGAATACGCGGTTCGGTCGCTTCGAGCGACAGCAACGCAGGGTCGAGACGCAGTCCCATGGACTTCGGTGTCACACGACCCATCCTCAACAACCGACGTTGGTTATGGACCTCGACCAGCAGTTCACCGCCGTTGAAAATGCGGTTGAAACCGTACAACCAAGTCCAACCGCGTGGCCGACGAACCCCGTATCAACTCCAGCACCTGTCGAGCACCGCCGCGATCGCCGCATCGATGTCCGCACGGGTCGCACCCGATCTCGTCGGGAGCAATAGCGACAACCCTCCCCTGCCCGTGCGATCGACGCTGAGCATCGTCTTGCCGTCCGGCGTCCGGATCCGTTCAGACGTCGATCCTGACTTCTTGGGGGTTCCTGACTTCTTGGGGGGATCGGCCGCAAGTGCGAGCAGCCTTACGACCTCCGGCACCGATAGAGCGAACTCCCCGCCGTCATCGCGGCGAGCCGCGATACGCCCTGCCTCGGCGAGAACGCGCGCGCGTCGATCATCAGGCTTGAGCAACGGCTTCAGCATCGTCACATGTTTGATGCCAAGATCGTGAACGCTGGCAAACGCGACCATCAGGTCCGCTGGCAGACGCGCCAGGTCGAGATAGCGGCTGAGCCAGCTTGGCGTCACGTTGATCCGCTCGGCCATGGTGGCCTGGCGGCCCTCGTAATAAGCATCGAGCGCTCGCAGATAGTCGCGAGCCCGTTCAAAGTCGCTGATGTCCGCACGGGCGCGGTTCTCGAGATCCGCGAGCCGGAAGGCTTCCTCGTCCGTAATCTCGCGGACTTCAACGAGAAAGCGGAAGTCGGGATAATGGTGCGACCGGAGCCAACTGACCGACCAGTGGCGCCGCGCGCCACAAATCACTTCGAAGTCATACGCCGGGTCGTCGCGGACCCGCCGGACCAGCGCGGGAACCTCCTGCCGCCCCTGTGCCTTCATGCTCTCGATAAGGTCGTCGCAACGCGCTTCGGTGAGAGCCGCGTAGTCCCGGTTGTGGCCCGCCCACATGCGGCAACGGGCGGGATCGACGAGTTCGTGCGTCCGACTGACGACCGAACCCGTCGCCAGTTCGGCAAGCCGGTTGTTGCGACCGGCGAGTACCCCCATGCCAAGTCGCGTCTGCCGTGCCGCGGGCTCAGGAGGTGCGTCCACCGCATCGGCGAGATCCTCGGCAAAAAGGCGATTCTTAGACCCCATGACGATGGCCTCCCACCAAAATTGCACCGGTGCAATTTTCCCCGGTCATACCAGTCCCTCCTGACGCAGACGCTTGAGATGGCTCGGCCAGGTCGCCCGGACGTCGAGCTCGATCTCGCCGTTCACGCCATCCAGATACGCGAGACAGCGGTCGCGCACGGCCTTGCTCGTCATCGGTCCGTCAAGTTCATAGACCGTCATCAGACGGGCGGTGGCGTTGTCGATTTCCGCAGAATCCTTGAGCGGCGACCGCACGAGCGCCGTTCCGAACACCTGTCGCATCAGGTTCATCAGCTCCTTTTGCATCGATTTGTTCTCGTCGACCTTGGAAGCGACGAACCGGAGGAAGCTAAGGTCCGGCGCCATGCCGCGCTCGGTCAGAACCTGCATCGTCTCGTCGAGCATGGCAAGGAACGCGGCGGTCGACGAAAAGTCCATGACGGTCGGCGGCACCGGAACGACGAGCGCCGTCGCGGCCCGCAGCACCGATAGCGAGATCGCACCAAGCGCGGGCGGCGGATCGATCACGACAATGTCATAGCGATCGGAGATCGACGCGATCCCCTGCGACAGACGATCAAGCAGCGCCCCCTGCCCGCGCGCCATCCGCGCGGCAAGTTCATACTCGGACTGGAAGAGCCGAAGATTCGCCGGGATAAGATCGAGCCCGTCGAAATGGGTCTTCCGCAGGGCATAATCGAGCGAGGTCATCTCGTCCTGGCGAAGAAACGGATACAACGTCTCCTCCTCGGCTAGATCCAGATCCGG
Organism: Sphingomonas sp. Leaf4; assembly: GCF_920939515.1. Taxonomy (NCBI): domain Bacteria; kingdom Pseudomonadati; phylum Pseudomonadota; class Alphaproteobacteria; order Sphingomonadales; family Sphingomonadaceae; genus Sphingomonas; species Sphingomonas sp. Leaf4. The sequence continues at coordinate 9,167 of NZ_CAKLBB010000011.1, read as the reverse complement.
AACATAACCAAACAAGGTGGTCGCCGAGGCCTGACTGTCGCAGTCGATCAGCGCGACGCGGTAACCACGGATTGCGAGATACTGGGCAAGATGGACCGAGATCGTCGACTTGCCGACGCCGCCCTTGAAGTTCTGGACCGCGACGATCGCGCATGGATCGTCTGCGTCGCGCCAAGGCCTCGTCCCGAAGACGCCGCGCATGTCGTTAAGCTGGGCGAGCGTGTATCCAACGCGGCGATTGGTCTCGGTACGGGGAGGGGGAGGCAGGCGCCCGTCTTTTTCGGCATCGCGGATTGCAGCCGGCGTGCGCCCGACGAGCTCGGCGGCCTTGCCGATCGGGAAGGTCGGTTCGCGGCGATCATTCGCCCGAGCGTTCCGCACATTGTCGCGCAGCTTCTCGAGAATCGACGAACAGCGCTCTGCGAGTTGCGCCACGTGCGCCCGGTCGGTGTAGAGCTCTTCGGCACGGCTTGCCACGGCATCCCCTTTCGCAATTGCGCGCATGGATGCGCGACTTGCGCTTTTTCGTCAAGCAATGCCCAGACTTCAAAAGTCGAGCTGCCGCCGGTTCCAAACGGAAAGTATGTGGGATAACCTGACCGCTTGGGGGCGCTTCATCTGGTCGAACGTCCAAAATTGCACCGGTGCAATTTCACGATGTCAGGGCGATCCGCGTCGCGCCGCATAGCTCTCGCAAAATCCCGTCCAGCTTGCGCGCAGCTTTGCGCCGGTGAGTTTGGCAAGCCGGTCGCCCATCTGTGTCCGGTACGCGATCGCGATCATATCGACGTCCCAGCCGCCTCCCGACGATCGTCCGATCGCGAGGAAGTCGCTATCGCACCCGTACCGCAACGAGCCCATCGGGAACCCCTCCGGCACGGACTTTGCCGTCGCAGGCTTCTTGCTGACCGTGATCGCCGGACCGGCTGCGCGGGGCGGGGCGGGGGTTTCGGGAACCGCGATCGATACTGTCTCGACTGTTCCTGCCCGCCGCGCCGTCCGGCCGGACGTATGCCGCGCCAGCTCGTCAACGGTCGAAATCTGGGCAGGCGCATCCTTTGGCTCGAACCTGAACTCCAGCTCGGTCACGGTACGCCCTTGCCGGATTTCGCGCCATTCGACGCGGAAATGGGCCAACTGATCGATCTCGGATTTGGCAACGTCGAGCACTTTACGCCGCAACTGCGCAAAGTCCTTGTAGACCTCGGGTGGGATGCCGAGCGCGGCGCGCAAGGCCGCCATGTCACCACGCCAATTCGACTGTCGCCTGTGAATACGCAGGGCACCCATTTCGTAGAGCCGGAGCGCATAGCTCGACCGGAAACCGAGTACCGCCTGCCGATTGAGAACCGCGTAGGATTCGGATTCCTGGATCAAGCGGCGGGCATCGGGCGTAAACTCCCATTCGATCCAGCCGGTCTCGCGCCCGTCGTCCTCGGTTTCCTCGCGCGACATCTGGATCAGCGCGAACCGGCGCGTTGCCTTGCGACCACGCCACGACGTATCGTCTTCCGCAAAGAGCGTGCGGTGCAGTTCCTCGAGCATGTCGACGATACGCTCGTTGCCCTTGTGGCCACGGCGAATATCCGCCTTGCGCATCCGGTGCGGGATCGGCCGCCACGCATCACCGCCAGCCGTGAGGATCATCAGCGCCAGCAAGCGCGAAGCGGTGAGACTGAGCGACTGACCCTTGACGAACCGCACCTCGACGAGCTTGCCCGGCTTGGCGAATTCGTCGCCATCCTTACGGGCAAGAAGCCCCGCCACGCGCATTGCGCGACCATGCGAGATTGGTTCGTCGATTACGTCCGGTTGTACGTCGTCAGTAACGTCGGCATCGTCCATGACGCGATTCGATCCTTTCCTGTCAACCGGTGCCTGTCCTGTCCTCGTTCGTCAAGGCAGGACAGGCTGCCGAACGGAAAGGCGGCACGATTTGATGTCGGACCAGTTTGATCCGACATGCACCCCACCAATCCCCCAATACGACAGGATAACCCCGGCAGGTCAGGTTGATGCCCCCGCAAGGACAGGAAGCAGCCCCCGCGAGGACAGGCAACATCCCCCAACCGGTCAGGATAGATGCCTGCGACTCACGCAAACTCGCCGTTTTTGATGGCCTGAATCAGAATCCTTTGAATCTAGAAAACTTCCGCTGCGTGCGCAGCGGCGATTCTGATAATTTGAGGACAAAGAAGAACAAGACGCAGCAGTTGGGAATCAATCCGGCCTGTCGTTCCCACTCTTGAGCACCTGAGCGAGCAACGCGACCGGATCGATGCCGATCCCCCGCGCCACCGCAATATATTCATCGACCGCCAGCATCCGCTCGCCGGTTGCGTAGCGCGACACATAAGCCTGCTGCCAGCCAAGCTGCTGCGCCAGATCGACCTGCCGTAGCTTCACGTCATGCCGTGCCTTGGGTCAGCGCAACGACGATGCGCGCATGAAGCTCGGGCAGGGCGGGGGAAACCGGCATGAAAGCGTAGTAGCGCTGCTTGATAGAAATGCGGAAAGCGTATTTCTTCGAGCCAATGTCACGGGGAGGCTGAACCTCATGGGCCTATTTGATCACATCGCGTCGTTCCTCGATGACTGGCACATGTCCATTGCCACCTGCCCGGTGGCTGATACCCCGACGATCAGCCCCGTCATGGGGCTGCCGATGACCGGCGGGGTCGATGTCGCCGGCAACCCCTGCGGCACTGGCCTTTCCAGTTACGGTCACGATAACTGGCACCACGATCCGCATTGTTCGGTATCATCGTTGAACGATCATCACAGCGGGTGGATCACCCATTCCCGACCGGCATGGGCGGTGGGCATGACCCTTGGCGCGACTGATGCGGTACCGTGGTTCGACCGGCTGCTCGCACGCTGGGAGGTCAGCCGGTTTGCGGTGGTGCCGTTTGGCGTCACCCTCTTCGCCACGCCGTTCACAGTGGCGAGCTTTTTGCTGACCCTGTCGGGCGACAGGCGCGCCATGATCGTCGCGCTGATGATAGTGATCCTTGGGCCTTGCCGATCGCCTTCGATCAGGCACGAGGCTGGCGGCTTTTCCGCCATCCCCATCCCCATCCCCATGCCTCGCCCCGCTGGCTGCACGGCGTCCGTTGCGTGGTCGGCGAAGCGGTGTCCGTCTTGACGCCGCAACAAGGTAACCATGAGCACTCCCTCTGCCGGTCCTGCCACCGGACAAACCACCCCAACCGACGCCGTCAATCCGGGGTAAGTCGAGACACCGCCGATCGTGTCTGACGCCACGGTCGACAACCATGCAAGCGAACCGGATGATGGGCATGAAAACCGGCAGGTCGGGGACGGAATCATCTGCAGTCTTTCGGGATGGTTTACGCCCCACGGTGTGCGACACCACGAGGATATCCGGCCGGTGTCGCAGATCGATCCGACGAGCTGGTCGGCGTTGCTCGAACATGCCCGGTCAATCGACTTCTTCGAGCGGCCCGAACCGGTACTGGCAAGGCCCGGCGATCGTATCATTCACCTCCGGCTGACCGTCGATGGCCGAAGCCGCGAACTGGCGATCAACGACCCCTATGAGACGCCCGATCTCGCCCGCCTAGTCAGTCTGGTCCGGCGCGCGCTGAACGATCGTCAGGTCGTGACCCCGGAGACGATGAGCGACGAAATGATAGCCCGCCTCGTCGCCAGCATGCCGAACACGGAGGAGCTTCGCACCGGTCGCTGGTCGTGGGAACAGGACTGAGCAAGTTCCCGATGATGATCCGGCGAAGCTGACCGAACATGATCCATGCTGGCCGGCTGTCACGCCGGCCCGGGCACCCCGCCGGACAGCCGGAAGCCAGCACCGTAATCCATCAATCATTGATACGGCAGATCAGGATTTGCAGGCTCAGGAAGCACACACCACGCTATGGATAGCGGCTGTGCGATAGATAAAATCCTATTATAAACAGCGGTGTAGCGGCGTAGCAGCGCTGCTACCCGCCTGATAAAAGCTGGCGGTGGACGTGCTACAGGCTTGCTACGCTGGTACAGACGAGTCGCGGAACCGGTTAAAGTCCCTGCGTGCCAAGGACCTGGGACAGGGCCCTGCCTATCCTGTAGATCACATTTGGGACCGCCGGTTGCTGTCACGATGACAGGCACGTCCGCCGCCGCCATAGTGCACGGGATGACCGCCGATCCGACCTGTTCGCGCAAGCTTGCCGTTCTCATCGATGCCGATAACGCATCGCCCGCAATCGCGGCCGGACTGTTCGAGGAAATCGCCAAGATCGGCGAGGCCAGCGTCCGGCGCATCTACGGTGATTTCGCCGGCACCAGGCTCAAGGGCTGAGCCGATATAGCGCCGCTTCATGCCTGTCTGCCCTATCAGAATTTCGCGAATACGGCGGGCAAGAACGCCTCTGATATCGCCCTTGTCATCGATGCCATGGACCTTCTCCATTCGGGGCGGTTCGATGGTTTCTGCCTCGTGTCGTCGGACGGCGATTTTACCTGTGGATCGGCATGGAAAAAGGACCCCTGATCCCGGTGGTCTAGGCTGTTCGCTTGGCGGTGTGTCAGGCGGCGAGATCGGGATGCTGGTATTGGAGACGGTGTTGAGGATCCGGCGCGAGCACGCGTCGGGGAAGGCCATCAAGGCGATAGCGCGGGACATGCACCTGTCGCGCAAGGTGGTGCGCAAGGCGATCCGGGCGCCAGAGGCGGACATGGGTTACCGGCGAGAGGTGCAGCCGTTGCCGAAGCTGGGGCCGTTTCAGGCGCGACTGGACGCATTGCTGGAGGAGGGTGAGGCACGGCCCCGGCGGGAGAAGCTGCGGCTCACGCGTATCCATGACCTGCTGCTGCGCGAGGGGTTCGACGGGTCTTACGATGCGGTGCACCGCTATGCGGCCCGTTGGCGGCAAGCGCGGCGTCGCGACGTGATGAATGCGCCGGCGTTCATCCCGCTGCTGTTCCGACCGGGCGAGGCGTATCAGTTCGACTGGAGCCACGAGGACGTGGAGATTTCGGGAAAGCCGATGCGCGTGAAGGTCGCGCATGTGCGGCTGTGCGCATCGCGGGCGATGTATGTGCGAGCCTATCCCCGCGAACACAGGAGATGCTGTTCGACGCGCATGCGCGGGCGTTTGCCTTCTTCGGAGGCGTGCCGACGCGTGGCATCTACGACAGTGAGGCGAACAGGCGATGATCCGGGGGATCATCGACCGCCAAACAAGACAGCGGTGACGAGCGTGTTCACCGGCCCCACCCCATCGTGCAGGCACGATGGGGACCCCGAGGGTCAGGAGCGGGTCTTCAACCGGCGCTTCCTGGTCATGGCCAACCATTACATGGTCGAGCCGACCGCCTGCTCGCCCGCGTCGGGCTGGGAGAAAGGTCAGGTCGAGAACCAGGTGCAGACCGCGCGGGGCCGCTTCTTCCAGCCACGCCTGCGCTTTACCAGCCTTGAGGAGCTGAACGGTTGGCTGGAAGCCGAGTGTCGGCGCTGGGCCGAGTTGCACCAGCATCCCGAGCAGAAGGAACTGACGGTCGCCCAGGCATGGGCCGCCGAACGGGCTGTGCTCCAGCCTGTTGTCGCGCCCTTCGACGGCTTCCACGAAAGCGAGCATGCGGTAAGCGGCACTTGCCTCATCAGCTTCGACCGCAACCGCTACTCCGTCTCCGCCAGGGTGGTGCGGCGCGCTGTGCAGGTCCGCGCCTATGCCGACCGCATCGTCGTGCGCTGCGACGGGGAAGTCGTCGCCGACCATCCCCGGTTCTTCGGCCGCGACCGGACCATCTACGACCCGTGGCATTATCTGCCGGTGTTGGCGACCAAGCCGGGCGCCCTGCGCAACGGCGCACCGTTCCAGGGCTGGGAGCTGCCGCCGGCGCTGGCACGACTGCGGCGCAAGCTTGGCGTCGGTGACGATGCCGACCGGCGGTTCATGCGGGTGCTGGCAGCGGTGCTCGACGACGGACTGGAGGCGGTGGAAGCAGCCGTGCGCGAAGCATTGCTGGCCGGCGTCGCTAGCGACGACGTCATCGTCAACATCCTGGCCCGCCGGCGCGAACCGCCACGACCGCTGACCATTGTCACGCCAGAAGACTTGGCGCTGCGCCATCCGCCCCGCGCCGACTGCACCCGCTATGACAGCCTGCGAGGCCTCCATGCAGCGGCATGAGATGATGACGGCCATGGCCGAGTTGGGGCTGAAGGGCATGGCTGGCGCCTTCGACGAGGCGGTCACCACCGGTCTCCAGCGCAAGCGCACGACCATGGAGGTCCTGACCGACCTGCTGCGTGCCGAGGCGACGCACCGCCATGCAGCCTCGGTTCGTTACCGGATGTCGGCCGCCAGGTTGCCCGCGGTGAAGGACCTCGACGCCTTCGCCTTCGACGACACCCCCATCAACGAGGGGCTGGTGCGCTCCCTGCACAGTGGTTCGTTCCTCCCTGGCCGTCGCAACGTCGTGCTGGTCGGTGGAACGGGCACCGGCAAGACGCACCTCGCCACGGCCATCACCGCCAATGTGGTGCGGGCCGGCGCCTGGGGGCGCTACTTCAACACGGTGGACCTGGTGAACCGGCTCGAGGAGGAAACGCGCCTCGGCAAGGCCGGCACGCTGGCGGCCCAGCTCTCCCGGCTCGACCTCGTGGTGCTCAACGAGCTCGGCTACCTGCCGTTTGCACGCTCGGGCGGTCAGCTGCTCTGTAAGCGCGGCGTGGAGGCCGCAGATTATGCGGCTTGCGCGGTCGGCTGATCTGCCGGGGGCATCCAGTTCCACGGCATCAACTCACCCCAGCGACTGGCGGGCCAGTCGTCGGCGACCTTGCCGATGACGTCGGTGATGTAGGCCTGCGGGTCGATGCCGTTTGCCTTGCAGGTCTGGATGACGGTGTAGATGGCCGCGGCGCGCTCGCCACCGGCGCGTGAGCCGGCGAACAGCCAGTTGCGGCGCCCGATGGCGATGCCGCGCAGTGCGCGCTCTGCGATGTTGTTGTCGATCTCCAGACGCCCGTCACCCAGGAAGCGCGACAGCGCGGGCCAGCGCTTCGTGCCGTAGGCGATGGCTTTGGCCATATCCGACCTGGGCGACAGGTGGCGCAGCGCAGTGTCGAGCACTCCGCGCAAGGCCTCGACCATTGACCGGCTTCGTTCCTGTCGGGCGCGATGGCGTTCATCGGGTGGCCGACCCCGCACCTCGGCCTCGACCGCATAAAGCGCGCCGATGCGCTCGAGTATGTCGGTGGTCAGCGGCGTCGGGACACGCTCGTGCAGGTCGAAGACCTTGCGCCGGAAGTGCGCCCAGCATGCGACCTCAGTAACACCGCCCCGGTAGAGCCCGTCATAGCCGGCATAGGCGTCGGCCTGAAGGAAACCGCGAAAGCCGGCGAGATGGGCCAGCGGGTGCGCGGCGGTGCGATCCGGCGTGAAGCGATACCAGGTCGCGCGCGGCGCCGTGCCGCCGGATGCCCGGTCGTCGACGGCGTAAACCCACAGCCGCCCGGTAGCGGTTTTGCCGCGACCGGGGTCGAGCACCGGCACCGGTGTGTCGTCGGCATGGATCTTGTCGGCCTTGAGGACTTCGTCGCGGATGCGGCTGACGATGGGGTCGAGAAGTGCTGCAGCCTGTCCGGTCCAGCTCGCCAGCGTCGAGCGGTCTATGTCGAGCCCTTGCGCGGCCATCATCCCGGCCTGGCGGTACAGCGGCAGATGGTGGTCGAACTTGGACACCACGACGTGCGCCAGCGTGGCGAAGGTGGCTTTGCCGCGCGCAATGGCGCTGACCGGTGCGGGCGCCTGAACGATCTTCTCGCACACCCGGCAACTGTATTTGGGCCGAACGTTGCGCACGACCCGCCAGCGCACTGGCACGATGTCGAGCATCTCGTGTGCGTCCAAGCCCAACTGGCGCAGGGCACCTCCGCAGTCGGGGCAGGTGCAGGCACCCGAGGCCGGCTCGTGGACGACCTCCTTGCGCGGCAGATGGTCCGGCAGGCTGCGGACGGGAGATGGTCGCGCCGCTACACCGGTGGCAGCCTCGGCTACAGGCGCATCGCGCTCCGTCTCCAGCTCTTCCAGCGCCAGTTCGAGCTGCTCGATCTCACGACCCAGCTTCTCGGACGACGCGCCGAACTGCATCCGCCGCAACCGCGCGATCTGCCCGCGCAGCGTATCGATGAGCAGATCGCGGGCGGCAAGGGCGGCATTGGCCCGGGCGAGCGACGCCTCCAGCGCGGCGATCCGCGCGGTGGCATCAGCAGGGGCAACGGACGCTTCCGACACCCGGATTCCATAGCAGATCGTCTGCCGACAGACGAGCAAAAGCGACGTGAAACCGCCGTTCCTACCCCGCCAGTGTCGGCGTGAACGTCCGCTCTGGCCGCCGCCAGTCGATACCCTCCAGCAGCATCGACAATTGGGCCGGCGTCAGCGTCACCGTGCCGGTCGCGGTCACCGGCCAGATGAAACGACCCCGGTCCAGACGCTTGGAAAACAGGCACAGGCCTTGCCCGTCGAACCACAGCAGCTTGACGAGGTGGCCGCGCTTGCCACGGAACGCGAACAGTGCCCCCGAATGCGGGTCCTCGCGCAGTACCTGCTGCACCAGCACCGCCAGCCCATCGAACCCCTTGCGCATGTCGGTCATGCCGCACGCCAGGAACACCCGCGTCGGCAACGCCACCGGGGTCACCGCAGCACCGACAACACCCGTGCCAGCGCACCCGCATCCACATGGGCATCGACGCTCACCCGCACCCCGTCCGGCAGGTCGATCTGGATAAGCCCCGATGATGGGCATGGCGCCGGCTGCGGCGCCGGCGCAACCGGTTCAGCGACCCGCACCTCGGCAAACACCGGCAGCGACGGCATCACCCCGGCGAGCTGGCCTTCGCGCAACTGCTTGCGCCACGTGTAGATCAGGCTGCTCGATACCTCGCGACGCGCGATGACATCGCAAACCCGCACCCCCGGCCGGAACGCCTCGGCCAGAATCTCCAGCTTCTCCGCATCCGACCATCGGCGCCGGCCCGACACCCGGCCAACGACATCCATGCGACCAGTCATACGAGTGCTCGTATGACCAGTCGTCAAACCGAAAACTTCCCGCACCGTCCGCGCCCTCGTCAAAGGCGACAAGCATCCCGGATGCCAATGCTACCGCAAGGCGGCCTGCCGGCCACGCTTACA